>NZ_JADPKF010000088.1:0-99592 GCF_023073815.1 Bradyrhizobium sp. 157 | reverse complement strand
GCCCGCATAGTAGTACATGGTCGTCCCTCGATGATGCTTGGAGCGGGCTTGCCCGACTCCGGTTTTTGACACCATCAGTTTGAGGGACGACCGCCTCCCGGCAAAGCCGCACGCGAGCGCGCTTTCAAATCGCGCCGTAGCGAGCGTGCGGCTCGATCGGCCGGCCCGTTACCCCATCTACGCTTGTGTCACGCCCCGTTCAGGAATTGAAGCGGGTCAACCGGCGACGATCCCTTGCGGATCTCGAAGTGGAGCTGCGGCGAACTCACCTCACCCGATTGACCCGATTTGGCAATGATCTGGCCGCGCTTGATCGTATCGCCGCGCTTCACCAGCAGTTCACTCGCATGGGCATATGCGGTGACGTAACCGTTGGAGTGCCGCACCAGAACCAGATTGCCGTAACCCTTGAGCTCGTTGCCGGAATAGGCGACCACGCCATCTTCCGCGGCTTTCACCGGCGTTCCTTCCGGCACCGCCAGGTTGATACCGTCATTCGATTTGCCGTTCGTCTTGGCGCCATAGCTCGTGATCACCTTGCCGCGCACCGGCCAGCGGAAGGTCGGCAGCGCGCCGGTGGCTTCGCTGGGCTTGACCGAGGCTTGCTCGATGACGGGCTTCTCTTCGGTGACGTTGGTGGTCGCCTGTGCCAGCCGGGCGCTCTGCGGCGGACCACCGGTCGAGGCGACCTTGGTGGCCGGTGCTGCAACCGCTGCGACCGGCTGGGCGGGAGCTGCGGCAACAGGCTGAGCCGCCGGAGTTGCGGACGCGGATTTCGAACCGGGCACGGTCAGCTTCATGCCGAGGCTGAGCTTGGCGGACTGATCGAGATTGTTGGCCTTGGCAAGTTCGCTGACCGAAACCTGATTGCGCCGGGCGATGGTCATCAGCGTATCGCCGCGGTTGACGACATGGACGGTCGGCGCTGCCGCCGTGGCAACCGGCTTGCTGGCCGCAGGCGCGAGGGCCGGCGCGGGCGCTGCCGTCGCCGTCTGGCGCGGAATGATCAGTTGCTGGCCGGGCGACAACACGCGCGGACCCTTATAGCCATTGGCCTGCAGGATCGCAGCGGCTGAAACGTTGTAGCGCTTGGCCAGAATGTCGAGCGTGTCGCTGGTGCCGACGATGATCGTGGTGCCGCCCGGCGCGGAGGGGCGCGCGGCGGCCACCGAGCGCGGCGGCACCGTCGCGGTGGTCTCGATCGGCGATTGGGACGGCGGCGCATAGGACGAAATCCCGCGCCCTCCTCCCGACACCCCTCCCGAGCTGGCAGGATAAGCGGTCGGCGCAGTGACCGCGGGCGGCGGCAAGGATTGGGACTGATATTGCGGCGCCGAGGCCGGCGGCCGGGCATATTGCGGCAGCTCGCGGCGTTCGACGGCGGGAGCGCGCACCGAACCGGTCGCTTCGGGCTGAGAAGCAAAGGGATTGGAGAATGAGGTATCGGAAAAGCGCGTCTGCATATCGGCGCTGCAGCCGGCAAAGCCGACCGACATCAGCGCCAGCACCGCGGCTTGCGGCACCCGACGCGAGCGAAGCAACTCGGCGACACGGGACATGGTTACTCACTCGTACGCAACAAAATACTGTTTTGAGTAAACACGTACCGAGTAAATAACCGCTTAACCCTTGGAATAAGATGTTGGCGGGAACCGCCAATCCGGGATTCTACAGTTCGCGCGCAATTCCCGGCAGGGCCGGGACGAAGCGGACATCGACCAATTCCTTGCGCTCAAAACCGCTGTCCGTCCTGGTCGCCCTGACTAGGGTCTGGGTGCCATGATGGGGCCCGACCGGCGCGATCAGGATGCCGCCCGGCAGCAGCCGCTCCAGCAGCTTTTCGGGGATTTGCTCCATCGCAGCCGTCACGATGATGCGGTCGAAGTCGCCGGCGCCGGGCGGAATCTGGAAACCGTCGCCGAACATTACTTCGATATTGAAGTAGCCCAGCGCTTCGAGGCGGTCGCGCGCGGTGTCCGCCAGCGTCCGGTAGCGCTCGATGGTCAGTACATGCGCGCATAGCCGCGACAGCACCGCGGCCTGGTAGCCGGAGCCGGTCCCGATCTCGAGCACCTTGTGGTGCTTCTGCAGTTGCAACTGCTCAGTCATGTAGGCGACCACGAAGGGCTGGCTGATGGTCTGCCCGCAGGCAATGCCGAGCGCGCTGTCACGATAGGCATGGGCGCGATCGCCAGCCGCCACGAAAGCCTCGCGGGGCACCTCTTCCATGGTCCGCAGCACCGCTTGGTCGCTGATCCCCCGCCGCCGCAGAGTGAGCTGAAACATCATCTTTTCGAGCGGTTCTTGGGACATAGCGGTCTCGTGGCGGGAGTCTGCCGCCAATCCAATGCTTCGGCCTCGCCGAGATGGTAATATAGCGTCCGCGCACTTAAGGAACGATTTCCTTAAAGATTGTGGTTCCTGGTCCGGAACTGAGGCCGCGTCCCGACGTTAGCGCCCGGGAAAAATCCTTCGCGAAGAGTCTCTACGCAACGCCTACCCGCCCATACCGACATTGCACCCAGGTCCTTTTTTTGCGAACCTCGACACTCGGAAGGGCAAGGAATCCATCATGGTAGCGACACGGCCGGCGGGCTGTTCTGTTTTCCTCGTTGAAGACGAGGTCATGATCCGCATGATGGTCGCTGACATGCTGGAAGAGTTGGGCCACAGCGTAGCCGCCGAGGCCGGCGAAATCGGCGAAGCGGTCAAGCTGGTGCAAACGACCGAATTCGATCTCGCCATTCTCGACGTCAACGTCAACGGCAAGGTGATCACGCCGGTAGCCGAACTGATCACCGCGCGCAACCGTCCGTTCATTTTTGCAACCGGCTACGGCTCCTCCGGCCTGCCGCAGGAATATCGCGACCGCCCCGCGCTGCAGAAGCCATTCCAATTGGAAACGCTGGCACAGGTAATCGCGTCTACGTTGAAGAGCGCTCCGGTTTAAGGCGCCGCGTGTAGCCCGGATGGAGCGAAGCGCAATCCGGGAACGGTGCATGAGCGGACGAACTGATCCCGGATTTCGCTTCGCTCCATCCGGGCTACTGGCTCACGAGCCTACTTCAGCGTCGACGTCAACTCTTCCGAGAACGCCTCGTCCGTGCGATCCAGCCGCAGCGGCGTAACCGAGACGTAGCGCGCTGCCAACGCTGCGAGGTCGGTGCCGTCGGCCGGCGTGTCCATCATCGCAGCGCGTTCGAAACCGATCCAGTAATACGGATTGCCGCGGCCATCGTGGCGCTTGTCGATTTTCAGGAAACCGAGGTTGCGCTTGCCCTGCCGTGTCACTCGAACGCCCTTAACCTGATCAGGCGTGCAGGCGGGAAAGTTGACGTTGATGACGGTATTCTTCGGCACCCCGGCATCGATCACCTTACGCAGGATGCCGGGGCCGAATTTCAGCGCGGTATCCCACAGCGGCGCGTGACGGGTCTCGACGGAAAATTCCTGGCTCAGCGCAAACGACGGGATTCCCAGAATCGTGCCCTCGAGCGCACCCGCGATCGTACCGGAATAGACGACGTCCTCGGCGACGTTGCGGCCCTTGTTGACGCCGGACAGCACGAGATCGGGCATCTTCTCGCCGAGGATGTGGCGCGAGCCCATGATCACGCAATCCGTCGGCGTGCCCCGCACCGCGAAATGGCGCGGACCGATTTCACGCAGCCGTAAGGGATCGTTCAGCGACAGTGAATGCGAGACACCGGACTGATCGAGCTCCGGCGCCACGATCCAGACGTCGTCCGACAGCGCGCGGGCAATCTCCTCGACGATCTTCAGACCCGGCGCATGAATGCCGTCGTCATTGGTGCAGAGAATTCGCATCCGTCAAAATGCCTTCAGGTTCAGGTCGAGGTAGGCTTTTGCCTTTGGCTGTCGTCTTATCCGGCTATCGCGGCTGAGGCAAACCGGCCTATTTCCTCAGGTTTTCTTCATCCAGACACGCCAGGGGCGGGCAAATCTGGCGCCGCCATCGATTTTCATCTGCAGGTCTGGCGATACCTGCTGCGCCGATTCGACGGGCAGAGAGGCCGGGCTCGCGTCCACTGGCTTGGGCGAAGGTGCCGCGACGGGCTCGATCGCCGGACACGTCGCAGCTACTGGGTCCGATCCCGCCTCCGGCGGCTTGTGCCGCGTCCGCGCAACCGCCAGTCCCTTGTCGAAGTCGGCGGCGTTGAGCCATTCCTTGGCATGCATGCGCGCGATCAGATCGTCGTCCCACAGGCGCGCCACCTCGATATCGAAGGCGCCCATCAGCCGCTGGTCGATCAATTGCATCCCGTGGCCGGTGACAGCCCATTGCCTCCCGATCCAAAGGATGTCGCGATGCAATGCCATTTTTGCTTTGCGCTATTTGTCCCGCTCGATGGCTTTGAGCCCGCCCATATAGGGCTGCAGCACCGCAGGCACCGCGATGGAGCCGTCTTCCTGCTGATAGGTTTCCATCACCGCAATCAACGCGCGGCCGACCGCGGTGCCGGAGCCGTTCAGCGTATGCACGAAACGCGGCTTGCCGTCGGGCCCTCGGGAGCGCGCATCCATGCGCCGCGCCTGGAAATCACCGCACACCGAGCAGCTCGAGATTTCGCGGTAAGCCCCGCCTTCGCCCTGTCCGGGCATCCAGACCTCGATGTCGTAGGTCTTCTGCGCGGAGAAGCCCATATCGCCGGAGCACAGCGTCATCACGCGGTAATGCAGGTCGAGCCGGCGCAGCACTTCCTCGGCGCAGGACAGCATGCGCTCATGCTCGTCGCGACTGGTCTCAGGCGTCGCGATCGAGACCAGCTCGACTTTCGTAAATTGATGCTGCCGGATCATGCCGCGGGTATCGCGGCCCGCAGCGCCCGCTTCGGCACGGAAGCACGGCGTCAGCGCGGTGAGCCGCATCGGCAGTTCTTTTTCGTCGACGATGGATTCGCGGACGAGGTTGGTCAGCGAGACTTCGGCGGTCGGAATGAGACCCAGACGTTCGGTCTTCAATCGCTCGTCGGGAGCCGCAAGCAATTCGCCCTTGATGGCCCAGAACTGGTCGTCCTCAAATTTCGGCAATTGGCCAGTGCCGAACATGACATCGTTGCGCACCAATAGCGGCGGATTTACCTCGGTGTAGCCATGCTCGTTGGTATGGAGATCGAGCATGAACTGACCGATCGCGCGCTCCAGCCGTGCGAGACCTTTCTTCAGTACGACGAAGCGCGCACCGCTCAGTTTTGCGGCAGCTTCGAAATCCATGTAGCCGAGCGCGCCGCCGAGATCGTCATGCGGCTTCGGCGTGAAGGCGTAGTTGCGGATCTTGCCGTAGACGTGGCGCTGCACATTGCCGTGCTCGTCGGTGCCTTCGGGCACGTCGTCGAGCGGCAGGTTCGGGATCGCGGCGAGTTCTTTCGCCAGCTCTTCGTCCGCTCTCTTCGCCGCAGCCTCCAACTCCGGCATCGTGGTCTTGAGCTCGGCAACTTCAGCCATCAGCTTGTTGGCGCGCGTGTCATCCTTGGCCTTCTTCGCCTCGCCGATTTCCTTCGAAGCCGCATTGCGCCGCGCCTGCGCCTGCTCGGACGTCAGGATGGCTGCCCGGCGCTTCTCGTCGATCGCCAGCAGCGAAGCCGACAACGGCGCCAGCCCCCGGCGCTTCAGGCCGGTGTCGAAGGCCCGGGGGTTGTCGCGGATCGATTTGATGTCGTGCATTGCCGTGTGGTCCTCGGTCGTCGCCCCGCGCACAGTCAACGCGTATGTTGACAATTTCCACGCGGCGCGCCCCCAGTACCACACCCGTCATCACCCGCGAAAGCGGGTGATCCAGTATTCCAGAGACGCCTGTACTGAATCCGGAGGGCCTCGGCGTATTGGATTCCCGGCTTTCGCGGAGAATGACGGCCGATTGGGGGGCGAGAACGACGGCCTACTCGGCCGGATTGGCCTCTGGCGGCGGGCTTGCTGGCGGCGTGGTCGAGGCCTGCGTCGCGGCGGCCTTCTTTTCCACCATGCGGACCGCGACGATCGCGCCCTCGTAGAGCGCCATCAGCGGGATCGCGAGCGAGGCCTGGCTGATGACGTCGGGCGGCGTCAGCACGGCGGCAATCACGAAGGCGATCACGATGAAATAGCGCCGCTTCTCACGCAGCATCTGCGAGGTGACGATGCCGATCCGACCCAGCAACGTCAGGATGACAGGTAACTGAAACGCGACGCCGAAGGCGAAGATCAGCGACATCATCAGCGACAGATATTCGCCGACCTTGGGCAGCAACTGAATCTGCGCGCTCTCATCGCCGCCCATCTGCTGCATGCCGAGCGAGAAACGAACCAGCATCGGCAGCACCACGAAATAGACGAGCAGCGAGCCGAGCACGAAGAAGAACGGAGTTGCGATCAGATACGGCAGGAACGCGCCGCGCTCGTGTTTGTAGAGACCGGGCGCCACGAACTTATAAATCTGCGTCGCCACGATCGGGAATGAGATGAAGGCGGCGCCGAACAGCGCGAGCTTCAACTGCGTGAGGAAATATTCCAGCAGCGCGGTGTAGATGAATTTGGAATTTTCGGCACCTGCCACCCAGACGAACGGCCAGACCAGCACGTTGTAGATCTGCTTGGCGAAGAAGAAGCAGAAGATGAACGCAATGCCAAAACCGAGCAATGCCTTGATCAGCCGCGAGCGCAGCTCGATCAAATGGTCCATCAAGGGGGCCTTGCTGGCCTCGATGTCTTCGATGGTCATGACGCTTTGGCGTCCTTGAGAATGTCGGGCGCCGCCGGCGCAACGTCCTGCTGGACGGCCTGAACTTCACGGGTGATCGCCAGCGGCTCGGAAGCGGCCGCATGCGCCTCGGCCTCGACGAAGGTTTCCGGCGTCGGCGCTGCCGGCGTGGTCGGGGTGACGGGCTCGCTGATCGCGGACGCCACCTGCGCGTCGTTGACTTGCGTCGTGGCAGGCTTGTCGATGCCGCCGATCTGCAGGGCCTCGTCGACATCCTTCTGCAGGGAGGTCATGACATTAGCGGGGGAAAGCGCGGTCGCGGTCTCCTTGACCTCGTCAAAGCTCTTCTTGAGGTCGGCCATTTCGGCCTCGCGCATGGCTTCCTGGAACTGGCCCTGGAATTCGCCGGCCATCTTGCGCGCCTTGCCGATCCATTGCCCGACCATGCGCAGCACGCCCGGCAGCTCTTTCGGGCCGATGGCAATCAGCGCGACAACCGCGATGATGACCAGTTCACTCCACCCGATGTCGAACATGAATTCTTCCGCTCGCGCGAGACGTCCGCGCCCCAATCCATCATAACCAAGATCTGGAGCAACCCGCGCCTTTTCTCAACCGGTGTCCTGAACCGACACCAGGTCCAAGATGCCCGGTTCAGACAGCCTTGCTGCCGACATCCGTTCGCGCCGTCGGCGCCGGCGTCGCATTGTGATCGATGGTCTTTACAGGCTCGGCGGGCTTTTCGGGCGCCTTCTCATCGTCCTGCATGCCCTTCTTGAAGGCCTTGATGCCATTCGCGACATCGCCCATCAGGTCTGAAATCTTGCCGCGGCCGAACAACAGCAGGACCACTGCGATCACGACGATCCAGTGCCAAATGCTAAGTGAACCCATCCTGCAACCCTCCAAAAAGAGACGGCCGGCTTCCGGCCAAGCTTTCGCGGAAGGTAGGCTCGCGGGGTGTCAAAAACAAGGACCCATGCCGCGGCAAATCGCTGTCGCGGCTACGTATTATGGCTATTATTAACCCGCCTGAGCGATAGCCGGAGCCATCGGAACTAGCTTTCGCTGCCGCCTTCAGGCTCGGCGGCCGGCGCCAGCAGCAGTTCCAGGTTGTCGCCAGCGTCCAGCGGATCCTCGTCCTCGCGCAGCGCCACGTCATCCGACGGCGTCGGAACGCTGAAGCCGGAAGGCAGCCGCGAATCCAGGAGCCCCGTACCCTTCAGCTCTTCCAGGCCCGGCAGGTCGCTCAGCGCCTCCAGGCTGAACTGCGAAAGGAACGCTTCCGTTGTGCCGAACGTCAGCGGCCGCCCCGGCGTCTTGCGGCGGCCGCGGGGGCGAATCCAACCGGTTTCGAGCAGCACATCCAGCGTTCCCTTTGACGTGATCACGCCGCGGATCTCCTCGATCTCGGCGCGCGTCACGGGCTGGTGATAGGCAATGATCGCGAGTACCTCGATCGCCGCCCGCGACAGCCGCCGCGTCTCCGTGCTTTCGCGCGTCATCAGCCACGACAGATCGCCCGCGGTGCGGAACGTCCATTTGTTCGCGACGCGCACCAGATTGACGCCGCGCGGCGCATATTCCGCCTGCAACTGCGCCAGCGCCGCCTTGACGTCGACGCCGTCGGGCATGCGCTTGGCCAAGGCCGCCTGGTCGATCGGCTCCGCGGAGGCAAACAGCAACGCTTCGAGCAGCCGCAATTCCTCGGGCCGCGCGGCCTGATCGGTATGTTGGTCGATGGGATGATCCTCGGCATCTTCCATGCGTTTTTCCGCCAGGCTCGCCATGGCTAGGTCTCCTTCCACTTACTCGACCGTCATATCGGGCGCAGGCATTGCTGCCTGCGGCGGACGCTTGCGAAAATACAGCGGCGCGAACGCCTCTTTCTGGTTCAATTCCATCTCGCCTTCGCGCACCAATTCGAGGGCTGCGGCAAAGCTCGAGGCGAACACCGTCGCCCGCTGCGAGGGATCGACCACGTAGCTGAGCAGGTAATCGTCGAGACAGTTCCACTCCTCGGACTCGGCCATGCCGACCAGCCGCTCCAGCGAGGCGCGCGCTTCGGCCAGCGACCACACCGTGCGCTTGGTCAGATGCACCGTCGCCAGCACGCGCTGCTGGCGCTGCGCGGCATAGGCGGTGAGCAGGTCGAACAGCGTCGCCGTGAATCTGGGGTGCTTGATTTCGGCGATCGTTTCCGGATTGCCGCGCGGAAAAATATCGCGCTGGAACTGCGGCCGGTTCATCAATCGGTTGGCGGCTTCGCGGATGGCTTCCAGCCGCCGCAGCCGGTTGGCCAAGGCGGTCGCCATTTCCTCGGCGCTCGGCCCGTCGGGCGTCGCCGGTTCAGGCAGCAGCAGCCGCGATTTCAGGAACGCGAGCCAGGCGGCCATCACGAGGTAATCGGCGGCGAGTTCGAGGCGGATCTTTCGCGCCGCCTCGATAAAGGTCAGATACTGGTCGGCCAGCGCCAGGATCGAAATCTTGGCGAGATCGACCTTCTGCTGCCGCGCCAGCGTGAGCAGCAGGTCAAGCGGGCCCTCATAGCCCTCGACGTCGACGACCAGCGCCGGCTCGCCGTCGGTGATTTCGGCGGGCCGTCCGGTTTCAAACGATAGAATCTCAGCCGTCATGCCGTTCCTACCCGATCCATCAACGCTTCAAGTTCAGCCCGCGCCGCCTGGCGGTCGAACGGCTCAGGCTGCTTTCGCGAGGCCAGCGCCCGTGCGGCTCGGCTCAAGGCCTCGCCCGTCAGTTCCGGCGTCTCGCGCGCCACGTCGCGCATCTCGTCGAGCTTGCCGTTGCAATGCAGGACCATGTCGCAACCGGCGTTGACGATGGCGCGGGTCCGATCCGAGATCGATCCCGCCAACGCATTCATCGACACGTCATCACTCATCAACAAACCCTGGAACCCAATTACGCCGCGAATCACTTGCCGGATGATTGTCGCAGAAGTCGTCGCCGGTTGGACGGGGTCTAACGCGCTAAACACAACATGCGCGGTCATGGCCATCGGCAGGTCCGCCAGCGGTCGAAAGGCGGCAAAATCAGTCCGTTCCAGCTCTTTCCGCGCGGTATCAACGGTCGGGAGCCGGAAATGGCTATCTGCAGTGGCCCTTCCATGCCCGGGAATATGCTTCAGCACGGGCAGCACGCCGCCCTGCTCCAACCCCCCGGTGACCGCCCGGGCAATCGCGGCGACCTTGCCCGGCTCGGTTCCATACGCCCGGTTGCCGATCACGGCGTCCGCGCCGGCCACCGGCACGTCCGCCAGCGGCAGGCAGTCGACGGTGATGCCGAGGTCGATCAGGTCGGCCGCAATGAGGCGCGAGCTTAGCCGCGCGGCCTTCAGGCCCAGCGCCGGCTCGAGGTCGTAGAGCGCGCCGAAGGTGGCACCGGGCGGATATACTGGCCAATGCGGCGGCCCGAGCCGCGCCACCCGTCCGCCTTCCTGATCGATCAGGACCGGCGCATCGGCCTCGCCTAGGCAATATCGAAATTCATCAACAAGTACAGATACTTGATCCGGCGTCTCGATGTTGCGCTTGAACAGGATCAAGCCCCATGGCCGCTCGCCACGGATGAATTCGCGCTCCGCGGCGCTCAGCTCCAGTCCCGATACGCCCGTGATGAATGCGCGGCTTGTCATGGGGGCCGATTAGGCCCCTCACGGCCCCCGGGTCAAGGAAACCGGCGTTAATTCCTTTGGACGAAGCACTGGCCGCCGGCAGATTTCAGACTGCTGCAGACCTGCGCTGCCTCTTCGGACGAGCCGAACGGGCCGGCGAACGCGCGGTAATAGACGCCCTTTTCGCCGAGATCGACGCGTTTCACCAGCGACGAGTGCGATCCCAGAACGCTCGGGAACTTGCTCTGCAGCGCCCGGTAGGAGGCCTGCGCATCGGCTTCGTTCTTCTGCGAGGAGACCTGAACCAGATAGCCACCCCCGGCCGGGGCAGCCGGCTGGGCCGGATTGGTGGCCGCCATCCGGGTCGGCGGCGGAGCAGTATCGGCCTGCGGTGCCAGCGATATCGGCGTATTGGCGCTGGCATTGGCCGACGCCGGGTTACGCGCCGGCGGAGGCGGTGCAATGGGGGCAGGCCCCGGAGCGACAGCTTGGGCCGGGGCAGCAGCGCTCCGCGTCGTCGGCTTCGGCGGCGGTGCGCTGGCCCCTGCCGGAATGCCGCCATTTTCAGCCGCATCGCCCTTGACGGCGAGCGTCTTGATTCGGCGCGGCTCGTTGTTCGGCATCGTGCCGTTCGCGCCGGTTGCGGGCGGCGGACCGGACGGCGAAACACTCGCGACCGGCGGCGGGTTGGTATTCGGATTCAGCGCCGGAAACACCACGCGCGGCGCGCCAGACCTCGCATTGACGTCGACCGGCGTCTCTTCGCGCGACACCAGCTTCTCGCCGCCATCGCCCTGCAGCATGCGGTCAGGGGCCTTGGCGGCGCCCACGTCGGACGGTGCCGGCATTACCTTGGTCGGGCTGTTGTCGGCCTTGATGATCGGCGGCTCGCCTGAGCGGGGCGAACCGACGTAAGTGCGATAGGCAAAGGCAGCGCCCGTCCCCACCACAGCCAACGCCAGCACCGCGGCGACCGTCATCAGGCCGCTCGAGCGCTTCTTCGGAGCGGGCTCCTCCTCGTATTCGCCCTGGTACGCATAGGGATCGTCCGAATAGGCCGGATCGCGCTGATCGTCGTGCTCGCCATTTTCGAGCCGCCCATACAGCGCATCGTCGTAGCGCGACGGGTCCTGCTGCGGCTCGTCGGCATATTGCTGCGGAGCCTCGTAGTAGTCCTGCGAGTCCTGCGCGGGCGCCTGATGCTGGGCCGCATAGCGGTGCAAGGGATGTACCGGCGCCGGCTGGTAGTCCGGCTCGTCGTCGTAAGCCTGCTCCTGCGGCAGAGGTGATGGAAGTGGCGGCGGCGGGGTTTCCTGGCGCGCGCGCTGCATCCATGCCGGCGGGGCCGGAGGCGCGTCGAGGTCCTCCTCTGGTGGATGGTACTGCTGCGGACGCACATTGGCCCGCGACTGCAGCGGGCGCGGCGCCGGCTTGGCCGCAGCCCCCAACGGATCGCTCTGCCCGATCAGCCTTGCGAGCTCCGCAAGCGGATCGCTCTCACCGCGATCCTGATCGGCGGAGGGAAAAGGTCGTTCCTGATATCGATCAGCCATCGTGATGATGCATCCCCTTCGGGACAGCGCCAACCCGCCATGTCAAACAAACCATGACGAGCGTGGCCCCTGCCAGATACCCCCACGAACCCCCATTCGTGAAGGGCCTTCGCCCCTGCCTACCGCATCTCGGTCGGAGCGTGGACGCCGAGAACGGCTAAGCCCGATGCCAGAACCGAGACGACGCCCTGGACCATAGCCAGTCGCGCCCTCGTGATTTCTGCATCATTAGTTATAATGAAGCGTAAATAGGGCAAATCCCGCCCCTTCGTCCACAACGCATGAAATTCACTGGCTAAATCATATAGATAAAAAGCGATTCGGTGCGGTTCATGTGCAACCGCCGCCGCCTCGACCATCCGGGGATAGAGCGCCAACCGCTTCAAAAGGTCAAGTTCGGCCGGATCCGTCAGCCGCTCCACCGGGGCATCCTCCAAATAGGCCGTCCGGGCCGCGTCATCCTCGGGGAGGTCCGGAACCACTTCGCGGGCATTCTTGAAAATGGAGTGGCCGCGGGCATGTCCGTATTGGACGTAGAAGACCGGATTGTCCTTCGATTGCTCGAGCACCTTGGCGAGATCGAAATCGAGCACAGCGTCGTTCTTGCGGAACAGCATCATGAACCGCACGGCGTCGGAACCGACCTCGTCGACCACTTCGCGCAAGGTGACGAAATCGCCGGAGCGTTTTGACATCCGCACAGGCTCGCCGGCACGCAGCAGGCGAACGAGCTGCACCACCTTGACGTCGAGCGCCGCCTTGCCGCCACTGACGCCCTTCACCGCAGCCTGCATGCGCTTGATGTAGCCGCCATGATCGGCGCCGAACACGTCGATCATCTCGAGGAAGCCGCGATCGACCTTGTTCTTGTGATAGGCGATGTCGGAAGCGAAGTAGGTGTAAGAGCCATCCGACTTGATTAGCGGACGATCGACGTCATCGCCGTAGGCGGTGGCGCGGAACAGCGTTTGGATGCGGTCCTCGTAATCCTCGACCGGCTTGCCCTTCGGCGGCGGCAGACGGCCCTCGTAGATGTCGCCCTTGGAGCGCAGGAAATCGATGGTCTCGGTGACCTTGTTGTTGCCGGTCTCGATCAGCGACCGCTCCGAGAAGAACACCTCATGCTTGATGTTCAGCGCGGCGAGATCGCCCTTGATCATGTCCATCATCATGGCGATGGACTTGTTGCGGACGATTGGCAGCCATGCGCTTTCCGGCATCGCCGTGAGCTTGTCGCCATGCTCTGCCGCAAGTGCCTGGCCAACCGGCACGAGATAGTCGCCCGGATACAGCCCTTCCGGGATCTCGCCGACGTTCTCGCCGAGCGCTTCCAGATAGCGCAGGTAGGCCGAGCGCGCGAGCACGTCGACCTGAGCGCCGGCGTCATTGATGTAATACTCGCGGGTGACGTCATAGCCTGCAAAATCCAGCAGACCGCACAGCGCATCACCGAACACCGCGCCGCGGCAATGGCCAACATGCATCGGCCCGGTCGGATTGGCCGAGACATATTCGACGTTGACCTTGGCGCCGGCGCCGACTGCGCTTTTGCCATACGCTGCGCCTTCGCGCAGCATGGTGCGCAGTTCATCGACCCAGACCTGAGGCTTCAAGGTGAGATTGATGAAGCCGGGCCCGGCGACCTCGACGGCTGCAACCAGATCGTCGGCGCGCAATTTTTCCGCGATCTTGTCGGCGAGTTCGCGCGGCTTTGCCTTTGCGTCCTTGGCCAGCACCATCGCGGCGTTGGTCGCCATGTCGCCATGGCTCGCGTCGCGCGGCGGCTCGACCACAAGGCGGGAGAAATCGATGCCGGCGGGCCACTGGCCCTCGGCCGCGAGCGCGGCGCAGATCGCCTGCACGCGCGCGAGCACGTCGGCGAACAGGTGTTGTGAAGTTGGCTTGTCGGACATGGCCGCCGCCTAACGCAAATCCGGGGTCGAGTCAAAAAGCCGCTGGTGCTCCATCAGGGCGTAGCGGTCGGTCATTCCGGCGATGAAATTGCCGATCCGGCGCGCCCGCTCGCCATCCGTGACGCGCTCGGTACCCTCCACCCATTCGGCCGGCAGGTCTCCCGGCGAATTCTGGTAGCGCGCGAACAGGTCGAACAGGATGTCTTCCGCCTCGCCCATCACCCGCATCACCCGGTGGTGGCGGTACATGTGCTGTTTCAGGAACGCCTTGATGGCGGCCTCCTCCTCGGCAACGTCAGGCGGAAAGGCGATCAGCGGCTGGTGATGGTGGCGGACGTCGTCGGCCGATTGCGGCTTCGCCGCGGCAAGGCGCCTGCTCGCCTCCGACATAACCGCCCCGATCATGTAGGAAATCAATTCGCGCACCAGTTCCGCGCCGCGCCTGGCGTCGTCGAGATTGGGATAATGCCGGTCAATTTCGGCGATGATGGACTCAGTCAGCGGCATCACCTTGAGGTCGTCGACGACAAACAGCCCGGCGCGCAGGCCGTCGTCGATGTCGTGGGCGTCATAGGCGATATCGTCGGCAAACGCCGCGGCCTGCGCCTCCAGCGAGGCGTAGCTCCACAGCTCCAGATCGAATTTTTGATTGAAATCGGAGATGCCGACGGGGATGCCGCCGTCGCGGTATGGCCCGGCGGGGACCGCGTCCCGCTCGGTCAGCGGGCCGTTGTGCTTTACGATGCCCTCCAGCGACTCCCAGGTCAGGTTCAGCCCGTCGAACTCGGGATAGCGATGCTCCAGCGAGGTCACGACCCGCAGCGCCTGCGCGTTGTGGTCGAAGCCGCCGTGATCCCTAAGGCACTTGTCGAGCGCCCGCTCGCCGGCATGGCCGAACGGGGGATGGCCGAGGTCATGGGCCAGCGCCAGCGTTTCGGTGAGATCCTCGTCGAGTCCAAGCTGGCGGGCCAATGCGCGGGCGATCTGCGCCACTTCCAGCGAATGAGTCAGCCGGGTGCGGTAGTGGTCGCCCTCGTGGAACACGAAAACTTGTGTCTTGTGTTTCAGCCGCCGGAACGCGGTGGAATGGATCACCCGGTCGCAATCGCGCCGGAACGGGCTGCGCGTCCGGCTCGGCGGCTCCGCGAACAGCCGCCCGCGGCTCCGGTCAGGGTCGCAGCCACAAAGCGCGCGGGGGGCAGCCATTCCGACCGACACGGTTTTTTAGTCCTTATCCATTTGATTCCGTGAGATTACGCACTTAACTATGTCTAACGCGCCATACCAAATGATTTTGGGTATGACGGGGCCGGAGAGCATGCCATGACCACTGCCATCACCGTCAGCGAGCGGGCTGCCCGCCGCATCGGCGAAATCCTTAAGAACGAAGGCGACGGCGCCATGCTGCGCATTTCCGTCGAGGGCGGCGGCTGCTCCGGCTTCCAGTACAAGTTTGACGTCGACCACGCCAAGGCGGAGGACGATCTCGTGATCGCGCGAGAGGGCGCAGTGGTGCTGGTCGATCCGGCCTCGGTGCCGTTCCTCGCCGGCTCCGAAGTCGATTTCGTCGACGATCTGATCGGCGCTTCGTTCCGCGTGGTCAATCCAAACGCCACGGCGTCCTGCGGCTGCGGGACCAGTTTCTCGATCTGAAGGCAACAGCGCTCGTCCCAATCAAGGTTCGTCATACCCGTATACGGGTATCCAGTACGCCGCGGCCTATCGAATCAATCACTACTGCCTCTGGAATACTGGGTCGCCCGGTCAAGCCGGGCGATGACAGTTCCGTAGGATGGGTGGAGCGAAGCGATACCCATCAACAACGCCGGTCCGCACGGCGATGGGTTTCGCTTCGCTCTACCCATCCTACGACTACGACCGGCAAGCGCTCTACGCCTCACGCGCGTAGCGCGGCAGATCGGCTTTCAGCATTTCCAGAACGTCATCCCTGACCGCATCACGCGTGCCGCGCGTCCAGGCGGCGGCGAGCGGCAGCTTGTTCATGTCGGACGCCGCGAGACGGATGAAGCGGACGCCGCGCGTCGCCATGCGCGACGTCCAGCGCGGGACGATGGCAAGGCCGAGGCCGGTGGAGACAAGGTTGACGATGGTCTGCTTCTCGTCGGCGATCTGGGCGACACGCGCCTCTAGCCCCGCCTCGGCGAATAGTTTCATGGTGAGGTCGTGGCTGTGCGGACGCGAACGGCGTTCGGGTACGATCAACGGCTCGTTCTCAAGATCGGCGATGGTGACGCGCTTGCGCGACGCCAGCGGATGACGGTCGGCAACCGCAACGACGGCGGTCTCGTGCAGCAGAAAGGCAAATTCCAGCCGCTTATCCGGCCGCTCCGGCGGCCGCACGAAGGCGAGATCAAGCCGGCCGGACAACAGGCGCGGCAGCAGGCGGACCGTTTTGTCCTCGACTAGTTGCACGGTGACGTCGGGCCGGCGCTGCCGGAAATCATGGAGCAGTTTTGGCAACAGTCCCGCAGCGGCGCTGTCGATCGCGCCGACGCGAATGATCGCCGCGCGTTTTCGGCCGCGCGTACGAAACTTGCCGGCTAGTGCATCTGCCTGCGCCAGCAAGGCACGCGCATCCTTGAGCAGCACCGCGCCATCGTCGGGCAGCGCGACGCTTCGCGTCGTGCGCGTCATCAACCGCGTGCCGAGATCCTCTTCAAGCAGGCGAATGAAACGGCCGAGCGCCGACGGCAGCATGTCGAGCCGCTGCGCCGCCCGGCCAAAATGCAGTTCCTCGGCGGCAGCCACGAAGCAACGCAAGTGATGCAGATCCATCGTTTCCTCTCGCGGGCGATTATATCAATTTTTTGTATAAACGCGAGGCAATTGCCGATCGATAGAAGCGGCCGCAGGATGCGCTAAGTGTAGGACCTGCGGACGTTCCGCGCCGTCATTGCGAGGAGCGAAGCGACGAAGCAATCCATGCCTCGGTTTGCGGCGCTATGCTTCGCTGCGCTCGCAATGACGTTGATAGGGCGCGGGCCCAGACCCTTCCAAGGAGACTTCGATGCGTGAATATTCAATCGCCGCTATTCCGGCTGACGGGATCGGTCCGGAGGTCATCGCCGCCGGCGTCACCGCGCTTGAAAGCCTCGAAAAGCGGCTCGGCGACGTCAAGTTCAATGTCGAAACCTTCGACTGGGGCTCGGCCTATTACCGCAAGCACGGCGTAATGATGCCGGCCGATGGCCTCGCCACGCTGAAAAAATTCGACGCGATCTATTTCGGCGCAGTCGGCGCGCCTGATGTGCCCGATCACATCACGCTATGGGGCCTGCGCCTGCCAATCTGCCAAGGGTTTGACCAATATGCCAACGTTCGCCCGACCCGGATCCTGCCCGGCATCACCTCGCCGCTTCGCCATGCCGAGGTGGGCGACCTCGACTGGGTGATCGTGCGTGAAAATTCCGAAGGCGAATATGCCGGCTGCGGTGGCCGCGTCCATCGCGGCCTGCCGGAGGAAGTCGGCACGGAAGTGACCATCTTCACCCGCGTCGGCGTCCAGCGCATCATGCGCTATGCATTCCGCCTGGCGCAGTCTCGACCACGCAAGCTGCTCACGGTAGTGACAAAATCGAATGCGCAGCGGCATGGCATGGTGATGTGGGACGAGATCGCCGGGGAGGTCTCGAAAGAATTCCCAGACGTGACTTGGGACAAGATGCTGGTCGACGCGATGACGGTGCGGATGACGCTGAAGCCGCAGAGCCTCGACACCATCGTCGCGACCAACCTCCACGCTGATATCCTGTCCGATCTCGCCGGCGCGCTCGCTGGCAGCCTCGGGGTAGCGCCGACCGCGAACATCGATCCCGAGCGGCGCTTTCCCTCCATGTTCGAGCCGATCCACGGCTCTGCGTTCGACATCACCGGCAAGGGTATCGCAAACCCAGTCGCGAGCTTCTGGACGGCGTCGCAGATGCTCGATCATCTCGGCGAGGCTGAAGCCTCGGCACGGCTGATGCACGCCGTGGAGAAGGTCACGGGCGCCGGCATCACGACGCCCGATGTCGGCGGCACCGCGACGACCAAGGATGTCACCGCGGCTGTTGTGGAGGCGATCCATAGCTCCAACGTGTGACGGTCCGCACGACGAACCGGTCGTGGGCAAGAGGCCTGCGTTAGAGGCCAAACAAAACAAACTCTCCGGGAGGCACGTATGAGGAAAACAGCCGTCATCGCCGCAGCGTTTGCGATGCTCAGTTCGGCCGCTTTGGCGCAAAACTATCCCAGCAGACCTATTACGTTGCTGGTCCCCTTCGCCGCCGGGGGCGCCACCGACACCGTGGCGCGGGTGACCGCGCAATCGATGTCAAAACTGCTGGGCCAGACCATCGTCATCGAGAACGCCACGGGCGCTGGCGGCACCATCGCGGCGACGCGCGCCTCGCGCGCGGAGCCGGACGGGTATACGCTTTTGATCCACCACATCGGCATCTCCACGGCGGCGACGCTATACCGCAAGCTGCCCTACGACACCAAGACGGCGTTCGCGCCGATCGGCCTCGTCACCAACGCCCCGATGACGATCATCGGCCGTCCCGATCTGCCGCCGAATACGCTGGCCGAACTCGTCACCTACATGAAGGCCAATGGCGACAAGATGACCTTTGGCAATGCGGGCCTCGGCGCTGCGTCGCATCTCTGCGGCATGCTGTTCATGACCGCGGTCGGCAAGGAAATCCTCACCGTGCCGTACAAGGGCAATGCCCCCGTCATGAACGATCTGATCGCCAAGCAAATCGACCTCTCCTGCGACCAGACCACGAACACCACGAGCCCGATCGCGTCGAAGCTGGTCAAGGCCTACGCCATCACGACGAAGACACGGCTGGCGTCCATGCCGGATCTGCCGAGCGCGGATGAGGCCGGGCTGAAGGGCTTTGAAGTCGGCGCCTGGCACGGCATCTATGCGCCGAAGGGCACGCCCGACGAGATCGTTCAGAAGCTATCCAAGACGCTGCAGGAGGCGTTACGCGACCCGGATTTGGTGAAGCGGTTCAACGACATCAACACGGAACCTGTCCCGCAGAGCGAAGCGACGCCGGAAGCCTTGAAGGCAAAACTCATCAGCGAAGTCGATCGCTGGGCGCCGATCATCAAGGCGGCCGGTCAGTTTGCGGATTGAGCGCTAGCCGCCACAACGTCGGTTGTCCGAGGGGGCCCGACTCAACTTGGCGCTTGCCTTGACACCGCTGCTTCTTGACCCCTGAAGAGACATCGGGATGGAGGCAAGGAGCCGCTGGCCATCGATCATCAACGAAAAGACGTTTGCCGATTTCAAGCGCGTTACTGAGCAGACCGGCATTCTGACCAAGGAGCCGCATCATCCGCCACAGGAGTATTGATGTCCCTGCGCATCATCCATATTCCGCGACGCCAAGCGGCTGGCGTTGACGCCTGAGCGCTTTACCGCCATATACAGAGCATGAATAAGCTTCTGTCAGCCGCATTGACCACCACGGCGACCGCTTACGGCGGATCGCCTGCTGGTTGCGCGCGCTAGAGACAAGCGTACTTCACCCAGAAAAGGCCCCGCCGGCGACGGACGGGGCCTTTTCTGGTTTTTGATGGTCCTCGTCCGCGCTTTTTCCCATCACAAGGAACACAGCCATGGACGATCTCGACCACAGAAATCTCGGCGTGAAGCTCAAACTCTGGCACCTTCAGGAAGATGCGCCGGGCATGGTGTTCTGGCATCCGCGCGGCTACGCGGTCTACCGGGTGCTGGAGGACTATCTCCGGCGCAAGATGCGCCGAGCCGGGTATGCCGAGGTCCGGACGCCACAGCTGCTGCCAAAGGAGTTCTGGGGCCGCAGCGGCCATTGGGACAAGTTCGGCGAGCACATGTTCCGGACCGACGACGGCGAGCTGGCGATGGCGCTGAAACCGATGTCGTGCCCGTGCCACGTGCAGATCTTCAACAAGGGGCTGCGCTCGTGGCGGGAACTTCCGATCCGCTATGCCGAGTTCGGTGCCTGCCACCGCAATGAGCCTTCCGGTTCGCTCCACGGCATCATGCGGACGCGCGCCTTCGAGCAGGACGACGCGCATGTGTTCTGCCGCGAGCAGGACGTGGAGGGCGAAGTCGCCCGCTTCATCGCCCTGCTTGACGAGGTTTATTGCGACCTCGGTTTTCCCGACTACGAAGTGGCGCTGGCGACGCGGCCGGCGGTGCGCGCCGGCGACGACGCGACCTGGGACTGGTCGGAGGCGAAGCTCGGCGATGCCGCGCAACGTTGCGGCCTCGCGCCTCAAATCAACCCCGGCGAAGGTGCGTTCTACGGACCGAAGCTGGAATTCGCGCTGCGCGACCGGCTGGGACGATCCTGGCAGTGCGGCACAGTGCAGCTCGACGGCGTGCTGCCGCAGCGGCTTGAGGCGTCCTACGTCGCCCCTGACGGCAGCCGCGCGAGGCCCCTGATGATCCACCACGCCATCTTCGGATCGCTCGGCCGCATGATCGCGATCTTGCTCGAGCACCATGGCGGCGTGCTTCCGTTCTGGCTGTCACCGGACCAGGTCGCGGTCGCGCCGATCTCGAAAGACCAGGTCGCATACAGCGCGGACGTTCTGGCGGCGTTCGAGGATGCCGGGATTCGGGCCGTTGCCTATGACGGCGCCGATACCCTTTCGCGGCGCATCGTGGCGGCGCATGACATGGCGGTGCCGGTGATGGCTATCGTCGGCGGGCGCGAGATGAGGGACGGCCGGGTGAGCCTGCGCGAGCGCGACGGCTCACAGGCCGACGTTCCGCTGGCCGAGGCGGTATCCCGCCTGCAGGCGAGGGCCCGGCCGTGCGCCCCTGTGGCTGAAGCCTTGTAGTCCGCGGACGCAAGCTGGCTTGAAAGAGTTCGCACCTCAGCGTGAACTGACTTTTCAAAAGTATCCGCTAAAAGCGGACAATTTTGAAATGATCAGCTTTCGACCTAAGGCCGACTTCTGCGGACTGTATGCGCCACTCGGGCCTTGTGAAACGACGTGATTGCTGCCGTCTTTGCGCGCGATGCCTTGGTCTGCATGATTGCTTACAAGGAACTTTCGGTCATGTGCGGCGTCATAAGTGGCGCGGCCAAGGCTTGGCACGGGAGGTGCCATGTCGAAGTTCGGCGTTACAGTAATCGCTGTCGTACTGGTGACCGCGCTATCGAGTGCCGCCACTGCGAAAGGGCGCGGACATTTTGGTCTCGGCCCACTTGGCAGCGTGAAATCCGCGTTCGCCCGCTTGCTTGCGCCAGGGCTCCTTCACAGCCGCCCCACGCATCACCGCCGGGTGCACGTCCGTCGGGCCAAAAACGCTCCCGTCGCTTTAAAAGGGGCTCCCGCCGCTTTACAAAACATCCCGTCCGCGACGAACCAGCCCCCCGGCGAGGAGGGGTTGGTTGTTGGCAGGCTATTCACTGACCCTGCGGCACGCAGGCAGATCGCCGCGACTGCCGCACTTGCTCACTGGCATGCTGACCGTAGCACTACAGATGGGTGGTGGTCGCATGGCCATGGCGGATATGGCTGGGTTGGGCCGCTGTTCTGGCCGTTCGCCTACAATGATATTTATGGTTATGCCATCTTCGGCGACGCCATGGGCTTCTGGGACTACGGCTACCCGGACATCCATGCCGGAATTTTTGGGCCTTACGGCAGTGACGAACTAGCGGCTTATATGGCGCCGGTCTCTTCCGGCCAAAGAGAACGAAGGATCCCGCCGCTGCAGCAGCTCTGCGGTGATGCCGGCCGCGAGATTACCAGTCTCGCCATTGATCAGATTCAGCGGGCGATTCAGCCGACCGAGGCGCAACGGGCCGCGCTGGACCATCTTGCCGACGCGTCGAACTCGGCCGCCCAGATCATTCAGGCGTCTTGTCCGACGCAGCCCGCATCAACGGCACCGGCTCGATTGGCCCTGATGCAGCAGCGCACTGCGGCTATTCTCACTGCAGTAATATCCCTGCAGTCGCGGCTGGGGGACCTTTATGATCTGCTGAATGATGAGCAGAAAACACGGCTCAACGCACTCGCTGATGATCAGCTCAAGACGGCGTCCGCAAACGGGACCATGAAGGCGCCGGCCCAGGGCTGCGAAGCGTCCCTGCCAGCCGCGTTGCAATGGCCGGCTGGCGAGATCGAGGCCAGGCTACACCCGAACGATGCCCAACGCGACGCGCTTGAACGGCTGCAGCGTGCCAGCGCCAGAGCTGTCGAGATGCTGAGCTATGAATGTCAGCCGAAAGATGCGATCACGCCACCCGCTCGCCTCGCCGCGGTGGATGGTCGGCTCGGTACCATGCAACAGGCCATCAATCTGGTGAGCGACGCGCTGGAAGACTTCCATACTACACTGAGTAATGAGCAGAAGTTTCAATTCGAGCTGATCGGACCAAAACGAGCGCGATGATTGCCATGTATTCCGATCGGCGAAGGAATCGGAGACGTGTTCAGTGGAGGATGGCGTCGTGACCTCCGACCGACGCGCAGGAGTTGATCAGCATCCGCTTTTGCCCCAATAACTACCGTTCCTAGAACGTCAGCTTCCGGCCTAACCCCGGACCTACGGGCAACCTCGCGCCGCTCTTGGGGAACAGGCGGACACCGAACGCACCTAACCGAACGACGGGTTATGAGTACACGGGCTAGTGGCCAGGACCGAACAGCGCCCGCGCATTGCCATGGGCAATCTGCGCAGCGACCTTTGGCGGTAGCTGCGCGAGCCAGGCACGGTACTCCGCGATGATCTCGCCGTAGCTCTCCCAGCGCTGGTTGATCCAGGTATCGGAGCCGAGCAGAAAGCGGTCCGGGAAGCGCTCGAACAGCGCGCGCCATTCCGCCGTCAGCTTGCCGCTGCCGTTGGTGATGCCGCCACGATAAGACAACTCGCCCCACAGCTTCGGATATTTTGTGAGCATCTCGGCGACGCGGTCGGTCGAGAGACCAAAACCGGTATGGGCCCAGATGATGCGGGCGCGCGGATTGTGGCGCATCAGGATTTCGACGGCGGTGTCGTCGGCATGGGCATGCAGATAGAGGTCATGCTCGACCGCGAAATCGACGGTCTTTTTCACCCATTCGGTATCGGCGGCCTTGCCCGAGATGTGGAATTCGCCGATGCCGCGGTAATAGCCGCGTTTGAACTCGTCCTGCACCAGATCAAAGATGAAGGGATCGCCGAACCAGGTCTGGATGTCGGCGCGCACCCGATAAGGCCGGATGAACGGCACGATCCAAAGACCCTGCGGCTTGGCATCCATGAGCGCATGGGTGCCGGTGTTCGGACGGCTGGTCGCAAGGATGCCGGTGACGCGGTGCTTTCTGAACAGCGCGAGCACCTCGTCGACGCCAAAATGAGGCTTTGGCTCCCAATTATAGTGCAAATGCGCGTCGAAGATTTCGATCGGCTCGTCGGCGTTGGCGCGATCGATCGTGCCCGCCATCCATGCGAGCGCGATCAGCAAGGCGATGAAGCGCGATGCTCGCCCGAATATCGTCATTCGGCAGCAACCACGTGCGGCCGCTCGCCCTCGCCCGCTTCCTGCAGTTGCGGTTCGAGCTTGCGGCGCAGGCGGCGATCGATGCGGTCGAGATAGATGTAGACGACCGGAGTGATGTATAGCGTCAGCAGTTGCGACAGGCAGAGACCGCCGACCACGGCGACGCCGAGCGGTTGGCGCAGTTCGGCGCCGGCTCCGGCGCCGAGCGCGATCGGCAGCGTGCCGAAGATCGCGGCGAACGTCGTCATCATGATTGGACGGAAACGCAAGAGCGCCGCTTCCCGGATCGCGTGCTCTGCGCTTAAGCCCACGCGGCGACGCTCCAGCGCGAAGTCGACCATCATGATGGCGTTCTTTTTGACGATGCCGACCAGCATCACGATGCCGATCATCGCAATCACTGACATTTCCATCCCGAACAGCATCAGAGTGAGGATCGCGCCGATGCCGGCCGACGGCAGGCCCGAGATGATGGTGATCGGGTGGATGAAGCTCTCGTAGAGAATGCCGAGGATGACGAAGGCGGCGAACACCGCGGCGAGGATCAGGACGCCCTGCCCGCGCAGCGAGTCCTGGAACACCTGCGCGGTGCCGGAGAAGCCGGTCGCAATCGTCGCCGGCAGGTTCGAGGCCTGTTCGAGCTCGGTGATCTTGTCGACCGCATAGCCCAGCGAATAGCCGGGCGCGAGATTGAAGGAGATCGTCACCGCCGGCTGTTGCGCCTGGTGGTTGATCTGCAGCGGACCGACAGTCGGAACCAGTTTTGCCACCGCCGACAGCGGGATGGTCTGGTTGTTCTGGGTCTTCATGTAGAGCTTCGAGAGATCAGACGGATCGACCCGGAACTGCGGCTGCGCCTCCAGAATGATCTGGTAGTCGTTCGACGGCATGTAGATGGTGCCGATCTGACGCGAGCCGTAGGCATTGTAGAGCTGGTTGCGGACCTGGTCGACGGTGATGCCGTAGACGGCGGCCTTCTCGCGGTCGATATCGACCGTCATCTGCGGGTTCTTGATATAGAGATCGGTGGTGACGTCGAGCAGGCCCGGCAGTTTCTCGATCTTCTCGCGCATCTCCGGGGCCAGCCGGTACAGCGAGTCGGTATCGCCGCTCTGCATCACGTATTGATACTGGCTCTTGGAAATCCGTCCGCCAATGTTGAGATTCTGGATCGGCTGGAAGAACGCCTGCATGCCCGGAACCTGCCGCGCATTGGCACGCAGCCGCCCGATGATCGTGTTGAGGTTGTCGCGGTCCTTCTTCGGCTTCAGGGCGATGAACAGGCGTCCGTAATTCGCCGTCGGATTGGGGCCGCCCGAGCCGACGGTGGAGTTGATGTAGTCGATCGCCGGATCGGATTTCAGCACGTCGACCAGCGCCTGCTGCCGCTCCTTCATCGCATCGAACGAGGTGTCTGTGGCAGCTTCGGTCACGCCGATCAAGAAGCCGGTGTCCTCCTGCGGGAAGAAGCCCTTCGGCACGATCATGTAGAGGTAGACGGTGCCGCCCAGCGTCGCCAGCGTCACCATCAGCATCAGGAATTTTCGGGCCAGCACCCAGTCGAGCGTCCATTCATAGGCGCGCAGCCAGGAATCGAACATCCTCTCGAAGAAGCGGAGCACGATGTTCGGTCGCCTGTTCGGGTCATGCGCCCGCAGCACGCGCGCGCACAGCATCGGCGTCAGCGTCAGCGACACGAACCCGGATACCAGGATGGCGACCGAGACCGTGACCGCGAACTCGCGGAACACGCGGCCCACGATGCCGCCCATCAACAGCACCGGAATGAACACGGCGATCAGCGAAAACGTGATCGAGATGATGGTGAAGCCGATCTCGCGCGCGCCCTTCAGCGCGGCCTCGAACGGCCGCATGCCGCGCTCGATGTGGCGAACGATATTTTCCAGCATGACGATGGCGTCGTCGACTACGAAACCGACAGAGAGCGTCATCGCCAGCAGCGTCATGTTGTTGATGGAATAGTCGAGCGCGTACATCACGGCGCAGGTGCCGAACAGGGAGATCGGGACCGCCAGCGCCGGAATGAAGGTCGCGGACGCCGAGCGCAGGAACAGGAAAATCACCAGAATGACCAGTCCGATCGCGATCAACAGCGTTTCCTGGACGTCGGCCACCGCCTGGCGGATCGAGATCGAGCGATCCATCAGTACGTTGATCGAGACCGACGGCGGGATCTGCGCCCGCAACACCGGCAGTTTGGCCAGAATGGAATCGACCACCGCCACCGTGTTGGCGTCCGGCTGCTTCTGGATGCCGAGCACGATGGAACGGTCGCCGTTCAGCCAACTCGCAATGCGCTCGTTCTCAACGCTGTCGTAGATCCGCGCGATCTCGTCGAGCTTGACCGGGGAGCCGTTGCGCCAGGCCACCACGATCTGGCGATAGTCCATCGCCTTGTCCATCTGGCCCGAGGCCTGCAGCGCGACGTCCTGTTTCGGTCCGTTCAGCGTACCGACCGGGGTCGAGGAATTGGCGGCCGAAACCGCATTACGGATGTCTTCGAGCGATAGCCCGCGCGCCGCGGCGGCTTCCGGGTCGGCCTGGACGCGAATGGCGAATTTCTGCGCGCCGTAGACGCTGACCTGGGCGACGCCGGGTATCTGCGACAGGGTTTGGCCGATCGTGATCTCGCCATACTCGTTGACCGCCGACAGCGGCAGCGTCGACGAGCCGAGCACCACGAACAGCACCGGGAAATCCGCCGGATTCACTTTGCGGAAACTCGGCGGGATGATCATCTCACGCGGCAACCGGCGCTGCGCGATCGTCAGCGCGGTCTGCACGTCGAGCGCCGCGGCATCGATGTTGCGGTTGAGGTCGAACTGGATGGTGATGGTGCTAGTGCCCTGCGACGAGTTCGACGACATCGACGAGATGCCGGCGATCGTCGAGAGCTGGCGCTCGATGACGCCGGCGACCGAGGCCGCCATGGTGTCCGCGCTCGCGCCGGGCAGGGTTGCGGTCACGGCGATAGTCGGGAAATCGACCCTTGGCAGCGCCGAGACCGGCAACAGGCGAAAGCCGAAGATCCCGAACGCGATGATCGACGCCGTGATCAGCGTCGTCATGACCGGCCGGCGGATGCAAAGTTCGGACAGCGTCATCGGCTACGCTCCGGCCTTTTTAGCCCGCGGCTCGACCCGCGTTCCGTCAGACAGCAGCAATTGCCCATCGACCACCACATTCTCGTCGCCGGCGAGCCCCTCCGAAATCACCGACGCGCCCTGCGACGTCCGGTCGACCGTGACCGGCTGGACTTTGGCGACCCCGTCCTTGACCACGAAGACGAAATTGCCGCTCTGGCTGCGCTGCACGGCGACCGTCGGCACCACGATTGCGTCTTCGTTGCGGATGACGAGCTTGGTGGCGACCAGCGTGCCCGGCCACAACGTCTCATTCTCGTTAGCCATGATGCCGCGCACGGTGACCATACCGGTGGTCGCGTCCACGGTGTTCTCGACCATCGCGACCTTGCCGGTCTCTGAACGCTGATGGCCCGGGATCATCGCGGTGACGGTGGGGATCCCTTTCGCCATCGATTCCCGCAAATCGACGAGCACGCGCTGCGGTACCGCGAATGTCACATAGACCGGCGCCATCTGGTTGATGACTGCAAGCGGGGTGGTATCGGCGGGGCGTACGAAATTGCCGGCCTTCACGTTGGCAGCGCTGATCCGGCCCGAGAAAGGCGCGCGGATCATGGTGTAGCTTTTCTGGACCTTCAGGTTTTCCAGCGCAGCCTGATTGGCCTTGATGGTACCGGTCAGGATATCGGACTGTGTCCTGGCGTTGTCGACGTTGACCTGCGTGGTCGCGCCCTTGGCGACCAGATCGTTGAAGCGGCGGAGGTCACGCTGCGCGCCTTCGAGCTGCGCCTGGTCCCTGGCGAGCACGCCCTCGGCCTGTTCGATCTGGGCGTCGATCTGACGGCTATCGAGCGTGAACAGCAAGTCGCCCTGGTTGACCTTGGCGCCGTCCTCGAAATGCACCGCGAGGATGGTGGTCTCGACCCGCGATTTCAGCGCCACGCTGGAGATCGGCGTCACCGTCCCGTTGGCGTCAACATCGACCGGGACGGACTTGCGCTCCGCCTTCGCCAGTTCGACCGAAACCGTCCGCGGCCGCTGCGGGGCTTGAGCGCTGCTGCTGCCGCCCATCCATGAGGAGCGGGTAATGAAGCCGGCCGCGGTAGCAATGGCGATGGCGCCGGCAACAAGAATCAAGGTACGCTTTTTCATAATTTTCACGCTCGCCGGTCCTACGACGGACGGGACGGTTTACTCCTGCCCCTTGACGGCGATGTTTGCGCCTTATTCTTAAACGGTTATCACAGCCCGGCTGCACATGGTATGCCACTGCAGCAGAAAATGTGTAGTTACGATCCGGACAGAATTCATGCGTGTTGCAACCTGGAACGTCAATTCGATCCGGCAGCGGCTCGAGCATCTCTTGACGTGGCTGAAAGACTGCTCGCCGGACGTCGTCTGTCTGCAGGAAACCAAGTGCATTGATGATGCGTTCCCGCGGCTGGAGATCGAGTCGCTTGGCTATAACGTCGTCACCCATGGGCAGAAGACCTTCAACGGTGTCGCACTACTGTCGAAACTGCCGTTCGACGAGACCAAATCGGGCCTGGCCGGCGACGACGAGGACGCCCATGCCAGATTCCTCGAAGGCGTGGTGACGCTGAAGACCGGCGTGATGCGGGTAGCCTGCCTCTATCTGCCCAACGGAAATCCGCCGGATACGGACAAATATCCCTATAAACTCAAATGGATGTCGCGGCTTCTTGAGTACTCGAAGGAGCGGCTTAAGGCAGAAGAACCGCTGGTGCTCGCAGGCGACTTTAACGTCATTCCGGCTGCCGCCGACGTCTACAACCCCGCCGCCTGGGGTAACGACGCGCTGTTCCGCCCGCAAACCCGCGAAGCCTTCCAGTCCCTGCTCGGCCTCGGCCTGACCGATGCGCTGCGCGCGGTGACCGACGAACCGGACCTCTACACCTTCTGGGACTACCAGGCGGGCGCCTGGCAGAAGAACTGGGGCCTTCGGATCGACCATCTCCTGCTGTCGCCGCAGGCCAGCGACCGCCTGACCGATGTCGGCGTCGACAGCTACGTCCGCGCCTGGGAGAAGCCGTCCGACCACGTGCCGGTCTGGGCGGATTTCGATCTGGAGAAGGCTTGAGCGGAACAGGCACGGCGACGGTGGAGATTCGGGACGCGGCGCCCGAGGGAAAGTTCGGCACGGCTGGCGGCTATCCGATGTCGAAGGAGATTGTCGCGGAATCGTAGGGTGGGCAAAGCGAAGCGTGCCCACCACTAATGCCAACGATTTCGGAAAGATGGTGGGCACGCTGCGCTTGCCCACCCTACGGCAGTGCCGTCAGTCCCGCTTGCCCTGCACCCAGTGCTCGAGCATTTGCAAGGCCATGGCGCGGTCGTCGTCGGAGGCCTTGGCGAACGCGCGGTTGTAGCTTTCGCGGATCCAGGTCTCGTCGGGCGCGGCGTTGTCGCGCGCCAGTGTCAGCCACATCAATCCGCGGGCGGGCTGCCGCGGCAGGCGGTCGCCGTTGAACAGCATCTGGCCGAGCATGGCCTGCGCCTGGTGCTGGCCCTTCTGGGCGGCAAGACCAAGCCAGCGCGCCCCATAGCGGAAATCGTCCCGCGAAGCGTCCGGGGTCTTCAGATAAAGCCGTGCCAGATCGTATTGCGCGTCGGCATTGCCGAAATAGGACGCGGCGTAGGAGAACATCTCCCGGGCACGATCGGTGTCGGGCTTGACCTTGGAATTCGGGATGCCGTTGAGATAGTAGCGGCCCAGTGCCACGAAAGCGTTGGCAACGATCGCGGCCTGCGGCGCCGACGGGCTATCCTCGGCATGCGCATTGGCGATGCGGCTGAAATATTCGAAGGCGCGCAGGTCGTCCTGCACCACGCCATTGCCGTCGGCATACATCCGGCCGAGCTTCCACTGCGCGACGGGATGGCCACCCTCGGCGGCGTATTGCAGCGAAGTCAGCGAAGGCGCGGCTACCTGCGTTGCCGTCGCGGCCGCAGGCGGGACCTTCTTCAGGGCCTGGGCGGTAACGGCCTGCGCGGCGGCGGGCTGGTTCATCAGGGGCAGCGCGGCGTCCGGCTTCACCGGTGCGCCATCAAATGCGAATCCGGGAGCGGCCACCGGCGCGGCCCCCAACATCAACGCAAGAATGATACGCCTAGATGTCCGCATAACACTGTTTCTCGTGCGCACCGCCAGGATGGGTCACAGCCCCGTCCACCGCCGGCCCAACCTGTTGGGCATATTTCCACAGCGCACCCGACGTATGGTTAGTCTGTCGAGGTGCCCACTTGGTTTTACGTTCGGCGAGTTCGGCGTCGGTCAATTTTACGTTAAGAGTGCCGGCCTCGGCGTCGATCTCGATAATGTCACCATTTTGCAACAGGGCGATCGGACCGCCCACGGCCGCCTCCGGCCCAACATGGCCGATGCAGAACCCGCGGGTGGCGCCCGAGAACCGGCCGTCGGTGATCAGGGCGACCTTGCCGCCCATCCCCTGCCCGGTCAGCGCCGCCGTGGTCGAGAGCATCTCCCGCATGCCGGGGCCGCCGCGCGGACCCTCGTAGCGGATCACGATGACCTCACCTTCCTTGTAGGTTTTCTTCTGGACCGACTCGAAGGCGTCTTCCTCGCGATCGAAGCAACGGGCAGGACCAACAAATTTCAACTTCGACATGCCCGCGACCTTCACGATCGCACCCTCCGGCGCGAGATTACCCTTCAACCCGACAACGCCTCCCGTGACGGTGATCGGGTTGTCGGCGGACCGCACCACATCCTGATGCGGATTCCATTTCACGCTCTTGAGGTTTTCGGCGATCGTACGGCCCGTGACGGTAATGCAATCTCCGTGCAGATGGCCATTGTCGAGCAGCGTCTTCATCAGAAGCGGAATGCCGCCAACCTCGAACATGTCTTTGGCAACATAACGGCCCCCTGGCTTCAAATCCGCGACATAAGGAGTCTTTTTGAAGATTTCGGCGACGTCGAATAAGTCAAATTTTATCCCACACTCATGCGCGATCGCCGGCAGGTGCAGCGCAGCATTGGTCGACCCGCCGGAGGCGGCAACCACGGCGGCGGCGTTTTCCAGCGAGCGGCGGGTGACGATGTCGCGCGGGCGGATGTTGGCTGCGATAAGCTCCAAAATCTTCTCGCCGGCGGCGGTGCAAAACGCGTCGCGAATCTCGTAAGGTGCCGGTGCGCCGGCCGAATAGGGCAACGCCAGGCCAATCGCTTCTGACACGGTCGCCATGGTGTTGGCGGTGAATTGTGCGCCGCATGCCCCGGCCGAGGGGCAAGCCACCCGCTCGATTTCGTCCAGATCGGCATCCGACATTTCACCGACAGAATGCTTGCCGACCGCCTCGAACATGTCCTGCACCGTGACCTGCTGGCCGCGGAAATTGCCCGGCAGAATCGAACCGCCATAGATGAAGATCGAGGGCACGTTGAGCCGGACCATCGCCATCATCATGCCCGGCAGCGACTTGTCGCAGCCGGCGAGCCCGACCAACGCGTCATAGGCATGGCCGCGGACGGTCAGTTCGACCGAGTCGGCGATGCACTCCCTGGATGGCAGGGATGAGCGCATGCCGTCATGGCCCATGGCGATGCCATCGGTCACGGTGATGGTGCAGAATTCGCGCGGGGTGCCGCCGGCAGCTGCGACGCCCTTCTTGACCGCCTGCGCCTGGCGCATCAGCGAGATATTGCAGGGCGCGGCCTCATTCCAGCAGGACGCGACGCCGACGAAAGGCTGGTGAATCTGCTGGGTGGTCAACCCCATCGCGTAGAGATAGGAGCGATGAGGGGCACGCTCCGGCCCCTCCGTCACGTGACGGCTCGGCAACCTCTTCTTGATGTCAGTCTTGGCGTCCATCCGCGGAACCTGTTCTCCCAGCCATCTCCCTGTCGGTCTCGGGAGCAATTTCCCGTCGCCTTCACCGGCACAGTGGCCAATCAGCAATGAAAGAAATGGTTTCATGGAGGGGTGTGGCCAAAAAGCGGCGCAAGCAAGAGGCAGGCGCGGCGGTTAGCCAAATGTTCCCCTGCTGTTGCCGCCAAGCAACAATCGTGGCCTGGCGGCAACCATATTCGGGCTTATAATCGGCGGTGCCCCGTCGAAGAACCTCGTTCCGGGAGACCAGGCTCTCAATCGATCACAACCTGAGGGCGATCGGGGACTGGAAGTCCAACGCGAGAATCGCCCCCACGCATCCAGATCGACCATTTGCCGAGCGAGCCAGCCTCGCCGCGAATCGAACAACGCAACCCGAACGACATCAACGGCGCCTGTCTTTCGATTGCGCCATTGCGCACACCGAAAACTACATCCCACGCCATGCATGGCGTTCGAAAGGGATCGCGTCATTTTTGTGCGACCGGCACTTTTTGCGCCAGTTTTCGTCACGCAATGATGCGGCCCGTGCCATGCGCACCGCAGGCGCTTGTCGTTCATATGCGAGAGAGAACAACGCGGTACGCAATCTGTCGCAGATGTTTAGATCACCCGCTGGAATTGAGGCGCCTGCCAAAGGATCGGCGCACGAACGCCTTTCGCGTCACCATATTGCCCCTGCGCAGCGCAAATCCGCCGCGCACACGTCCAGCCACGGGCCCGTTTTGCTGTTTCTTCTTCGATGCGGGTGAGGGATCCTGCCTCACGTCCTTCCCGCGCGCATCACGCGAGGCTTTCCCAAAGTCCGTGGTCGTTTCTAGTCCGTGAGGCCTCTGAGTAAGAGGTTCGACTAATGGCACGCTTCAATCTCAACAGGTTCTTCGACGACGGCCGGCTCGATGATTTTTTAGCCAGGTTTACGGGTGGCACCGCCGACCACGATCATCTGAACGGCACGACGGGCAACAACGTCTTGTACTCCGGTGCCAAGGCGGACTCGGTCGCCGGCATGGCCGGTAACGACACGCTCAACGCCGGCTCCGGCGACGACAAGGTGTGGGGTGGCTCGGGCAACGACAAGCTTTCAGGCGGCTCCGGTGCTGACCTTCTGGTCGGCGGCTTCGGCGCTGACAGGATGGATGGCGGCTCGGGCAACGACACGTTACTCAGCCGGTCGGACGCCGGCGAGATGGTCGCAGCCCAGGACGGCACGACCCAGATCTTCGCGGAAGAAACCGCGGCATTCAAGGCGGTCAACGACACCCTCACCGGCGGCGCCGGCGGCGACACCTTCCGCTTCGAAGGCATGGTGAACGCCAAGGACGAGATTGTCGCCAAGCACGTCAATGCCGACGGCACCATCGACTGGGTTGGCGTTACCGGCGAGAACGGCGCCACGCATGATCACTGGGTCGACGGCTTCGGCAACGACGTGATCCGCGACTTCAACCGCGCCCAAGGTGACAAGATCGAAATCTCGGCGCATACCGCCGAGGTCAAGTCGATCGAGCACAAGGACAGCAACGGCGACGGCAGGAACGACTACAGCGTGATCACCGTCATCAGCCAGCAAGGCAATGCCGGTGCGCACGACGAAGATCTGCTCGGCACCATCACCGTCTACGGCAACCTGGTGAAGCAAAGTGATATCGCCGTTACCCAAACCGTGTATGGCGCCTACGAGAAGGTCGGCGAACTCGGCGGCGCGCACTTCGATCTGGAAGACGATGGCGTGCTGGCCGGTGGCGGCACCGACGGCGGCCACCACAACGAAATGACGGCGGCTGCCAACATGGCCACCTACGCGTAAGCAGCGATCCAGAACAAGGGCCACCTCCCGGCCCTTGTTCTCCAGCGTCCGGTGTCGGTTGAATCGTCACCGGCCGCTGGACTGCGTCCGCGTCACAGCAAGCCCGCATGAGCATAGCGATGTGCCGGAAGTTTGATCCCTGATGTCGCTTCGCTCTCTGGGCTACGCTTGCTGCACGAGCCGCCGGCGCCGTGGGTATCCGATTTGGTGCATGCGATGGGCTCGGGAACCCTGCGCGCGAAGCAAACCGGGAAAAAGTGGAACTTTCATTAGCTGGAGGCGTTGGCGGTGCCGGGGCATCGAACTGCGGGGCTGCTGCGCTGTTGTTCCATATTCCGCAGGAGGCGAACAATGAAACACGCCCTTTTAGCCGCTTGCGTAATGCTGATGGCCGGACCAGCGCTTGCCGATCCGTGGAAGGACGAAAGCGGTAAAGGCCGGTGGGGAGCTGATCGCGATCGTGGCTACTATCGCACCCACAACTATGACAGAGACTACAAGCAGGAGTTCTATCGCGGACCTTGCAAGATCGAACGCAAATGGGAGCGCAACGGCGAATACAAAGAGGAAACGAAGTGCAAGGGCTACCGCTAGCAGGTAGCTAAGAATTGCCCCATTGATGGCACCTGCTCGTAAAATTGCGGCAGGCTTTTGTGTTGTCGAGAAGTCTGTAAGCTCATGCGTGATGGCGTAGGCGCGATTACCTGTGGCCTAGTCTAGGGTGGATCAGAATCTCTTGACGCAAGAACCTTGCTAATCCGCGGACCGTCCATATCAACGATCCGGAATCGCCATCCCTCCCAAGCGAACTGGTCACCAACGGCGGGTATTCTGCCGAGTAGAGCAATCGCAAATCCTGCAAGCGTGTGAAAGTCGCCTTCCGGCCTGCGACCGATATTGAGGCGAATCAGAACTTCGTCCGCTGCCACTTTGCCATCTAAGAGGAACGTGCCGTCCTGTTGCCCAACCACCGCAGGGTCCTCACCGACATCGGGCAGATCGCCCGCAATTGCCTCAAGGAGGTCGGTCCGCGTCACGATGCCCTGAAGCGTTCCATATTCGTCGACGATCACGCCGACGCGAGCAGGCTGCGCCTTGAACCTCTCGATAGCGTGAAGCACGGGAATCGATTCGGGGAGAACCAAAAGCTGCTGAACTGCAGCGAGGGGATCGAGTGGTTCGCCATCGAGAGCCTGATCAAGCAGATCTTGCTTGCGTATGACGCCGACGATCTCATCAAGGTTACCACGGCTCACGATGACGTGCTCGTGGCGGCACTCTCGCACGGCACGCAGGACTTCGTCCCGGCTGTCGTTAGCATCAGTCCAGTCGATATCCGTTCGCGGGGTCATGATGTCGCTCACCTGGCGACTGGTGATGTTGATGATCCGCTCGACGACATTGCGCTGCGCGCGCGCGAGCAAGCCTGCTTCCTCGGTTTCGGCCACTAGGAGCTTTATTTCCTCAGGGGAGTGGATCGTTTCCTGTTCGCTCGCCGGCCTCAACCCGGCCAAGCGGAGAACGCTGTTGCCCAGCCCGTTCAAGCACACGATGGCTGGCTTGAACAGGAATCCGAACAGCACGAGCGGTCGTACGATCACGAGCGCGGTTATCTCTGTCCGCTGCAGCGCGAGGCTCTTGGGTGCAAGTTCGCCAAGCACGATGTGAAGCATCGTAAGTATGACGAATGCAGTCGCGATGGCAATCGCGTGAGCGCCGAACGTCGAGCCGGATCCAAGAGGCCCAACCAATAGCGGCTCGATCAGGTGCGCCAGGGCCGGCTCGCCGATCCAGCCCAGCGCCAGCGAGGAAATCGTGATGCCAAGCTGGCACGCCGCAAGATTGTAGTCGAGCCGAGTAATGGCCCGTTGCAGCGCCCGAGCATTCATGCGGCCGCCGGCGACCAACTGGCCTACTCGGCTTCGGCGTATCGCAACGAGGGAAAATTCGGACGCGACGAAGAAGCCATTTGCACCGACGAGTAAGATGATCGCGAGGACTCCAAGTATATTGATCAAACTGCCATCGCCCGTGGACATAATCTTCTCCCGTGGGCATCGACGGTTCCATTCCGCTCGACGCTGATCCATTCTGTGTGATGTGCCGACTCCCGCAAGACCTGCGCATGCATTGATGCAACGAGGCAGGTTTCGCTGCTCGTCGATCTCAGGGAATGTATGCTTGGAGGTCTGTCGCTCATGACCGACACCGACCAAATGGCCCGCGACCGCGACTAATGATGCGGCATTTGGTCACTCGCGACGAAAGGGGCAGCAGGTCGCAAGTCCCAACGGTAGCCAGTTCGAAATAGAGCATCCGATCAATGGACGGCCTAGCCGCCGCAGACCGAAGAGATCGGACAAATCAGCACATTTACCAACCCATCTTCACGCTACTTCTTTCCGGGCGCGACCGGCGCGAGGTCAGAATCGCTGGTCACTTCTTTAACCCCGCCCAATTCCCCGCCGGTTAGAATGAATGCCGCGGCAGCCACTGCGATGATTCCGCCGAGAATGAGTCCGATTGTGCGCTTGGGTCGGTTGTCATTGTCAGCCATTGTGCGCTCCGTGTACGTATAAGAACGGTAACGTCCGCGCTACCCGTAGGGTTCCCCGCCCCCGTGCTTGAAGATTCGTCCGCGCGCATCCGGAGATAGCTAATCCACCTTGACGTTGGCGGCCTTGATCATCGGCCACCATTTTTCGATCTCGGCCTTTTGCCAGGCGCCGAGCGCTTCGGGCGTGAGCTTGTCCTTGGGTGGCATTTGCAGGCCGAGGTTTTCAAGCTGCTTGCGCACCGCCGGATCGGTCAACGCCTCCACCGTCGCCGCATTCAGCTTGGCGATAACGTCCTTCGGCGTCCCCTTGGGTACCCAGAGACCAGACCACAGCGTCATGTGGAATCCGGGCAATCCCGCTTCGTCGACGGTCGGGATGTCGGAAGCCGATTCCACGCGCTTGCTATAGGTAATGGCATAGGCGCGGATGTTACCTGCACGCACCTGCCCGATTGAATTGGAGGTCTGGTCGACGATCATGTCGATCTGGCCGGCGACCAGATCGTTCATCGCAGGACCGGTGCCGCGATACGGCACATATTGCAGCTTGATGCCGGTGACGTTCTCGAAATAGAGCCCGGCGATATGGCTGCCGGAGCCGGCGCCGGCCGTACCCGCGGTCGCCGGCGTTGGCTGCGCCTTCAGCCACGCCACAAATTCCTTCAGCGAGGTGGCCGGCACCGCCTTCTTGCTGACGATGATCATCGGATTGCTTGGAAGCAGCGCGACCGGTTCGAGGTCAGTGACGAGGTCGTAGCCGAGCTTGTAGATCGCGCCATTGGCGACGTGGGTGCCGAGATGGCCGAAGCTGATCGTGTAACCGTCAGGCGGCGAACGCACCGCGCGGCCGACGCCGACCGAACCGGCCGCTCCCGTCACGTTCTCGACCAGAACCTGCTCGCCGAGCGTAACCTTCATGCGCTCGGCGAGAATCCGCGCCATCGCATCCGACGGACCGCCCGCAGAGAACGGCACGATGATGGTGACAGGACGCGAGGGAAAGCTTTGCGCAAATGCGGGGCCGGCAAACAGGAGAGCCGCAAGTATGGCCAGAACCATTCTTCGCATTATAACCTCCTCAAGCGCCCACTCCCGTCATTGCGAGAAGCGAAGCGACCAAGCAATCCATACTTCCGTCGGAGCGAGATGGATTGCTCCGCTGCGCTCGCAATGACGGCCGCTACAGCTTGGCGTAGTCGATCGGTTGATGGCGATCGAGCGTGCGCGTGACCGGCGGAAGCGGATATTTAAGCCCTGTCGCGCAATTGAACAGCATGACGCGATCGTTCTTCGTCACGCGGCCGTCGGCAAGGCTTTGCTGATAGGCAGCATACGTCGCCGCCCCTTCCGGACACAACAGCAGGCCCTCCTCGCGCGCGACTTCGTTGAGCGCAGCAGAAATCTTCTCATCCGGGACCGCAATCGCAAAACCTTTGCTTTCACGGACGGCACGCAGGATCAGAAAATCTCCCACCGCCTGCGGCACACGGATGCCCGAGGCAATGGTATGGGCACCTTCCCAGCGCGGCGCGTGCTCGGTGCCGTTCTCGAAGGCGCGCACCATCGGCGCGCAGCCGGACGCCTGCACCGCCACCATTCGCGGCCGCTTCGCGCCAATGAAGCCGATGGCTTCCAGTTCGGCAAACGCCTTCCACATGCCGATCAGGCCGGTACCGCCGCCGGTCGGATAGAAGATCACGTCAGGCATCTCCCAGCCGAGCTGCTCGGCGAGCTCAAGGCCCATCGTCTTCTTGCCTTCGATCCGATACGGCTCCTTCAGCGTCGAGGTATCGAACCAGCCGGCTTTTGCCTTGCCCTCACCGACGATCTTGCCGCAATCGTCGATCAGACCGTTGACGCGATAGACGGTGGCGCCCTGCAGCTCGATCTCGCTGACGTTCACCTCCGGCGTGTCGGCGGGGCAGAAGATCGTCGTCTTGATGCCGCAGGAAGTGGCGTATGCCGCAAGCGCGGCGCCCGCATTGCCGTTGGTCGGCATCGCCATGTGCTTGATGCCGAGCGCCTTGCCCATCGACACCGCCATCACAAGGCCGCGGGCCTTGAACGAACCGGTCGGCAGCCGTCCCTCATCCTTGACGATGATCTCGCCGCCGCCGAGTTTTTTCGCAAGCTTCGGAAGTCGGATCAGTGGCGTCGCCACTTCGCCGAGACTGACGATGTCGGTGACCTTCCGAACCGGCAGCAGTTCGCGGTAGCGCCACATGTCAGCGGGACGCTCCTTAAGCGCGTCCTTGGTCAGTGCCCTCTTCACGCCGGCCAGGTCGTACCGCACCAGCAGCGGCTTGCCGGCTTTGGAGAGGTTGTGGATCTGGTCGGCCTCGTACCGATCTCCTTCCATCGCGCATTCGAGGTGGGTGACGAAAGTCGGACGTTCGATGGTCAGATTGTCGTTGTCTTTCACGGGGTATGTTCTTTCTTGTTCTTGTCGCTTCACTATTAGACCCGTCACCCTGAGGAGGCCGCAGAGCGGCCGTCTCGAAGGGCGACAGGCCCCGCTGCTCGATCCGGGCCGTGCATCCTTCGAGGCTCGCTGCGCTCGCACCTCAGGATGACGGGACGGCTGCTGTGCTCTATGGCTGCCGCGCTCCCGTCGGTTAAATGTTCAACACCCGCCCGTAAGCATCGAGCACCGCCTCCTTCATCATCTCCGAAAGCGTCGGATGCGGGAATACGGTGTGCATCAACTCCTCTTCCGTGGTCTCCAGGTTCATCGCGACCACGTAACCCTGGATCAGCTCAGTCACCTCGGCGCCAATCATGTGGGCGCCGAGCAACTGGCCGGTTTTCTTGTCAAAGATCACCTTGACGAGGCCCTGGTCCTCGCCGAGCGCGATCGCCTTGCCATTGCCGACGAAGGGGAAACGGCCGACGCGGATTTCGCGGCCGTTTTCTTTCGCCTTCGCCTCGGTCAGCCCCACGGAAGCAATCTGCGGGTGGCAGTAGGTGCAGCCGGGAATGAGGTTCTTGTCCGTGGCGTGCGGGTGCAGGCCCTTGATGGTCTCGATGCAGACCACGCCCTCGTGCTCGGCCTTGTGGGCGAGCATCGGCGGGCCGGCGACGTCGCCGATGGCGTAGATGCCCGGGACATTGGTCTTGCCGTAGCCGTCGATCACGACGACCCCGCTATCGGTCTTGACGCCCAGCTTTTCGAGCCCGAGCCCCTCGATGTTGCCGACCACGCCAACGGCCGAGATCACCCGCTCGAACTCGACGGTTTGCGGCTTTTTGCCGTCGTCGATGGTGGCGACCACGCTGTCGGCCTTCTTCTCGAGCTTCGTGACCTTGGTGCTTGAGAGAATCTTGATGCCCTGCTTCTCGAACCGCTTGCGCGCCAAACCTGCGATCTCAGCATCCTCGACCGGGAGGATCTGCGGCAGCACCTCGACCACGGTGACGTCGGCGCCCATGGTGTGGAAGAACGAAGCGAACTCGATGCCGATCGCGCCGGAGCCGACAACCAGCAGCGATTTCGGCATCCGCTCCGGCACCATCGCCTCAAAGTAGGTCCAGACCAGTTTCTTGTCAGGCTCAAGTCCCGGCAGCACGCGCGGCCGGGCGCCGGTGGCGAGAATGATGTGCTTTGCCTGATAGGCGCCCTCGCCCAGCGCGCCCTTCGGCGCCTCGACGGCGGACTTCTTCACGGTGACCTTGCCGGGCGCGTCGATCGACGCCTCGCCCCAGATCACCGTGACCTTGTTCTTCTTCATCAGGAAGCCGACGCCGTCATTCAGCCGCTTCGAGACGCCGCGCGAGCGCTGCACCACAGCCTTCGGATCGAACGATATTTTCTCCGCGGAGAGGCCGTACTCCTTGGCGTGCTGCATGTAGTGAAAAATCTCGGCGGAGCGCAGAAGCGCCTTCGTCGGGATACAACCCCAGTTCAGGCAGATACCGCCTAGATAGGCCTTCTCGACGATCGCGGTCTTGAAGCCGAGCTGGGCCGAGCGGATTGCGGTGACGTAGCCGCCGGGGCCGGAGCCGATGATGATGACGTCGAAGGAATTGTCGGCCATGGCTATGTGCTCGTTATCGTGCGACCATCACAGTTCTCCGTCATTGCGAGGAGCCCTTGCAACGAAGCAATCCACCTTGTCGCCGATGAGATGGATTGCTTCGCTGCGCTCGCCATGACGGTGCGGCTACCCTCGCCTCACACCATCATCATCACAGGATTTTCGATCAATTGCTTGAACGCGCCGATCAGCTCGGCGCCTAGCGCGCCGTCGATGGCCCGGTGATCGCAGGAGAGCGTTACGCTCATCATCTGCGCGATCTCGATCTTGCCGGCGCGTACCACGGGACGCTCCTCGCTGGTGCCCACCGCCAGGATCGTCGCATGCGGCGGGTTGATCACGGCTGTGAAGTGATTGATGCCGTACATTCCGAGGTTCGACACCGCCGTGGTGCCGCCCTGATACTCTTCCGGCTTCAGCTTGCGGGCTCGCGCGCGTGCGGCAAAATCCTTCATCTCGGACGAGATGGTCGAAAGCGTTTTGGTTTCCGCTTTGCGGATGATTGGCGTGATCAGGCCGCCGGGCATCGCAACGGCCACTCCGATGTCGGAATGCTTGTGCTTGAGCATGCCGCCTTCGGTCCAGCTCACGTTGCAATTGGGAATCCGCTGCAGCGCGATCGCCATCGCCTTGATGACGAAGTCGTTGACCGAAAGCTTGTAGAGCGGCTTCTTCTCCTTGTCCTTGGGCGCTGCGGCGTTGATCTCCTCGCGCGCCACAAGCAGCTTGCCGATGTCGCAGTCCATGGTCAGATAGAAATGCGGCACGGTCTGCACCGAGGCAGTGAGCCGCTGCGCGATGGTGCGGCGCATGCCATCATGCGGCACGATCTCGTAAGTGCCCTCCTCGAACAGCGCCAGGATCTGCTTGTCGGACATCCCGGGCGCAAACGCGCCCATAGGCGCGATACTCGGACCCGCCGCAGGCGCGGCGGCCGGGGCTTTCAGGCCCTTGCCGGATTTCGCGTCCTCGACGTCGCGGGCGACGACGCGGCCATGCGGGCCCGAGCCGTTGATGCGGGAAAGATCGATACCGGCATCCTTGGCCAGACGGCGCGCGAGCGGCGACGAGAAGATGCGGCCTTGGCCGTTACCCTTGGCAGGCGCCGCCGCCTGAGGGGCAGGCGCGGGAGCCGCTGCGGGCGCAGGCGTTGGCGCCGGTGCCGCGGCGGCGGGCTTCGGCGCTTCTTTGGGTGCCTCCTTGGGCGCTTCAGCAGCCTTCGGCGCGGGCGCGGCGCCTGCCGCCTTCACGTCCTCGCCGTCGCCGGCCAACACCGCGATCACATCGTTGACGGGGACGTCCTGGGTCCCCTCCGGCACCAGGATCTTGGCGATCGTGCCTTCGTCGACCGCCTCGACTTCCATCGTCGCCTTATCGGTCTCGATCTCCGCGATCACGTCGCCGGATTTGACCTTGTCGCCTTCCTTCTTGAGCCACTTGGCAAGGTTCCCCTTTTCCATCGTGGGCGACAGCGCAGGCATCAAAATGTTGATCGGCATCGTCAGTGACCCTGTTGTGACCGGGGCGTGGTGGAGCCCATGTCGGTCGGCCGGTTAATTTCGGCTTCGAACATCTCGACAATGCGCGCGAGCGCCTCGTCCTCGGTGTAGCCGCTCTCGCGCGCATAGGCGCGGGCGGCGTGGCGGGCGATATCGACCAGCAGCAGACCCCACATGTCAGGCTCCTCGAAGGCGCGCTGAAACGCGATCGAGAGCCCGCCATCGACGACGAAAGCGCGCAGGACTTCGACGGCGTCCTCGCGGCCGATGACGTCGGGCGGCAGCGGTTGTTCGTTGGGACCGGGCATATCGACCTACCGATAGGCAACGGCCTTGGCGGCCTGGACCACCTCGGCAACGGAAGGCAATGCGAGCTTTTCGAGGTTTGCGGCATAAGGCATCGGCACGTCCTTGCCGGATACGCGCGCGACCGGCGCATCGAGATAGTCGAAGGCGTGCTCCATGATGCGAGCGGCGATCTCGGCGCCGACGCCGCTTTGCTGCCAGCCCTCCTCCACCGTCACCGCGCGCCCGGTCTTCTTTACCGATGCAATGATGGTCTCGGTGTCCATCGGGCGCAGCGTGCGCAGGTCGATCACCTCGGCCTCGATGTTTTCCTTCGCGAGCTCGTCGGCCGCCTTCAGTGCATAGGTCATGCCGTTCGACCACGAGATCAGCGTTACGTCCTTGCCCGAGCGAACGATACGCGCCTTGCCGATCGGGATCACGTAGTCGTCGAGTTTTGGCACTTGGCCGGTGTGGCCGTACAATACTTCGTTTTCGAGGAAGATGACCGGATTGGGATCGCGGATCGCGGCCTTGAGCAGCCCCTTGTAGTCGGCCGCCGAGAACGGCGCGATCACCTTCAGCCCGGGAATTTGCGAGTACCAGGCCGAGTAGTCCTGGCTGTGCTGGGCGGCGACGCGGGCGGCGGCACCGTTCGGGCCGCGGAACACGATCGAGCAGCCCATCTGGCCGCCCGACATGTACAGCGTCTTGGCCGCGGAGTTGATGATCTGGTCGATCGCCTGCATGGCGAAATTGAAGGTCATGAATTCGACGATCGGCTTCAGCCCCGACATCGCCGCGCCGACGCCGACGCCGGTAAAACCATGCTCGGTGATCGGGGTATCGATCACGCGCCGCGCGCCGAATTCCTGCAGCAGGCCCTGAGTCACCTTGTAGGCGCCCTGATATTCCGCGACCTCCTCGCCCATGATGAACACATCGGGGTCGCGCCGCATTTCTTCCGCCATCGCGTCGCGGAGCGCTTCGCGGATGGTTTGAGTGATCATCTCGGTGCCGGCGGGGACTTCCGGATCGGGCTCGGCGACGGCGGCGGGCGGCGCGGCTGGTGCCTTCTCGGCCTTGGGCTGACGCGCTTCCGCCTTGGCTTCAGCGGGTGGCGCGGATTCCGCGGCCTTCGCCGCTTGCGCCGGCGCGCTGGCCTTGCTGAGATCGGCGGCGCTCTCGCCGTCGGCCAGAATGGTCGCGATCGGCGTGTTGACGGCGACGTCGGCGGTGCCTTCCGGGATCAGTATCTTGCCGAGTGTGCCCTCATCGGTCGCCTCGACTTCCATCGTCGCCTTGTCGGTCTCGATCTCGGCGATGACATCGCCCGACTTGATGGGCTCACCTTCCTTCTTCAGCCACTTCGCAAGATTGCCCTTTTCCATGGTGGGCGACAGCGCAGGCATCAGCACTTGAATGGGCATATCGGCTCCCGAAAATCACTCTTTAGATCGGTTTGAGCATGATCGTTTCGGAAAACCGGTTTCCACTTTTCCGGATCATGCTCTAGTTCTGCGCGTGGTTGAATTCAGCGATAGACGTCGGTCCAGAGCTCGGACGGATCGGGCTCGGGATCGCGCTGGGCGAAATCGGCGGATGCGTTGACGATCTCGCGCACCTCGGCATCGATCGCCTTCAGCTCCTGCTCGCTGACCTTGGCGGCCAGCAGGCGGTTGCGCACCTGCTCGATCGGGTCCTGGTCGGTGCGGATTTTTTCGACCTCTTCGCGGGTTCGGTATTTGGCCGGGTCCGACATCGAGTGGCCGCGGTAGCGATAGGTCTGCATTTCCAAGATGAACGGCCCCTTGCCGGCGCGGCACCAAGCGACCGCCTCGTCGCCCGCGGCCTTCACGGCGCGGACGTCCATGCCGTCGACCTGCTGGCCCGGAATATTGAAGGAGGCTCCGCGCTTGGAAAAATCGGTCAAGGCGGAAGAGCGCGTCACCGAGGTGCCCATGGCGTAACGGTTGTTCTCGATCACGTAGATCACCGGGAGCTTCCACAGCTCCGCCATATTAAAGCTCTCGTAGACCTGGCCCTGGTTGGACGCGCCGTCGCCGAAATAGGCGACGCTGACGAAATCATTGCCGCGATAACGATTGGCGAAAGCAAGGCCGGTCCCGAGCGAAACCTGGGCGCCGACGATGCCGTGGCCGCCGAAGAAATTCTTTTCCATGCTGAACATGTGCATGGAGCCGCCTTTGCCCTTGGAATAGCCGCCGCGGCGCCCGGTGAGCTCGGCCATCACGCCGTTGGCGGACATCCCGCAGGCCAACATGTGGCCGTGGTCCCGGTATCCGGTTATGACCTGATCGCCCTTTTTCAGGGCCATCTGCATCCCAACCACCACAGCTTCCTGGCCGATATAGAGATGGCAGAAGCCGCCGATCGCACCCATGCCGTAGAGCTGGCCGGCCTTTTCCTCGAAGCGGCGGATCAGGAGCATGTCCCGCAGCGCGGCCAGTTCCTGCGCCTTGGTGAATTCCGGTGGGGACCCGTCTGCCTTCTCCTGCCCTGATTCCTTCGCGACGCTTTTCTTGGGTGCAGCCATGGCAATTCCGGGTGAAAGAGAGACGGATCAGCCCTCTCTATCCCAACTCAAACCGCCGTGAAAGGATTGCGTGCGCTGGAGAAAATATTGCTATGCCGCAGTGCAATGTGGGCTGCGACATTTTCGAAATTGATTTGGCGATTTTTTGAAATTTGCGCACGCTGCATAAAAAGCAGCCGCCGGTTGTCGGACTGTCCGTGCGCTTAATTTGGCTTGACGATCCGGATCAGATCGCGCGGATTGGCGTAGTCGAGCTGGAAGCGCGCGCGCTCATCCAGCATGTCAGGGTCGACCCGGTCGGAGCGCAGCAGCGATACCCGCTGCTCGCCCTCTGCCCGCTCCCGCTTCAGCCGCGCCAGTTCCGAAGTCAGGGCAATGATTTCCTGATCAAGCTCCTGGCGCGCGTTCAAGCCGTATTTGCCGGTATAAGCATTGACGCCGAAATAGCCGACCATCATCGCCGCCACCGTATAGAGGGCGAGTCCGGTCAGGATCGATTTCAATCGGGTGCGGGAGACCATGCCGTCAAGATGCGACGGTCCGGTTAATGGAATGCTAAGGCGGTGGGCACGAATGTCGCCGCCGTCATTGCGAGGAGCGAAAGCGACGAAGCAATCCAGCCATCCGTTATGCCCGGCTCTGGATTGCCTCGCTTCGCTCGCAATGACGGGGAGAGAGCGGTTACCTGTTCTGCCTCTCGATGAAAGCCGCAAACGCGTCGATATATTGCTGCAGCACTTTCTGCACCGCTTCCTTCACGAGCTCGCCCTTCTCGTTAAAAGCGTCACCAACGGCGTTGAGGTAGATCTCAGGCTGTCCGAGGATCGGACCGGAGATACCCGGCAGGATGTTCTGCAAATGCTTGGCTGCGCTGACGCCGCCGAGCGCGCCGGGCGAGTTGCTGACGATGCCGGTCGGTTTGCCAAGGAACGAGCTCTTGCCGTAGGGACGCGAGCCGACGTCGATCGCGTTCTTCAGGACACCGGGAATCGAGCGATTATATTCGGGCGTCACGAACAGCACGCCGTTCGACTTCTGCAGCTTTTCGCGAAACGCCACCCAGTCAGCCGGCGGTGCTGCTTCCAAATCCTGGTTGAAGAAGGAAATGTCATGCAACGTGGTCACATCGAGCTTGAGCGAAGCCGGCGCCAGCTTGGCGAGCGCATTGGCGACCTTGAGCGAAAAGCTCTCCTTGCGGAGAGAGCCGACGATCGTGACGATGGTATGGGTGGCCATTGAATTTCCCTTTTGAAGCAAAAGCGCCAGCGCTTCCTTACGCCAGATCAGCAGAAAGATGCAAGTGCATCAACTTATCTTTACAGCTGCCTCGGCATGCAAAAACAGGCCGCCTGAAAGGCAGCCTGTTCGCGGCGGTAGAAGCGCGCGCTCATCCCTTGTTCGGATTGATCAGGAATTTCTCGCCGGTTGAGCGCTTGTTGTAGACGGCGATGTTGGAAAGCTGCAGTGCCTCCTGCAGCGACACTACCTGCGTGTAGTGGCTGGCAAAGGTGGTCTTGAGCTCGGAGGCCACGCGCTGGCGTAAGCGGCCGATTTCGGCGGGGCCGATCTTCTGCAGGAACGGCGTCAGGAGCCAGCCGCCAACGCCCCAGGTCAGGCCGAAGGTGCGGCTCAACTCGGTCGGACGGTTATCGAGGCTGCCATAGATATAGACCTGCTTGTACACGTTCGAGCCGTAGCGGCTGTATTCCTTGGCGGTCTTGTTGGCCGCAATCTCCATGCAGGTGAGAATCTGGCTTGCCAGCTTGCCGCCGCCGATGGCGTCGAATGCAATGGTGGCACCGGTTTCCACCAGGGCGTTGGTCAGGTCGTCCATGAACGTGTCTGACGTGGAATCGACGACATATTTGGCGCCGATCTTGTGCAGGATATCGGCCTGCTCCTTGCTGCGCACGATATTGACGAGGCCGATGCCGTCCTTGATGCAGATCTTATTGAGCATCTGCCCGAGATTGGAGGCGGCCGCGGTGTGCACCAGCGCCTTGTGGTTCTCGCGCCGCATCGTCTCGGTCATCCCAAGCGCGGTCAAGGGATTGACGAACCATGATGCACCGTCGGCCGGCGTCGTGCCGGGGGGCAGCTCCATGACGTCCCTGACCTTGATGGTGCGATACTGCGTATACATCGCGCCGCCGATCATCGAGACCGCTTTGCCCATCAGCGCTTTCGCGGCGTCCGAAGATCCGGTCCTGATCACCACACCGGCACCCTCATTGCCGACGGGGAGCGACTGGTCGAGCCGCGCCGCCATCATCCGCATCGCGGCTTCCGGCATCTTCGCCGTGACCACGGGCGCGTCCTTGGTGCCGGACTCCTTCGCTGTCGACATGTCGGCGGGACCGATCAGCAGCCCAAGGTCGGACGGATTGATCGGGGTCGCCTCGACATGGACCACGACTTCGTCGTCGGCTGGCTCGGGCGTTGGGACATCGACCAGCGACAGTTCGAGTTCGCCGCTCTTCTTGAGCAGCGAACGCAGTTGAAGCCCGCTCTTGCCGTCACTCATCGCCATCGTCCCCTTGTGTTCCGTTCTATCTGGATGCGCCGATGCCTTACGCCAAGGCCTTCAGCGCCGATTTGCCGGCATATTTCGCCTGATTGCCGAGTTGCTGCTCGATACGCAGGAGCTGGTTGTACTTGGCGGTGCGATCGGAGCGCGCCAATGATCCGGTTTTGATCTGGCCGCAATTGGTGGCGACTGCGAGATCGGCGATGGTGGAATCTTCCGTCTCGCCGGAACGGTGCGACATCACGGAAGTGTAACCGTATTTGTGGGCCAGCTCGACGGCGGCGAGGGTCTCCGTCAGCGTGCCGATCTGGTTGACCTTGATCAGGATCGAATTGGCGCGGCCGTTCTTGATGCCGTCGGCAAGCCGGGTGACGTTGGTGACGAACAGGTCGTCGCCGACGAGCTGGCACTTCGTGCCGATCAGGTCGGTCAATTCCTTCCAGCCGTCCATGTCATCCTCTGACATGCCGTCCTCGATGGTGACGATCGGATAACGCGAGACGAGATCGGCGAGATATTTTGCCTGCTCGGAACGCGAGCGGGTCTTGTTCTCGCCGCCATAGACGTAATTGCCGTCCTTGAAGAACTCGGTGGCCGCGCAATCCAGCCCGAGCATCACGTCGCTGCCCGCCTTGTAGCCGGCCTTGCCGATCGCGCTCACCACGAACTCGAGCGCTGCATCCGCCGACGGCAGGTTCGGCGCAAAACCGCCCTCGTCGCCGACATTGGTATTGTGGCCGGCCTTCTTCAGTTCGCTGCGCAGCGTGTGGAAGATTTCCGAACCGCAGCGCAGCGCCTCGGCAAAGCTCACGGCGCCCACGGGGAGGATCATGAACTCCTGAAAGTCGATCGGGTTGTCGGCATGCGCGCCGCCATTGATGATGTTCATCATCGGCACCGGCAGCGTCCGCGCCGAGGTGCCGCCGACGTAACGATAGAGCGGCATGTCGAAGGATTCGGCCGCCGCCTTGGCGCAGGCCAGCGAAACGCCGAGGATGGCGTTGGCACCGAGCCGGCTCTTGTTCGGCGTGCCGTCGAGATCGATCATGATCTGGTCGATGTGGACCTGGTCCTCGACGGCCTGATCGCTCAGTGCCTCGAAGATCTCGCCGTTGACGGCTTCCACCGCCTTCTGCACGCCCTTGCCGAGATAGCGTTGCTTATCGCCGTCCCGCAGCTCGACCGCCTCATGGGCGCCGGTGGACGCACCGGAGGGAACAGCCGCGCGGCCGATCGAACCGTCTTCCAGCACCACATCGACTTCAACGGTGGGATTGCCACGGCTATCGAGAATTTCACGGCCAATGATGTCGACGATGGCGGTCATGTCTTAAACTTTCCTGGGAATGGGTGGTCCGGTTTCGGGGCGGTCTTACACGGGGAGCAAGCAAATGTGAACGCTTGAGGAATGGCCTTTCCGGACGGCACCGCCCAGTCAGGGTAAACTGCTCGAGGGTTGATATTGGCGTCCAAACCTTCACGTTCACAAGCCGAGGTAACGCAATGAATCGCCGCCAGTTTCTTGGAACCGCCGCTGCCGGATTCCTTGCCGCGCCCGCGCTCCTGCGCCATGCGAGCGCCCAGGAAGGTCCGTTCCGCGTCAAATATTATCCGGTCAAGTCAGGCATGGGCTCGCGCGACACCACGCCTGCCCCCGATGGCACGATCTGGTTCTGCGGGCAGCGCAACGGCACGCTCGGGCGTCTCGACCCACGCGACGGCTCCTACAAGCTGGTCGATCTCGGCAAGGGCGCTGCGCCCCATGGCGTCATCATTGGGCCGGACGGCGCGCCATGGATCACGGAGGGTGGACAGAACGCGATCGCGCGCGTCGATCCCGGCGATCACAAGGTGACGCTGTTCCGCCTGCCTGAAAAGGAGGCATACGCCAACCTCAACACCGGCGTTTTCGACAAGAGCGGCATCTATTGGTTCACCGGCCAGTCCGGCATCTACGGCCGGCTCGATCCGAAATCGGGCGATATGACGGTGTTCAAATCGCCGCGCGGCCGCGGCACCTACGGCATGACCGTCACGCCGAAGGGCGACGTCTGGTACGCCTCGCTGGCCGGCAGCCACATCGCCAAGATTGATCCGACCACCGGCAACGCGACTGTGGTCGAGCCGCCGACGCCGAACCAGGGTGCGCGGCGCGTATGGTCGGATTCGAAGGGGCGGATCTGGGTCAGCGAATGGAACAGCGGCCAAGTATCGGTGCACGATCCCGCCGACGGCTCCTGGAAAGCGTGGAAATTGCCGGGCAGCAACCCGCGGGCCTATGCGGTTTATGTCGACGACAAGGACAAGGTCTGGCTCACCGACTTCGGTGGCAACGCGATCGTGCGCTTCGATCCAGTGACGGAGAAATTCAACGCATTCCCCAGCGATAAACCGGGCGCGAATGTGCGCCAGCTCGACGGCCGGCCCGGCGAAACCTGGGGCGGCGAGTCCGGCAATGACCGCCTGGTCGTGATACAGACGGTCGCGTGAAGTCATTCGCCGTCCTGTTGCTGTTGTTGCTTTCCCTGCCCGCTCCCGCCCTTGCGGAAGAAGACGGCGCGCGGGCGTTTGCACCCTGCCGCGCCTGCCACAGCCTCGATCGCGCCGAGCGCAGCCTGCCTGGTCCCAACCTTTCTGGGCTGATCGGCCGCATAGTTGCGGGCGATACCGATTTCGATTACTCGCCGGTGCTGCGCAAGGCCCGCGACGAGGGATTGCGCTGGGACGCAACGGGCCTGGACACCTTCCTCGCCGATCCCGCCGCAATGTTTCCGGGATTATGGATGTCGATGCGCGGGATCGAGGACTCGGCCGAGCGGCAGGCGCTAGTCCGGTTTCTTGAGGACCCCTCCTCGCGCTCGAGCCGGTCCCGATGAGATTGAGTCGTTTGGGTCCCAAATCAGGCCGGTTCTGATTCAAGCTGCGTGCTGGCGAAGGAGGCCGGCGGGCACGGCGACGTCTCTTTCGGTCGATGTTCGCAGGCGTGTTCTCGCCGGAGATAGTACAGTCGGCGGGGCTCTGTGCCTTATCTGATCACGCTCGATGGAGTACACATGGCACAGAATATCTACGATAATCCGGACTTCTTCTTTGGCTATAGCCAACTTCCCAGGCAAGTTAAGGGCCTCCACGGCGCTCCCGAATGGCCGGCGATACGTGCTCTGCTTCCTAGCATCGCGGGCAAGCGGGTCGTCGACCTTGGCTGCGGTTTCGGCTGGGCTTCGCGCTGGATGCGCGAACGAGGTGCAATATCGGTTCTCGGGCTGGACTTATCTGAGAATATGATTTCCCGTGCAAAAGCCGATACGAGCGATGCCGCAATCACGTATCGAATTGCGGATCTCGAAACACTTAGTCTACCTGAGGCAGCCTTCGATCTCGCCTATAGTGTCTTGACGTTACACTATATCCGCGATTTCGACCGGCTCGTTTCCATGGTTCACCGGTCACTCGTGCCTGGCGCCGAGTTCGTTTTCACTATCGAGCACCCAATCTTTATGGCCGCCACTCATCCGCACTGGATGGAGGATGAGGACGGCCGCAAGACCTGGCCGGTGAATCGCTACGCCATCGAAGGTGAGCGCCAGACAGACTGGTTTGTGAAGGGAGTGGTAAAGTATCACAGGACCATCGGCACGACGCTCAATGCACTGATCCGCGCTGGATTCACAATCAAGGCCGTTGAAGAGTTCGCGCCATCGTTGGAGCAAATCAGAGAAAATCCGGATCTGGAGGAAGAAATTGAGAGGCCCATGATGCTTATCGTATCCTCAAGGCGCTAGTGCATCGGCTATTTTATCCTATTTTATCCAATGCCTGAGCATGAGACGCATCAATATGCATGACCGGGCATTGTTGACTCTCGAATTCCTTTTGAACTCATTGGTTCGGGCTTGGCAGTTGCCGAGCATTGAGCTTCCGCCACGCCGCCAACCAGACTAATAGCGTTTTCGAGCAAAGCGTGCCCTCGGACTTGAGCCGGGGGCGGACACCAGTTCGCGTGAAGGAGCGAGTCAAAAATCACTGGAAGGACGTCCGTTCCGGGAACGGAAGTCCTGACGGGTTGACGACACGGCGCTGTTGCGGCCATGTCAGCGCTCGCAAAGGACGCTCATAATGGCCAAGAAATCATTGAACAAATCATCACAGAAATCATTGCAGCTCGGCCGCGCCGTGGAATGGCCGGACAGCCCTGAAAAGGCGCAACTCGACCGCGTGCCCAATCCGCAAACGGGCGCCAATTATCTGGTTCGCTTCACCGCACCGGAATTCACCTCGATCTGCCCGGTAACGGGCCAGCCGGATTTTGCGCATCTCGTGATCGACTATGTACCGGGGCAATGGCTGCTGGAATCCAAATCGCTGAAACTCTATGTCGCGAGTTTTCGCAGCCACGGCGCCTTCCATGAGGATTGCACGGTCATGATCGGCAAGCGGATCGCCACCGAGATCAAGCCGAAGTGGCTTCGCATTGGCGGCTACTGGTATCCGCGCGGCGGCATCCCGATCGACGTGTTCTGGCAGACCGGCAAACTGCCCAAGGACGTGTGGGTGCCCGACCAGGGCGTCGCGCCCTATCGCGGGCGGGGATAAGCGCTGATCAGAAGGGGACCTACGAGCCGCTCGGCACCAGCCGTCCCATCAGAATTGCGTGGTGGAAGGCCGACTGCGAGAACTCGTTGGCAGTTAGCGAAATCGGCCGAATAGATCTCTTACTCAATTACCTCATCAGCACCGGCGACGAGTGAAGGCGAAAATTCTCGCCCAAGTAACTTGGCGGCCCTAACGTTGATGATGAACTCCACCTTGGTGACAAGCTGGACCGGAAGATCAGAGGGCTTCTCGCCCTTGAGGATGCGCCCGACATACATGCCCGCGCGCCGATGCGATTGCGCAAAGTCTCCGCCATAGCTCATCAAGCCGCCTGCGGCAGGGAAGTCTCGGGATTGGGTAATTGCGGGCACGCGATATTTCATGGCGAACTCGGCCAGCTGTCTACTGCGAAATGCGAAATAGGGGTCCGAGGTAAAGACGAGCCCACCCGCTTCCTGAGCTATGGTGGAGAAAATAGGTTCGAACTCCTTTTCAGTACTTGCGTTCAACACCTGCAGATGCACTCCCAGGGTTTCGGCGGCCGAGCGCAGCTTCTGCAATTGTGAATTGGCGGTTGGACTTGTGGGGTTGGCGACCACCGCCAATTTAGCTGCGGTCGGCAGTAGTTCATGCATCAACTCAAGCCGCTTCGGCGACACGTCGACGCTCAAGCTCGAAACCCCCGTGATATTGCCGCCCGGCCGCGGCAAGCTGTCCACGACACCTAACTGAACGGGGTCGCCACCCATCTCAAAGACGATTGCATTGTTCGCAGCGGCGGCTTTCGCAGCGAGCGCCACCGGCGCGCCGCCGGGCGCGACGACGACGTCGACATTGCGGGAGACCAAGTTGGCAGCCAAGGCAGGCAATCGCGTGTATTGCCCTTCGGCCCACTGATAGTGGATGGCGACATTACGGCCTTCGACAAAGCCGGCTTCGCCAAGTCCTTGGTGAAAAGCTTTGAGTCGACTGGCAAATAGCTCCGGAGATTCCGCGCAAAGATAGCCAATGACCGGCATCGCCAGTTTTTGCGCATGTAGCGAGGTTGTCCAAGTGGCGGCGCCCGCCATCAACGAGAGAAAGTCTCGCCGACTGACGCATCTGCGAGACACTATTGCATTAGAGTTGGCGCTCTTCATACCTTCACCATCGGCTGTCCGTCGGCCGCTGATCCCAGCATATCCCGCGACGCTGGCTTAGTCGCGAACGGATTTCGCCAAGCCGCCGCAGTTTGCCATCGGCTATGGTGTATCGAAGGAAATTCCGAATACCGGAATAGCCTCGTCAAATCCCTTGATTTGGCGGTCCCCAAGTTCCACTAGAGACCGCTTGCCCCTAACGCATTCGGCGACTTCGGCGTCTATCAGGATTTCCCGATCTGCGGCAGATGCGCATAGGCGGGCCGCGAGATTTACCACATTACCGATGGCGGTGTAATCGAACCGGTCCGCGTACCCGATCCGTCCAACTGTTGCCGCCCCACTGGCAAGACCAATCCCGAATCCAACCTGGTAGCCTCGCGATCGCCAGCCGGCGATTAGTCCTTGCACGCTCTTCTGCATCTCAACAGCAAGATCGACAGCCCTTAATGCCGGTTCTTCAACGGGTACGGGTGCGTTCACGAGAACCATAAGGCCATCTCCCGAGAAACTGATGAGTGTCGCCGCAAATTGCGTAATAGCTCTGCCAAGGACCTCATAGTACTCTGACAACACGCTCATGACTTCCTCTGGCGCAAGTGCTGCGGAAAATGCGGTGAAGCCTCGCAAGTCGCAAAATATAACGACGACTTCTGCGTGGCGCCCGTCCAATACACTGTCGTCGCCCGCTCGATCGACAAGGTCGGCCACCTGCGGTGCGAGGAATCGCTTGAGCTTCGCTATGCGTTCCTGGTGCTGCTGCGCCAGCGCCAACTCGGCAGCCATCTTGTTAAAGCTGTTTGCAAGACGCTGAAACTCGTCGCCGGTCTCAATGGAAATGCGGTGGTCGAAAGACCCAGCCCCGATCCTCTCAGTCCCTTCCTCAAGAACTCTTATTGGTTCGGTCATCCGATGCGCCAGTGCGTAGGCAAGCAACGCAGCGAACATTGTGCCCGCCGCAAGGAGCGCTACGGTTCGCCACAAGACTGCATAGATCGGTGCGTAGGCTTCAGCTAACGGCTGTTCGACGATTACAGTCCAATCGGGACCCGCAACGGGAGCCGCGACGGCGGCAACCTCATGGCCGTGGACATCTCGGCTTGTCGCGAAGCCGGCCCCCGCGGGCCCGATTGCGTCGCGTATGGTGCGGAACGGCTTGGAGGTTGCTTCTTCCGCCCCACGGAGGACGAGGCTGATGTCGGGATGAGCAATGAGCCGACCCGGTCGGTCCAAAACGAAGGCGAAGCCGGTCTTTCCCACCTTTATCGCTGAAATCACATCCCAAATCAGCTTGAGATTGACTTCTGCGATAACTACTCCGACCGATGGTCGATTACCAACGACCGCAACCGTCAGGTGTGGTTCGGAGCCTCGATGGTAGCTTACGTCGCTAAACCAGACTTGTCCCGAGCGCGCACCAATTACCGCAGGATCAGCAGATCGGTCTGTGCGGCTTTCAATTCGATTGAGTCCGATCCGTGAAACATAGAGGCGCTCCAGGCCCCTGTTGTCGAGGAGTGCGAGACTGACAATCGCAGGCGCCTGCCGAAACAAGCGTAACGCCTCGGTCCGCCGCCGCTCGTCGGGCTCGTCGCTCCAGGGAACTTGGACCAACCAGCCGAGCTGGTTTGTGATACCGTAAATGAAGTCATGGATTTCGGCTGCGGCAGATGTTGCTTGAACGCCAAGCAACTGATCAAGCCTTGCTCGCTGGTCGCGATAGCCGAACCAAGCTTCGACAATACCGTTGATCGCGAGCGGAATCGCGACGGCCATAAACAGTACGAGCAGGTACTTCTGGAAAAGACCGCGAAAACGTTCTCGGACAATCATCGCTGGTACCAGTACAAAAACCAAGTCAACAACTGCACTTGCTTCGGCCGTCCACCGGCAATCTTTATCACAGACTCCCAAGCATACAGCCGCTCCGAAAGATATGGCGGCGAGCGAGTCCCGTTTTCTTGCATTTTAAGGTCGATCCCACGGTGGAAATCCCGGCCTGCATCGACATCCGGACCGGTTACGACAAGAGGGCCGAACATGCCGACGACGATTTCCGCTTCGGAAAGATCGGCCGCAAGGCCTATGATAGGTTGGGAGACCTGCGCCAGGAGGGCGCGGACGCGTACAAGCGCTGCTTCACCGAGCGCGCTCCGAAGCAGCCGTCCTTCCGAAGCAACCCGGCAGGCACAATCCCTGCTGTCTGCCGCGCTCAATAAGCGCTGAGCAAATCGACCTTGGCATTCGCAAGGATCAGACGCCTCGCCAGCAGGGCCGACAGATTACGCATGATCTTCAGCGCGATCTGCGGGTGGAGCCGGCGATAATCGGCAAAGCTGTCGAGTGGCAGCTCGAGGCACTTCACGGCCGTGTCAGCCCAGACATCGGCGCTGCGGAGCTTCTCGATGATCGCCATCTCGCCGAATTCCATGCCAGGCCCGAGCGAGGCCAGCCGCACGCCGCTGGGCAGCTTCACGCTCACCATTCCGCTTTGCAGGAAGAACAGCGAATTGGCGGGCTTCCCGGCGCTGATGATGCGCTGGCCGGCCTCATAGCGCCGCGCGGTCGAGAGGTCGGCCAGCGCGGCGATCTCTTCCGGCGCCAGATCGGCCAACAGCGCCTGCTCGCCGAGATGGCTGGTTTCCTTCGACGAGGTGAAGCCGCCATAGCGATAGATGACCTGGTCCTCGGCCCATTCGATCGCTTCATCGAGCAGCGCGAAGCGCCGCAGCCGCTGCGGATCGGCGGTCCGTGCGCGTACCTCCGTCCACACCGACGATGTCGCCTCCAGCCCGGTCAGGATCGCGGTGACGCCGGCGTTGCCGAGCATGGTGAGATTCTCGCCGAGCAACTGCGCGCCCGCCGCGGTCAGGTCCGGCACCCGGCGAAAGTCGAGGATCAACAGCGGCGCGTTCGGCGGTTCGCCGGCGAGCCGCCGCGTCACGTGGTCTATTGTCGCGAAATTCAGCGCGCCGACCAGCTCGATCACCCTGATATCGCTGTGGCGCTCGTCGAGGATTTGCTGCTCATGCGGTTGCCGGCTGCGGCGCGACGAGATGCCGAAGACGTCGTAGTCGGCGATAATGCAGGTGCGAACGTCGGCGCTGCGGTTGAGCATGTGCAGGTCGAACCGTGATGACAACGCCTCGCATACTTTCAAGCCGCGCACGCTGTTGCCGTGGCTGTCGAGGTTCGGCGAGAACGTGCCTAAGCCCAATTGCGACGGAAGCGCCGCGACGATACCGCCGCCGACGCCGCTCTTGGCGGGGATGCCGACGCGGTAGATCCATTCGCCAGCGTAATTATACATGCCCGAACTGGTCATGACCGAGAGCGTGCGGGCCACGATGTTGGGCGAAATGACGAAAGTGCCGGTCACGGGATTGACGCCGCGATTGGCCAGCGTTGCCGCCATGACCGCAAGATCGCGCGCCGTGACCAGGATGGCGCATTGCCGGAAATAGGTGTCCAGCACGGCATCGACGTCGTCCTGAAGCACCAGATAATTCCGCAACAACAGGCGATCGCACGATTGCGGTTGCCGGTCAGCGCTTCCGAGGCGTGAACCGCATCGTCGACGTCGAGCTCGCGCCCGGCGAACTGGCTGAGCTTGGCGCGGATGCGCTCGAAGGCGTGAGCGCCGTCGACCTGATGGATCAATCCAGAACAGGCGATCGCGCCGGCATTGACCATCGGGTTGAACGGCCGGTTGTCGTTGGTCAGCCGGATCGAATTGAACGCCTCACCGCTCGGCTCCACGCCGATCGCTGCCGCCACGCGTTCCTCGCCGACCAGCTCGAGCGCCAGCGCAAACACGAAGGCTTTGGAGACCGATTGGATGGTGAAGGGCACGGCGCTGTCGCCGACCTCATAGACATGACCGTCAATGGTCACGAGACCGACGCCGAAATGCGCCGGGTTGGCGCGTTTCAGCTCGGGGATGTAATCGGCGACCGCGCCGGAATGGTCCGATTTGAATTGCTCGTAGCAGCCGGTCAGAAAGCGCTGAAGCGGCGGCTCATTGGCATAGCCGCTGTGTCTAGCCGCCAAATTGCTTCTGAGCGAATGGGTAATCTGGGCGTCCACATCATCACCTTAAATGGCAAGGAACGAAGCAACCTCCGTGCCATCGACGGCTACCTGAGCTGGACTTCCGCGCGCAACCGCACGCACCAGATGTGTGTCATCCTGACGCGAGCCGGCATTTCCTCACAAATCGAGCCTGAATTGCACCATTGTCGCCGGGTCGGGGGAAACCAGCGCTGCCAAGGACGCGGCGCGCTACCGCATGAGCATCCGATGACGAAGGAAACGACACCCTTGTGGGTGTGGCTGTCGATTGCGCTGTTGGCCATCGGCACGCTCGGCTATGTCACGGCGGTCTATCTCGTCGAACACGTCATGGGGTTATTTTAGCCCTCGGGCTACTTCGCCGCAGCATCCGCCGGTGGCGTCTGGCGCAGCAGCTTCGCGCAGATAAAGCCGAGCGCGATCATCACGGCCGCTGCGGTGAGCAGCGTCGGTACCTTGCCGGCGTGCTGGATGCCGAAGCCGTAGGCGATCGGGCCGACGGTCTGGCCGAGAAAGAAGAAGAACGAATGGAGCGCCAGCGCGGTCGCGCGCGCTTCCGCCGATAGTTCGCTGGCGAACACCTGGATGCAGCCGTGGATCATGTAAAAACCCCAGCCCATGAAGATCAGGCTGAGGGTTTGCAGCTTCCATTCGGGCCCCATCGCGACTGCGGTGAGTTGTAGCCCGACCATCGTCGCACCGGCGATCATCATGCCCTTGACGCCGAGTTTCGGCAGAAAGCGCGACACCGTCATGGTGTAGAACAGGCCACCGACCGCGAAGCCGGCGATGACAATGCCTGCGACCGACAGCGAGGTTTCGCCGAGTTCGAACAGGAACGCCGCGATGAAGGGAAACAGCCCGAGCACGCAGCACCCTTCGATGAACACTGCTCCATAGCAGATGCGGGCGTTCGGATTGCTGAAGATGGTGCGATAACCGCCGCGGAGCTGCGCAAAGCTGCTCCGCGGCGGACGCGTCAACGCAGCGCCGCGGAATCCGGCCGCTACCGCGACTGACGATAGCACCACCAATCCCCCGAGCACGGCGAGCACGCCGCGCCAGCCGAGAAAGTCGCCGATCAGGCCCGCCGCCGATGCCCCCATGATGTTGCCGGCCATGGCGCCGGCCAGCGTGCGGCCGATCGCGACCTGGCGCTTGTCGGGACCGACGAGATCGCTGGTGAGGCTGAGCGCGACCGGGAATACGCCGCCGGAGCCGATGCCGGCGAGAATCCGTGAGGCGAACAGCAGCGGGAACGATGTCGCCATGGCACCAAGAATGTTGGCAAATCCAAGCAGCACCAGGCAGATGATCATCAGGCGTGCCTTGCCGAACATGTCGGCCATGGCGCCGAGGACCGGCTGGATGATGGCAAAGGTGCAGGCGAAGGCCGCGGCAAAGCTGGCGGCGGTAGCGATCGAGACGGAAAATTCCTCGGCAACATGCGGCAGCACTGGATCAAGCGCTCGGGCGGACAGGCTTGCCGAAAAGGTCGCTAGCGCAATGATATTGAGCGCCGGCGGCATGCCGCTGGTAGCGGTCACGGCAAAGCGTTCTTGGCCAGCGCGTCGAACGCCATCAGCCTCTTCACCAAGGCTTCGAACTCGCGTAGCGGCACCATATTGGGCCCGTCCGACGGCGCATGATCGGGATCAGGATGGGTCTCGATGAACACGCCGGCGACGCCGACGGCGACCGCGGCGCGCGCCAGCACGGGAACGAATTCGCGCTGGCCGCCGGATGAGGTACCCTTCCCGCCCGGCTGCTGCACCGAATGGGTGGCGTCAAAAATAACGGGCGCACCCGTCGTTTGCGCCATGATCGGCAGCGCACGCATATCAGATACCAGCGTGTTGTAACCGAACGAAGCGCCGCGTTCGGTCACCAGTACGTTGGGATTACCGCCGCCGGTGATTTTGGTGACGACGTTGGTCATTTCCCACGGCGCGAGGAACTGGCCTTTCTTGACGTTGACGACCTTGCCGGTTGCGGCCGCCGCAAGCAGCAGATCCGTCTGCCGGCACAGGAACGCAGGGATCTGCAGTACGTCCACCGCCTGCGCCGCTTCAGCGCATTGCGCCGCCTCATGCACGTCGGTGAGCACGGGAAGACCGAGCGAGGAACGAATCTCCGCGAAAACCGGCAGCGCCTGCGCCAAGCCAATTCCGCGCGCGGCCGAGCCCGAGGTTCGATTGGCCTTGTCGAAGGAGGTCTTGTAGACGAGGCCTATGCCGAGCCGGCCTGCGATTTCTTTCAGCGCACCCGCCACTTCGAGGGCGTGCGCCCGGCTTTCGAGTTGGCACGGTCCGGCAATGATCGAAATCGGCAGGTCATTGCCGAATTTGACCGAACCGACCGAGACGACCGGAGCTGCTTCGGGTTTCGCGTTCAAGGGATTTTCCTCACGTCCGGTGCGGATCATGCCGATCCGCGACACGCGTATTCCGCAAAAGTGGACACCAGTTTTGCGACCAGAATACGCGCAATTCAAAAAGCTGAGCATTTTCTTGACAGAAATTGCTCAGGGATCAACCCCGTTTAACCCCTGAATATCAGGGTTGCGCCGCGAGCTATTTTACCGCGGAGAACGCCGTCGGCACCAGCAACTGGCTGACGATGTTGTCGATGATCTGGCCGTCTTCTTCGCTTTTAGCACGGCCGGCGATCCAATCCGGATCGCTCTGAAACGCGGTCCATTTCTTCTCGCGCTCGGCAAGCGAGTCCCATGCGATGAAATAGGTCAGTTCCTGATTGGAGGTGCCGATCAGCGTGGTGTAGAAGCCGGCCTGCTTGATGCCGTGCTTGTCCCACAGCTTCAGCGTCAGCGTATCAAAACGCTTCATCAGCGCCGGCAGGCGGCCCGGCAGACAGCGATAGACGCGCATTTCCATGATCATCGGCTTTGCTCCCAAGGTTATTGTTCTTGCAGGTCACGGGAGCGCTTTGTCGCAACAATTGCCGCGTTCGTCAAAGGTGTAGGGTGAGCAAAGGCGCGAAGCGCCGTTGCCCACCATTCTATCCAATATGCGCTGCGAGATGGTGGGCACGCTTCCGCCTTCGCTCTTCGAGCTACGGCGGACAAGTCGCTTTGCCCACCCTACAATTCCGCTGCAGGCCTACACCAACCGGCTCTGCACCACCGCCGCCTGAATGAAGGACGCGAACAGAGGATGCGGCTCGAACGGGCGCGACTTCAGCTCGGGGTGGAATTGCACGCCGATGAACCAGGGATGGTCCTCGTACTCGACGATTTCAGGTAGCACGCCGTCGGGCGAAAGGCCTGAGAAACGCAGCCCGTGCTGTTCGAGGCGGTCTTTGTACGCGGTGTTGACCTCGTAGCGGTGACGGTGGCGTTCGGAAATCTCGGTGGCGCCGCCATAGACGGCTGAGACGCGGCTGCCGCGCTTCAGCGTCGCGGGGTAAGCGCCGAGCCGCATGGTGCCGCCGAGATCGCCCGATTGCGACCGCTTCTCCAATTCGTTGCCGCGCAGCCATTCCGTCATCAGGCCGACCAAAGGCTCGGGCGTCGGCCCGAACTCGGTGGAGTTGGCTTCCTCGATGCCGACGAGATTGCGGGCGGCTTCGATCACGGCCATCTGCATGCCGAAGCAGATGCCGAAATACGGCACGTCGCGGACACGGGCGAACTGCGCCGCGCGGATTTTGCCCTCGGCGCCGCGCTGGCCGAAGCCGCCGGGCACCAGAATGCCGTTGACATGTTCGAGGAACGGCGCCGGGTCTTCGTTCTCGAACACCTCGCTCTCGATCCAGTCGAGATTGACCTTCACCTTGTTGGCGATGCCGCCATGGGAGAGCGCCTCGATCAGCGATTTGTAGGCGTCCTTCATGCCCGTGTACTTGCCGACAATGGCAATCGTCACGGCGCCTTCCGGGTTACGCACGCGCTCGTTGATGACGTTCCAGCTTTGCAGCGCCGGCGGAATTTTTGGCGTGATGCCGAACGCGGCCAGAACCTCGCCGTCGAGGCCGGCGGCGTGATAGGCCTCGGGCACGGCGTAGATGTTATCGACGTCCCTCGCCTCGATCACGGCACTTTCGCGCACGTTACAGAACAGGCCGAGCTTGCGCCGCTCTTCCTTCGGGATTTCGCGATCGGTACGGCAGAGCAGGATATCCGGCTGGATGCCGATCGAACGCAATTCCTTCACGGAATGCTGGGTCGGTTTGGTCTTCAGCTCACCCGCGCTTGGAATGTAAGGCAGCAGCGTCAAATGAATGTAGACCGCGTGATCGCGCGGCAACTCGTTCTTGAGCTGACGGATCGCCTCAAAGAACGGCAAGCCCTCGATGTCGCCGACGGTGCCACCGATCTCGACCAGCACGAAGTCGTACTCGTCATTGCCGGAGAGAACGAATTCCTTGATCGCGTTGGTGACGTGCGGAACGACCTGGATGGTCGCGCCGAGATAATCGCCGCGGCGTTCCTTGGTGATGATGTCCTGGTAAATGCGCCCGGTGGTGATGTTGTCGGCTTTGGTCGCCGGACGCCCGGTGAAACGTTCGTAATGGCCGAGATCGAGATCGGTCTCGGCGCCGTCATCGGTTACGAACACTTCGCCGTGCTGATACGGCGACATGGTTCCGGGATCGAGGTTGAGATAGGGGTCGAGTTTGCGGAGACGGACCTTGTACCCGCGAGCCTGCAGCAGGGCACCGAGTGCCGCCGAAGCCAGACCCTTTCCGAGCGAAGAAACCACGCCGCCGGTGATGAATATGTACCGCGCCATGGGATTCTACCTTTAAGGCCACTGCCCCGATTCTCCAAAACGAATCGCGCGCGCAGGCAAACATTTTGCCGGGCTGTGGGTGACGTGAATTTTAAAGCGATTTCAGAGCATTGATGGGAAGTTCTGATGCAGGACGGTAGAGGGCCGCCCTGCATAGCCACCCTGCTTTATTGCGAACGCGGCGCCTGTGGGCCGGACTGGCCCTGCTGCTCATCCACCTTCTTAAGCGTATCGAGCACACCGCCGGAGGTCGGCGGGGCGACCGGCGTCGCGCCACCGGGCTGGGACTGCGTCGCCGGTGTGCCGAGGATCGAAGCAGGCTTGCGGTCGACGCCTGCCAGCCAGGCCAGCGTCATGCTGGTCACGAAGAAAAGGCCCGCCAAGACTGCCGTGGTGCGCGTCAGCAGGTTGGCGGTGCCGCGGCTCGACATGAAGCCGGCGCCGCCGCCCATGCCGAGGCCGCCGCCTTCGGATTTCTGCAGCAGCACCGCGCCGATCAGCACGGCGACGATCATGAGGTGAACGACGATAATGACGGTCTGCATCTCAAAACCTTCCGTCACAAGCTGACAGCGCCGGGCTTCGGCTGCACCAAGGGCTTGCGGGTTTTCCTGAAGTTGCGCGGTGTTACACGATCGGACGGGGCATTGTCACCCCCAACCGCCGCGGTGGAGATAATTGCCGCAGGCGCGACGGCAAGGGCGTCCGCACCTCTCGCCCGACGTTCGCATCTGGGGCTTGAGGTCGCGCCCATTTCTCTTATAATAGACGAATGGATACTTTAGTAGACGACCTCAGTACCCGGCTCGCCCAGCGTCTGCGGCTTGAGCGCGACAGTCGCGGCTGGTCCCTGGCCGACCTCGCCGAACGCTCCGGCGTGTCAAAAGCCACCATCAGCAAGATCGAGCGCGCCGAAGTCAGCCCGACCGCGGTGGTGCTGGTTCGGCTCGCCAGCGCCTTCGACCTCACCCTTGCCGGCCTGATGCTGCGCGCCGAGGGCAAGGGTGGGCGTCTTTCGCGCGCTGCCGAGCAGCCGGTGTGGCGCGATCCCGAAACCGGCTACTTGCGCCGGCAGGTGTTCAACCGGCCCGATCATCCTATTGAGATTATCAAGGTCGAAATGCCGGCGAAGCAGCGCGTGACACTGCCCGCCTCGTCCTACGCCCACATCCGTCAGGTCCTCTGGGTGTTGTCGGGCTCGCTCGTGCTGATCGATGGCGGCGAACGTCATGAACTTGGGGCCGGCGACTGCCTCGGATTCGGTCCGCCGGCGGAAGTGACGTTCGCTAACGAGACCACCGCGCCCTGCACTTACGTCGTTGCCCTTGCCCGGAGCTGACGCCGATGCTGGAGATCGTCTGCAAGAACGCCGCGACCCAGCCTGACAGCACTGACGACCCGATTCCGGCCGGCCACAATGGCGGGCCGCCGCTCGAGGATGAGCATCGGCCTGAATGGGGCGACGGCGGCATCGGCAATTACTTCTACTGGAAGGCGGCACATCGCGCGGCCTGGCACAACCCCTCGCCTGGCATTGTCACGTTCCGCATCCGGAAAGCCGAGCAACTAGGCCTCACCTACGAAGAATACACATTGGAAATTCTCGAACGCGGCCGTCACCTGCAGATCGAGGATGTCGAGCGGATTGCAGAGATCAAACGGGCGCGCGTCCGGCGCACCGCCAATCCTCGAAGCTGAATGTTGCGGAAATTCATCCAGATGTCGGACATCCTGATCAAAGCCTTGAAACCTTCGCCCGAAACTTGCGCGATGCTCAGTGAATTGCTGATCGAAACCGTGGCCAATGGCGGCTCGGTCAGTTTCATGCATCCGCTGTCACAGAAGGCGGCCGAGGCGTTCTGGTCCAACTCGCTTGGCGCTGCAGGCCGCGGCGAGCGGATCATCCTTGGCGCCTTTGACGGGGATAGGCTGATCGGGACGGTCACGCTGTTGCTCGATCTTCCGCCGAACCAGCCGCATCGCGCCGAGATAGCGAAGATGATGACGCGCGTCAGTCACCGCCACCGCGGGATCGCCACGGCGCTGTTGCGCGAGGCCGAGCGGCTGGCGATCGCGCGCGGGCGCTGGTTGTTGGTGCTCGACACTGCCGAGGACGAAGGCGCGGCCGGCCTATATGAACGGATGGGATTTAAGCTGACCGGCGTGATTCCGGACTACGCGTTTAAACCCCATGGCGGGCTGACGGGCACGCTGATCTACTGGAAGCGGTTGCAGGAAGGCGCGCCCGCCTGAGCTAGCACGCCTCCGCAATCGCCAGGAAATCCACTGCCTTCAGGCTGGCGCCGCCGACGAGAGCGCCGTTGACATCGGCGACCGCCATCAATTCGGCGGCGTTCGAGGGCTTGACCGATCCGCCGTAAAGAATCCGGATCTTGCTGCCTTCGGCCTTAAATCGGCTGGCGAGAACATCGCGGACAAAGCGATGAACTTGTTCGACATCTTTTGGTGTCGGCGTCAGACCGGTGCCGATCGCCCAGACCGGCTCATAGGCCACCACCAGATTGGCTGACGTCGCGCCGTCCGGCAGCGAACCGGCGAGTTGCGCGCCGCAGATATCCAGCGTCTGGCCGGCGTCGCGTTGCTTCTGGGTCTCGCCGATGCAGACGATCGCCACAAGGCCCGCCCGCCAAGCCGCTTCAGCCTTCTGCCGAACCACCGCGTCGGTCTCGCCATGGTCGGCGCGCCGCTCCGAATGCCCGACGATGATGGCGCTGGCGCCGGCATCCGCCAGCATTTCCGCCGAGAGATCGCCGGTATGGGCGCCCGAGGCCTTGGCATGGCAATCCTGGGCTCCGACGGCGAGTTTTGAACCGAGCGCCCTGTCGGCAAAGCCGCCGATCAGCGTGGCCGGAGGGCAGACCAGCAGGTCGGCCTTGCCGGCCAACGCACCGGCGCCGGCGATCATGGCTTCGAATTCACCTAAGGAAGATTTCAGGCCGTTCATTTTCCAGTTGCCGGCGATCAGCGGCCGGATGGCGTCGGTCATGTCGATTGTCCCGCAAATGTCAGCGTTCTAGATGCGCTAGCAGAGCCACGCCGGCAGTTCCAGATACCCGTCGGGCGATCCCGGGGCCATTAACCGCTTCAAATAGCCCTCATGGGCGAGGTTGCGAGGGGGGCGCTGCCACTTTATGATGCGTTTTCAACTCGGTGACGCCTTGTTGCGGAATTCGGTCCCGGATCGAATTCCCTTGGGCACGACCCGGTTCCCCCTCTCCTTTAAAAACAAGTTGGACCCATGCTTCGAGGAATTCGGAAAGCCTCATCAAACTGGCTCGGCAAGATTATCATGGCCACCGTGATGGGCGTTTTGATTATCAGTTTCGCAGTTTGGGGTATTGCCGACATCTTCAAGGGATTTGGCCAGTCGTCCCTCGCCACGATTGGCAAGACCGAGATCTCGACGGAGCAGTTCCGCCAGATCTACACGGAGAGGCTGCAGCAACTCGGCCGCAGTTTCGGCCGTCCGCTGACCTCTGAACAGGCGCGCGCCTTCGGCATCGATCGACAGGTGCTGCAGCAGACCATCGCCGAAGCGGCGCTGGACGAGGAAGCCCGGCGCAAGGGGCTTGCCCAGTCGCAGGACGAAACCATGCGGCTGATCTACAACGACCCGAATTTCAAGGGGTTGGGCGGCAACTTCGACCCGCAGCGCTTCCAGGCCACGATCCGCCAGTTCGGCTACACCGAGCAGCGCTATCTCGCCGAACAGCGGCGCGTCGGGCTGCGGCGCCAGATCGCCGGCACCGTCTCGGCCGGGGCGGAGCCGCCGAAGGTCCTGATCGAGGCGCTAGCGCGTTTCCAGAACGAGCAGCGCTCGATGGAGTACGTCAAGCTCGACGCGGCGCAGGCCGGCACGATTGACCCGCCGTCGCCCGAGGCGCTGGCCACCTATTTCGAGGAACGCAAAACCCAGTTCCGCGCGCCCGAATACCGCAAACTGTCCTTTGTCGTGATCAGCCCCGAAGAGATCGGCAAGTGGACCGAGGTCTCCGACGAGGACGCGAAGAAGGCCTTCGAGCAGCGCCGCGACCAGCTCGGGACGCCGGAAAAGCGCGAAGTGTCGCAGATGTTTTTTCCGAACGAAGGCGAAGCGCAGGCCGCGCGCAGCCGCATCACGTCGGGAACATCGTTCGACGACGTCGCCAAGGAGCGCAACCTCAATCTGGCCGACGTCGATCTCGGCATGATCGCAAAGAGTGCGATCATCGATCCGGCGATTGCGGATGCGGCGTTCTCGCTGCCGTCAGGCGAAGTCAGCCAGCCGGTGCAGGGCCGGTTCGGCGTGGCGCTGGTCAAGGTCGGCAAGATCGAGCCGGGCGTGACGCCGACCTATGAAAGCGTCGCAGCGCAGGTGAAGAAGGAAATCGCGACCGAGCGCGCGCGCGCCAAGGTCAACGAAATCCAGAACAAGATGGAAGACGAGCGCAGCGGCGGCGCCAATGTGGTCGAGGCTTCGCAGAAGCTCGGCCTCACCCCGGTCACGATCGAGGCCGTCGACCGCTCCGGCCGCACGCCTGACGGCCAGCCGGCGGCGAATATTCCGCGCGGGCTCGACGTGGTTTCGCAGGCCTTCAACAGCGATATCGGTGTCGACAACGAACCGATCCAGTTTGCCGGCGGCTATGTCTGGTACGACGTGCTCGGCATCACCCCCTCGCGCGAGCGCCCGCTCGACGAGGTCCGCAGCCAGGTCGAGGCAAAATGGCACGAAGACCAGATTTCGAACAAGCTGCGCGCGAAGGCAACCGAGATGGTGCAGAAGGTCGAGCAAGGCGGCACGCTCGCCGCCGAAGCGGCCGCAGTTGGAGCAAAGGTCGAGACTGCGACCGGTTTCCGCCGCGACGCCTCGCTTTCAGGCGTGCCCTCCGCCGCCATCACGGCCGCATTCCGGACGCCCAAGGACGGCGTCACGCAGACGCAGGGTACCGGTGGCAGCGAATGGATCGTGTTACGCGTCACCGACGTGACGGTGCCGCCGGTCGACATGGCCTCCGATGAGCTGAAGAAATTGAAGGACACGTTGCAGCGCGGCTTGACCGAAGAACAGATCGCGCAATACGTGACCAAGATCGAATCCCAGATCGGCACCTCCATCAACGCGGCAGCCTTCGCACAGGTGACGGGCGCGAACAATTGAGCATAATGACTCACCTCATCCTGAGGAGCGGCCACCTGGCCGCGTCTCGAAGGATGAGAGCCGGGCCTCATGGTTCTCCGAGCGATGCGAAGCATCGTCCGGAGACGGCGCAAGAGCGCCTCCTCACCTTGAGGCCTCGATTTTGAAAGCCAAGCGATGGACGACCTCAAATCTATCATCGGAAAAGTCGCCACCGGCGCGACGCTGTCGCGTGACGAGGCAGCCTCCGCCTTCGACAGCATGATGTCCGGCGAGGCCACGCCCTCGCAGATGGGCGGACTGTTGATGGCGCTCAGGGTTCGCGGCGAAACCGTCGACGAGATCACCGGCGCGGTGGCGGCGATGCGCGGCAAGATGCTGCGGGTCAAGGCGCCTGCGGACGCCGTCGACGTGGTCGGCACCGGCGGCGACGGCTCCGGTTCGGTCAACGTCTCGACCTGCGCGGCCTTCATCGTTGCAGGCGCCGGCGTGCCCGTCGCCAAGCATGGCAACCGCGCATTGTCGTCGCGTTCGGGGGCTGCCGACGTACTGGCCTCCCTCGGCGTCAAGATTGACCTCACCCCCGACCAGGTCGGCCGCTGTGTGCAGGAGGCCGGCATCGGCTTCATGTTCGCGCCCGCGCATCACCCCGCGATGAAGAATGTCGGCCCGACCCGGGTCGAGCTCGCCACCCGCACGATCTTCAACCTGCTCGGGCCGCTCTCCAATCCGGCCGGCGTCAAGCGCCAGATGGTCGGCGTGTTCTCCAGGCACTGGGTGCAGCCGCTGGCGCAAGTCTTGAAAAACCTCGGCTCCGAATCGGTCTGGGTGGTGCACGGCTCGGACGGGCTCGACGAAATCACCCTCACCGGCCCGAGCTTTGTGGCCAGCCTCGACAACGGCAAGATCACCACGTTCGAGGTGACGCCGGAGGACGCCGGCCTCACCTGCTGCAACGTCGACGCGCTTAAGGGCGGCGATGCGGACACCAACGCGCTGGCGCTGCAAGGTGTGCTGAACGGCAAGCCCAGCCCATATCGCGACGTCGCGTTGTTGAACGCCGCGGCGGCGCTGATCGTGGCCGGCCGTGCCAGGGACCTGAAGGAAGGCGTCGCGATCGGCGCAAAGTCGCTCGATAGCGGTGCTGCGGCGGCACGGCTGAAGCACCTGGTCGCGGTTTCGCGCGGCTGAGTCCAAAGGGGCGCCAGAGATGTCCGATATCCTGAGCAAGATCGAGACCTACAAGCGCGAAGAGATTGCGGCCGCCAAGCGGGCGCATCCGCTTGCCGAGATCGAAGCCCGCGCCAAGGCGGCCCCGCCGCCGCGCGGATTCGTGCGCGCGATCCGGGAGAAGCTCGCCCGCGGTGACTACGCGCTGATTGCCGAGGTTAAGAAGGCCTCGCCGTCGAAGGGGCTCATTCGCGCCGATTTCGATCCGCCGGCGCTGGCCAAGGCTTACGAGGCCGGCGGTGCGGCGTGCTTATCGGTACTGACGGATGCGCCCTCGTTCCAGGGCCATCTCGATTTCATGGTGGCGGCGCGCGCGGCAACCAATCTGCCGGTGCTGCGCAAGGACTTCCTGTTCGACACCTATCAGGTGGTGGAAGCCCGCGCTCATGGCGCCGACTGCATCCTGATCATCATGGCTGCGCTCGACGATGCCGCCGCGAAGGATATCGAGGACGCGGCGATTGCGCTCGGCATCGACGTGCTGATCGAAATCCACGACCGCACTGAGCTCGACCGCGCGCTAAAACTTCGTTCGCCGATGATCGGCGTCAACAACCGTAACTTACGGACCTTCGAGACGACGCTTGCGACCAGCGAGGCGCTGGCGCCGCTGATTCCGCGTGATCGCCTGATGGTCGGCGAAAGCGGCATCTTTACGCCTGATGATCTCGCGCGGCTCGAGCGCGTCGGCATGTCGACATTCCTGGTCGGCGAAAGCCTGATGCGGCAGGCCGATGTGACCGCGGCAACCCGTGCGCTGCTGACGCGTTCCGATGCGGCCCGCGCGACCGGGACCGGCTAGCAGATGGCGCGGAAGGCTTCCAAAGGCGGCGCCGCCCTCACCCATATCGATGCCGCCGGCGAAGCGCGGATGGTTGACGTCTCCGCGAAGGCAGCGACCGAGCGCACCGCCACTGCCGAGGGGCGCGTCGTCATGGCCAAGGCGACGCTCGACCTGATCGTCTCCGGCAATGCCAAGAAGGGCGACGTGCTGGGCACGTCCCGCATCGCCGGCATCATGGCGGCAAAGCGCACGTCGGAATTGATCCCGCTGTGCCATCCGCTGGCGCTGTCGAAGGTGACGCTCGACATCACGCCTGACAAGAAACTTCCGGGGTGCATCGTCCGCGCCACCGTCAAGGTCACCGGCCCTACTGGCGTCGAGATGGAAGCGCTGACGGCGGTGTCGGTCGCGTGCCTGACGATCTACGACATGATCAAGGCAGTCGAGCGCGGCGTTCGCATCGAAGGCATCCATCTCGTTGAGAAGATCGGCGGCAAGTCCGGCCATTATCGCGCAGAGCGGTGAGCCCCGGCGACGGCGTCGCCGTCGTCACGCGGGTGTGACCGGCGCGGCGAGGAATGCGCTCGGGCGTGCGGGGTTGTCTCCATCGGGACCTTCACAAGGAAAAATCCGATGTCGATCTACAGGCTTGTTGGCGTGGCAGCCGCGTTGGCCGTGATCTCGGCACTTGCCATGACACCTGCGACGGCTCAGCAGGTGATCTACGAACCCGGCTACTGCGCGTTTTATTATCCGAACGCCAACTGTCAGAACAAGGGTCCGGGCAATCCCTACACTGATCCGCGACGATTCAGCCAGGGATACGCAATGCCGGACGGCTCGTCCGCCGGCGCCGTTGTGAAGAAGCGCACACGTCGACCTCTGACATCCATACGGTGATTTTCGCTCGCCGGTTCCACCGTCAAGCGAGTGCCCTGTGGTTGTCGGCGGAACCCACCGCCACCGAACTAACGATTCATTAACCAGACTTCCTAACGTCAATTCCATCCCGGCGCGGTACCGATCTATGCGCCGGATTTGGGAGGACGCCGCTTCCGGCAGTTCATGTCCCGGCAGCGATCGCGTTCCATGGCTTCAACCGGCACCAAAGCATTCAGGATCGCGTCCGCTTTTCGCGGCGGTCCGATCCGCTGGTTGATCCTGGGCGGCACGCTTTTGATCGCCATCATCGCGATAGGCGCGACCGTCATGGCCGGCAATTTCCGCGAGCGCGCGCTGCGCAATAGCGAACGCGAGCTCGAAAACACCGTGCTGTTGCTCGCCCGACATTTCGACCAGCAGCTCGAAGATTTTCAGGTCGTACAGAAGGACCTGATCGCGTTCATGCGTTCCAGCGGGATCGCCACGCCCGACAACTACAAGCGCCGGATGTCCGGCCATGACATCCATCTCATCCTGAAATCCAAGATCGACGCGCTGTCCTATGTCGGCGGGCATCAACGTTTTCGACGCTGAAGGCAACCTGATCAATGCGTCGGCCGCCTGGCCGCCGCCGCCGGTCACTCAGCGGACCGCGCTTTCTTCAGAACATTCAAGTCCGGCCCGGAGTCGCCGGAGATGCTGGTCGAGCCGGTCTACAGCCGCATCACCGGCGCCTGGACCACCGTGATCGCGCGCAAGATCATCGGGCCGAAAGGCGAATTCCTCGGCGTCATCGGCCGCGGCATCGAGCCGGCCAATTTCGAAAAATTCTTCGCAACCATAGCCCTCGGCCCCGGCGCTACCATCGCCATGCACCACAGCGACGGAACGCTGCTGGCGTGTTATCCGCATGTGCCTGAGCTGATCGGCAAGAACTTCAACACCGGTCCAGCCGCGCAGCGGCAGGTCTTCGAGGTGCCCCGCAGCACCTCGCGCCTGACCAGCCCGATCGACGGCGAGGACCGGCTGATCGCGTCCCGCGCGCTGACCAATTTTCCGATCGTAATCGTCGCGTCGACAACGACAGCGGCCGCACTGGCCGACTGGCGCGAGCAGATCGGAATCCTGATCGCCGTCACCGGGTTTTCCGTGCTGGCGATCGCCGCCCTGCTGTTTCTCGTCGTCCGCAAGCTGTCGTATCAGCACCGCGCATCGAAGCAGCGGCTGACGCTGGAAAAGCAGCGTCTCGATACCGCCGTCAACAACATGACGCAGGGCCTGTTGCTGTTCGATGCAAAGCAGCAGCTCATCATCTGCAACAGGCGATACCTCGAAATGTACGGGCTGTCGGCCGAAATCGTGAAGCCGGGTTGCAGTTTTCGCGAGGTGATCGCCCATCGCAAGGAGACGGGCTCGTTCGTCGGCGACGTCGATCATTATGTCGAGGTGGTGCTACGCGACATCGCACATCGTAACGCCATGGTGATATCGACCCCCGACGGACGTTCGATCCAGGTCGTCAACGAACCGGTCGCCGACGGCGGATGGCTTGCAACTCATGAAGACATCACCGAGCGGCGGCGCGCCGAGGAGCGCATCACTCACCTCGCCCACTACGACGCGCTGACTGATCTGCCGAACCGCACCCTGTTCCACGAGCGGCTCAAGCGCGAATTGTCTTACGTCGCGCCAAACCGGCAACTGGCGGTGCTCTATATCGACATCGACGAATTCAAGAGCGTCAACGATTCGCTAGGCCACATGATCGGCGACGAGCTTTTGAAATCGGTCGCGGCCAGCCTCGCCGCCTGCGCGCGGAGATCCGATTTCGTGGCCCGTCTCGGTGGCGATGAATTCGCCATCGTGCAGACCGGGATCGAGGATATCGACGACGTGATGAAGCTCGTCAGCCGCATCTTCGAGGCGATCCGCTCGCCCTACCAGTGCCTAGGCCACCAGGTAACCACCGACGCCAGCATCGGCATTGCGCTCGCGCCGCAAGACGGATCCGACATCGACCAGATCCTGAAGAACGCGGATCTGGCGATGTACGCGGCCAAGGCCGCCGGCCGCCGCACCTATCGCTTCTTCGAACCGGACATGGAAGCTGAGGTCCGCGCCCGCCGCAGCCTGGAAATGGACCTTCGCCAGGCGCTCGTCGACGGCGGCTTTGAGGTCTATTACCAGCCATGTCTGAGCCTGCAGACCAACGCGATCACCGGCTGCGAGGCGCTGGTGCGCTGGCGCCATCCGCAGCGCGGCATGATTTCGCCGGCCGAGTTCGTGCCGCTCGCCGAGGACACCGGCCTGATCAACCAGCTCGGCGAATGGGTGCTGACTACGGCCTGCAAGGAGGCCGCGACCTGGCCCGGCCACGTCAGGCTCGCGGTCAATGTCTCACCGATTCAATTCAGGAGCGGCACGCTGGCGCTGAAGGTGATGGCGGCACTCGCCGCAGCGGGCCTCGCGGCGAGCCGGCTGGAGCTTGAGATCACCGAGGCCGTGCTGATCAGAGACGACGAGGCGGCGCTCGCCGTCCTCCACGACCTTCGCGCCATCGGGGTTCGCATCGCGCTCGACGATTTCGGCACCGGCTATTCCTCGCTGAGCTATCTGCAGCGCTTCCCGTTCGACAAGATCAAGATCGACCGCTGCTTCATCACCGATATCGCCGAACCAGAAGGCTCGTCCTGCATCGTGGAGGCGGTGGTGAACATCGCCGCCGAACGCCACATGACGACGACCGCCGAAGGCGTCGAGACCGAGCAGCAGCGCGACTTGCTGCGCGAGCTCGGCTGCTCGGAAATGCAGGGCTACCTATTCAGCGCGCCGAAGCCGGCAGCGGAGATCAGGCCGCTGTTGTCGGAGCACCGGGCGGCACCCGAGGCGGCGCGCCCGAACCGCCCGCACCGGCGCAAGCCGGTAGCGCGAACGGCGTAGTGTTTCGGCGTCGCTTACCACAGTCATTGCGAGCCACCCGGTCGGCGCAAAGCGCCGCCGGATGGCTCGCAATGATGTGGAGACACGTGTTCGCATTCTCGCAGCATGATTTGCCCGAGTTGTGCCGTATCGTCCGCCCCAATAGTGAGAGGGCGCAGGGAATGCCGGGTGCTTTGCTGCACCCGCGGTCTCGTGTGCAAATGCACTTAAGAAGTGCGCACACGAGCATACAGGTACAGCCGGAGCACCCCGGCATTCCCTGCGCAGTGGGTTTACGGCTTATGCCGAGCTCTCCCTGGAGACGAATTCCTTTTGCCTCCATCACCGACAGATTAGCGATCCATCGAACCCGGTCGGGTTTCGAAGAACCTCCGCCAGCTTGACGCCAGCCACGGGCGCCAGGACCACACGGTTTTGCCGTACGCAGCTTCCTCTGCCACAGACTTTCAACCAGCCAAGTGCTTGCCGGCCGAAGCAATGGCGGAGGCGTTTAAGCGCCGTACGTCCTGCGCGCTGTGTTCGCTCACGGTAAAACCGCCCTGCGACCACATCCACGCGCCCGACGCTGCCGCGTCCACCGCAACCCGCCCCAACGTTCGTGACGATGGCCAACGCCCCTCTTCTCGGAACGGGATGGCAGGAGTTGTAAGGGTGATTTGGGGTTCGCGCGAAGCGGAATATTTTTGCGTGCGGGAGTGGACGAGGAAAATCGCGTTGAAACAGTTGAAGAAAATCGCCTCTACGCGCAGGAATTACGGATGCAGGAACCGGGTGGACGGCGCCACACAGCAACCGTACCAGAAAGCTGTCGATGAGCGCCATCGTCGAAATGTCAGTTAAGTGCACTGTTACCGCAATCTTTCCTCCGTAAAACTACGGTGCACACGTCGCAAGTCTTCATCACGCATCAGTTTGCTGACATTGCGCTCACAACCTGATCTTTGTTGACGCTAACAAAGAGGCAACAATAAAAATCATTTTGTATTGAAATAATACTGTCCACTTTGGAACGCTCTGTACTCTTTTTTGGAGTAGCCATGCATGATTTTCCGAAACTCGCTGCGCAGGTAAGGGGCGCACGCGCACTTCTTGGTTGGTGTCAATCCTATTTGGCAGAAGGTGTCAGTGTTCGTCGTGCGATTATCGCTGATCTCGAAAGCGGCAAGCTTATCCGCAGGCGTCAACATCCGCATTGATAACTGAACTGAGCGCGGCAGGCATCGTCTTTACGAAAACAGGTGTCGAGCTTCTGGAATGGCCACCGAGACCCTACGTACCGACCGGGTGCGCAACGATAAGGAAGCGCGCAAGGGTCCGCCGACGTTAAGTATCGGGACATCACGTCAGAAGGCATCTTGCTGGCAAGTTCGTTCAAGGCCTGACCAAGTCCTAACATTTGTTGTGTTGCGCCAGCCCTTGAGCGACGACGAACGTCCCGTGGGTCAAGCCTCCGTGGCGAAAGATTGCCCGCCTATCCTGAGAATGTCCGTTCACCGGGGTAGACCGGAAGTCACCGTGGTCGGGCCAAACCGACGCGAATGACCCTTTTCTGAAGTGCTGCGAGGGCGCGATCAGGCTCGCAATTGATGAAGAAGCAGAGGTCTGGGCGGCCTCCAGCTTAGGGCCGCGGCTCATTGCGGGACATCAACCTCGTGGGTGTGATCTTCATGGGCATGTGGCTCGAGGCCCGGCATGGGCGCGCCCGTGAAATAACCTAGAGCGCCAGGATGCAGCGGGATGCGCGAGTCGGGTGGCTCGGAGGACGAACCGCTCGGCAGCAGCAATTCGGGAAGGGCGCTGCGGCTCTTGTCCAACGCTTCGGCGATCAACCAGGCATGGCGTGCTGCAAAGTCGTCGCGGCAGACGAACAAGTACTCTCCGATGCCGACGACGGTGAACAGCTTGACTGGTCCGTGGTCGGCGAAGGGGGGCCTCCCTTGTCGAAGGGCTGCCGCATCGTCGCGCCGCATCAGCGCGACGTCCAACTGCTGCGAGCTGATCAGACTGGCGATGCGCTCCTTGTGCGGCGCCCTGCTCACCTGAGCCTTGCTGCTCGGCAAGCGATCCGCGAGGACCTCAGCTACCCGCTTGCCGAGCTCGAACGAGGGAGGATCGGCGCGCGAAGTCAGGATCAGCAGGTGACGCCGGCGGTAGACGCCCCACTGGCCATAGGGTGCGTGGCCACAAAGGAACATGGCTGCGGCGCCGGCCCCCACCGTTCGGAGGAATTCCCGGCGGCTCGGCCTCCCGCCAACCTCAGGACCTTCGGTCTTATGCCACATACTACTACTTGCGGAATATGGTGGTCGGCAGGATGGCGGAGACTGCGTAGTTCGGCACGTCGACGACATTGCCGATACGCAGGTCGGCGGCCACGCTCGCCACGACATATGCCTGCTCCGGCGTAAGGCCCTTCTCGCTAACCATCCAGTCGATCAGCTCGATCAGGGCGTTGCGCGCCGCCAGCATCAGATCCTCCGAGAGGTTCTCGAGCGGGCCGATTTTCTGGCTGTCGAGGTAGGTATGGTAAGGCGGGATCTGGCCCTTGGCTTTCAGCGGGAAGCCGGTGGTGGCGTAGAACTCGGTCGGCGCCAACCGGATGAGCTGATCGCCGCCTTCGAAGTGCGGGACTTTGACCTTCGCGGCTTGCGCTTTGCGGATCTCGGTGACCAGCGTGACCGTCGCCCCCATCTCGATCGCCGTGCCGGAGACCTCGCCATCGCCTTGCGCGAAATGGACGTCGCCGACGAACAACCCGCACCCGTCCACGAAGCAGGGCAGCAGCAGCGTCGTGCCTACCACCATCTGCTTGATGTCCATGTTGCCACCGTTCTCGCGCGGCGGAATGGTGCGCAGGCACTCATTCTTGCTGCTTCCGTTCTGACCGCAGACATCGCTCGGCAGCGCACCGAGCGGCTGCGGAGTCAGCACGACGCCGCCCGCGCTCTGCAGCGCCGCCTCGCGCGTGAGGATCGTGGCCACCTCGGGCTGGCCCGGCAGCACCCCGACCGTGCCCATAAATCCGTTAAAGGGGATGACGACGCCCGGGATCTGGTCGGAGACCGCCTCCTTGCGGTTGAGTTTCCAATTGGCGATGAAAGGCTTGGTGAAGCGATCGCGCAGGAAACCGAAGCCCGGGACGATCACGGTGTAACCGTAGTCGTCCGGCTGTACGTCGAGGAGTGTCACCGCCAGTACGTCGCCGCGCTGGGCACCCTCGATGAAGACCGGGCCGGTCAGCGGATGGACGAGATTGAGATCGGCCGCCAACACATCCTCGGGCTTGGAGCCGAGGTTGAAGTCGGAGTCGAAGGCGTCGCGCGTTTCAAAGACGATATGCTGACTGGGGTTGGCGCGACTCACCGGCTTGATGGCCGGGTGCATGCGGTTCATGCAGTTCTTGTCGTCGACGCAGTGCGCGCCGGTCTTCGCGACGCGCACAATCTGCCACGCCTTAACGGACGTCGTATCCGCATGCGCTGCGGTTGCGCTGAGCAGCAATGTCGCGGCCGCAGTGATGATCCAGAATTGCCCAGATTGCATCATTCGCTCCTCCCTCAGCAGAATCGTGACCCTATTCTGGTCGGGACGACGATCGGCAACGCCTTGGGCGCCCGGCGGCACGATGAGGAGATCAAGATCTCGTCCTGACGACCGTCCGGCGAAGCTACTCCCCTTTGGGGTAAGTGCCAACCACCATGGGTCGAAAGGGCGGAAAAGCAGCGGCCTCTTCACCGCCATGGCGTTCTTGTCGGTCAAGCATTTCCTTGTCCTCAAATGTGCAGCGTTTTCAGCGTCGGCGCTGATACGACGGACATATCCTTCGCGGTCAGATCACCGAAACGAACGGCGCGAGACCGATCAGCACCAGGGCGACGCCCGTCGCACCTTCCAGGAGACGGGACAGATGGGCTAGGGATGCGCCATGCCGGGTCCAGCTGCGCACGCACCATTCGCGTGCGAAGATCGTCAGCAACGCAACGACGCAGAGCGTCAGGGCGACGGCCAGCAGCATCGCGGCGGCGAAAGCAACGCCGGCCGGTGGGACACCGTTTGCCAGGGAGTAGACCATCGCGAACAACGTGAGGCGGGCACGGTACGAGACCCCCCACAAGTCCCACGGACAAGCATCGTGACGGTGTGGGTCACCGCGGATTGCGCGAAAGAGCAGCCATGCGCCGATGGCCGCCAGAAGACCGCGGCTGAGCAGTTCGAGGGCGGGGGCGCCCGGCGCCTCTGGTCGAGTGTGAACGCATGAAGCCACCGGCGCCAACTCATAGCGACGTCCGCTTCTGGCCCTTTGAGACATGCCGACGGACGACCAGAATGTCTGTTTATCAGGGTAGACCGGAAGTGATGCGCCGGCGGTCAGGATGACGCGAATGACCCCAAAGCGAACATTCTCGGAGCGGCACCGATGTACGCTATCGGAAGCAAGCCGATGCGCCTGCGTAGCCTTCCAGATAAAAGAGGCGGCGGATTCACTTGCCGGCGTGGACGTGCCCGTGTGGTTCCCAATGAAAAAGCGCGCGAGGCGTCAGCGATTGAGTGTCAGGGTCGGGGCCATGGTTGCGGAGTTGTCGTTTTGAAGGCCATTGAGCAGCACATAAACGCCGAATAGGATGACGGCCAACAAGCCATATACAAGGTAGGAAGGCCGTCCGGACCTGAGAGCGCTCATTTCGCTGGATCCTATCTTGGCGAACCGACCGCTCAGCTCTTTGTGGCCGTCTTTGAGAGTTCAGCTTCTACGCCGACTGCGCACGCCCTGGCGAATGAATAGTCCATACTCGTGGCGGCAACAGTCTTCACGTATTCGCTGATGACGTTGTCCTTTGAATAGGAGCCCGCCGCCTTGAACTTGGCGACGGCGCCGTCGGCCGCTGTGAACTGCGCGACGCATATCGGAACCAGGACAGACATCCGACCGTTGGTCTCTGCCATTGCGGACATGGTTTTGGCCGTGCCGCCGGTGACCCAGCCGCCCCAGAAAAATCCGATCGTTATCGCCGCAACAGCGCCGAAAGCGATTCCCTGGAGGAAGCGGGTCCGCGCCTCACCTTGCAAAATTTCGGGCATTCTCATGATGGTCTCCTTTTTTTGCGCACAAGCGGGTTCGCAGCCGCAGACGCCGCTTGCGTCCGTGCTTGGCAAAACATCCAGCTCTGTGAGATTGCGCCTTCCGATGGCACGCTAGCTGCCGCTACGACGACGAGCAGTGACTTCGGAAGTCACCGCTTCATGGACAGCTTCAAGGCGAACAACTGCCACCTTGTCGTTCAACGGTAGGCTTTTGTCCTGATGCTGTACAGCACGATCTTGGTCTCCAGTCCAAAGGTCGCAGCGCCATCGTCTCTGGAGAGCGGTCTCAGGCCGTGATCGCAGCTATCAGAGGCTCAACCGAAATGCTTCCGTCTACTGCTGACACAATGAGAAAAGCCTCACCGTGAGAGCGACTTTCTACATTTGGCAATCTTTGAGGGCTACAGCAGGAAGCCGCGGGATTGCTCAAGCAACGCACGTATGTTCTTTGATCTTAGACGTCATATTGAACCTTTCAGACCGCCTCAATTGGCGAGTTGCCCAGTATATATCCGGACTTTGCCTATCGTGGTCATCCTCAGCCTACCTTCGAGATGAACCATGTAGCCCAACGCAATCAATCGGGCACTATGTTCAGCTGGAATCGCGGGCGCAGAGCTACGTACAGTGGCGTTACCGACCGTGAGCAGGCAAACAAACTCTTCCTAGGTGAGCTTTGTCGCTTCTAAGGTCATGACCCGGAGCATGGACCTCAGATCGTGGAACTTGAGCAGAAGCTCCGAGAGATCGACGAGTAAGGCCGCTTTGATTGCCCCGGGTCGTTGAACCTTATTGCGCCTCCGCAGACAGATAATTGCCGGGGGATTGCACTGTCCGGATTCAACACAGCGCCACCAAGCAATATTCGGCTTGGGGGCGCTGTCTGCGTTGGTAGTCTAGTTTGATCCAGCGAATGGCCGATTTCGGCGGCACCGGTCGCAGGGTACTGTCCGTGTTTGAATCGAAATTGTCCTAGGCTGCGGGCAGTGTCCTGATCCGTCTTGGACAAGGGTTCGGAGCGTTAAAGTTTCTTAAGTTGGCAACCGGACATAAAGGGAATCTACTCGTCCCATCACTGCCCCGCCTTCGGCTTCCATCGGTGACTGAGAGTGTTGTGCTCCCGCCCGTTTCGGAGAGCCACCATGCCCCGCATCCAATGCAACCAACCCAAAGCGCCGTTACAAGACCGTCTGATGCTGGAGGCCATGCGCCTCAAGGACGAGGCAAACGAACTCCCGCCGGGTTCGTTGCGCGACGCCAGGATCAGAAAAGCTTGCCAAGCTGTAGCCGCTTGCCATGTGAATGAGTGGCTTTCGTCGCCCGGACTGCAAGCGCCGCAGTAGGTCGCCTCAGTTGGCGGCCTCTTTCGGAGCACTCTGGTGGCGGACGGGTGTGATCTACCAGATCTACCCGCGCTCCTTTCAAGATACGAACGCCGACGGCATCGGCGACCTCAAGGGGATCGAGCGGCGGCTCGACTATCTTGCCGGCCTTGGCGTCGACGCCATCTGGATCTCACCCATCTACCCCTCGCCGATGGCTGATTTCGGCTATGACGTCACCGATTATTGCGACGTCGATTCGCGATTCGGCGTGCTCGCCGATTTCGACAGTCTGCTTACACAAGCTCATGCGCGCGGGCTCAAGATTGTGCTCGACTTCGTGCCCAACCACACATCCGACCGGCATCCCTGGTTCGTCGAGAGCCGCGCCTCGCGCGACAATCCGAAACGGGACTGGTACATCTGGCGCGATCCCGCGCCGGATGGCGGGCCGCCCAACAACTGGATCAGCGATTTCGGCGGCTCGGCATGGGAGTGGGACCAGGCCACCAGCCAACATTACTACCACGCCTTCCTGAAGGAGCAGGCGGACCTCAATTGGCGTAATCCGGTTGTGAAAGCGGCGATGCACGACGTGATGCGCTTCTGGTCCGACCGAGGCGTGGACGGCCTCCGCATCGACGTGCTGTGGCACCTGGTCAAGGCGGCAGACTTCCCGGACAATCCGCCCAACCCAGCCTATCAGCCGGCGATGGGCGACATGCACCGCGTGCTCCAGTTCCATTCGACCGACCAGCCCGAAGTGCACGAGATCGCCGCCGACATGCGCGCCATCGCTGATAATTATGGCGCCGGTGGACGGGGCGAATGCGTGCTGATCGGCGAGATCTACTTGCCGGTCGATCGGCTGCTGCGCTATTACGGCCGGGAACGGGCAGAGGTGCACCTGCCCTTCAACTTTCAGCTCATCGATGCACCGTGGGAGGCGCGCTCCCTCACAACGCTGATCGCCAACTATGAGGCGGCGCTTCCGCCAGGCGCTTGGCCGAATTGGGTGCTCGGCAACCATGACCGGCCACGCGTCGCAGCCAAGCGTGGGCAGGCCCAGGCCCGCGTCGCGGCGATGCTGCTGCTGACGCTCCGCGGCACGCCCACCCTCTACTACGGAGACGAGTTGGGCTTGAGCGATGTCGCAATCCCGTCTGCCCAGGTTCAGGATCCGCGCGGGCTGCGCGAGCCCGGGCTCGCCTTGGGCCGCGATCCGGTCCGCACGCCGATGCCGTGGGACGGGAGCGAGAATGCCGGCTTCACCACGGTTAAGCCGTGGCTGCCGCTCAATGTCGACTGGCCTATTCGCAACGTTGCGCGGATGGCGGAGGAGCCTCATTCAATCTGGCGCTTTATCGCCGATTGCTGGTCGCCAGGCGTGCACATCCGGCGTTGGCGATCGGTGACTTCACGCTGCTGGACACGGAGGGCGATGTAGTCGCCTATGAGCGTCGGCACGGCACCGAGCGATTGATCGTAGCACTCAATCTCGGGGGATATTCGCAGCGCCTGGAATTACCGGACTGGGCGAGCGATTGCCGGGCGCTCTTGTCCACTGTCGCCGATGCAACGCTGGCCAGAGACGGTGCCGTGCTGCTACGGGCAGACGAGGGCATGATTCTGACGGCCGAGTAACGAAAGCAACGAAGGACAATCGCGTGCGTATCGCCATGCTAGCTCCGATCTCCTGGCGCACGCCGCCGCGCCATTATGGTCCATGGGAGTTCGTGACGAGCCTGTTGACCGAGGCGCTGGTGGCGCGCGGCATCGACGTCACCTTGTTCGCCACGAAGGATAGCCGGACGACCGGCAACCTGGCCGGTGTCTGCCCGGCGCCCTATTCCGAGGACCCCACGATCGACGCCAAGGTATGGGAGATTCTCCACATAGCCCATCTGTTCGAGCGCGCCGGTGAGTTCGACCTCATTCACAACCAGGCTGATTTCGTGCCGCTCGCATTCTCGCGATTGGTGAAGACGCCGGTGGTGACGACGATCCACGGCTTCTCCTCGGAACGCATCCTGCCCGTCTTCAAGGCATACGAGGATCGCGTCCATTATGTCGCGATCAGCGATGCCGATCGCCATCCGGACCTGCGCTATGCAGCAACAATCCACCACGGCATTAGGCTGGAGGACTTTCCCTTCGACCCGCACGGCAGCGAAGACCTGCTCTTCTTCGGCCGCATCCATCCGGACAAGGGGGCAGCCGAGGCGATTGCGGCGGCAGGTCGCGCGGGGCGGCGGCTGATCATGGCCGGCATCGTCCAGGATCAGAAGTATTATAACGAGCAGGTCGCGCCCGCGCTGGACGAGCGTTCCGTGGTCTATCGCGGCCCGGTGGGCGGAATGGCCCGCACCAATGCCCTCGGCTCGGCGCGCGCGCTGCTCCATCTTATCAATTTCGACGAACCGTTCGGACTATCGGTCGTGGAGGCACTCGCCTGCGGCACGCCGGTGATCGCCTGCAACCGCGGATCTATGCCCGAGCTGATCGACGATGGCGTGACTGGTTTCTTAGTCAACAACGTCGATGAAGCCGTAAATGCGATCAGCCGTGTCGGCGAAATTGATCGCGCCGTATGCCGAGCAGCGGTGTCTGAGCGTTTTACGGTCGACCGGATGGCTGATCGATATCTGGACTTGTACCGATCGCTCCTTGGCTGAGGACCTTCTCGGCTTCATTGCCTAGCTTCGTCTGCTTGTGGCACCTTTGAGACATGCCGCCTATCCTGAGAATGTCCGTTCACCGGGGTAGACCGGAAGTCACCGTGGTCCGGCCAAACCGACGCCAAAGCGAGCATTACCCCTCCGGCACCCCGGCCATTCGCATCTCAAAGGTGCGCTCGCGCCAGAGAAGCTGGTTCGGATTGTCACTCATCAATGCGCCAGCGAAATTGTTGTGCTGACGGCCCGTGCAATACTGTTCAAAACAGAAAAAAGCTCCCGATCAGCAGGCCAGCAGAAAAGGACCAAAGCCCCAAGGTGCAAGCTGACACGAGGCGCACGAGGTTGCGAACCTGCACCTCGAACTCCGCTTCTGTTGTCTCATGGAACTGAGCTGTCATTGGCGTGGCCCTGCCCAGTAGGCGCGGCCGGATGTACGCACAAATCATGGTGAAGGTGGGGCATTTGCGCCCCGCAGTGATGGCAACGGTGCTCACGCTTGAGGGCTCCCAAGCGGACATGCGGACCATATCGTTTCATCCGAAATCGATCAGGGGCCTCCGTAGTGGCGTTGAGAAGCGACGCAACAGCAGGGAAGTCCAACGATCAATTTTCGCGAGATTTTTAGGATCGTTCGATTTTCGACTTTTGCAACAATAGCTAACAGACGTTTTCAGCCATTTCCGGTCATTCGCATAAATCCGCAGAAACCTTCTGTCACAGGTGTTTTCGGGATATTCTGAGCACAGACGTTCGCACGCGTTAAGCGCTTGTGGAGTGCGTCACCAATGAAACGCTGTCTTGCCGCTTTCGCAATCGCCGCCAGCCTGTTCGCGCCAGTTGCGCACGCCAACGATGCCTTGGAAGCCAAGGTGCGGGCCTACGTTCCGGTCGTGTCCCTCGCCAAACTATGTGACTTCAGGATCAATGACGCCACCTCGGGTGAACACCGCGCCATGCTCGAAGCGGTGAAATCCGACCCGAACGCCAACAAGCTCGCCTACCGCCTCCATTACGAAACGCAGACGGCCTACATCAAGGCCCGCGACGGAGGTCAACGGGTCACCTTCTGCAAGGACTTCATCGCAGCCAACAGCCAATACGCCAAGGCGCGCTTCACCGCCGTGGTCGAGGACCACATGAGCGATGTCAGCACTAGTGTGCAGAAAGCGATTGCCCACAACGTCTGCGGTGCGCCCCCCGTCAAGCTGTCCAAGGCCGACTGGAAACCGTACGCGCTCATCAAAAAGATGCTTCAGATCGAGCAGAAGTTGGCCAAGGAAAAGGCCGAGACGAACGGCTGGAACGTCACCGAGGAAACGACGGCGGTCACGGAACAGTTCTGCGCGGCGATAAAAACCCGATGATCATCACCGCCGCCAAAGTCCGATGCAACAGGCGATGGCAACACGACGGCGACGATCGCGCGGCCCCGTATGCGAGCGCTGGCGCAGCTTCGCGACCATCGATGCCAATGTCGGCAAGCGACCGTCTGGGCGGCATCTGGTGATCAGCGACGATCCGGCTAGCGTGTTCGAGCCGGGCAATGCCCGATGGCGGATTGCAACCCGGGTATCGATGGCGACGAGGTTAAGCTAGTACCGGAATGACTTGGGTTCTCGAACCTCCCGCCAATAACCTCGCCGCTGCTGCGCAAAGGCGACGAGCGGGTTGATCCCACAGTATGAGACGGTGCCGGATGCGGTTGCCATGCATTGATTGTAGGTCCAGAACTGGCATTGGCCCGGATAGCCCCAGTCCCTTCCCTGTAGGCACCAAGGGTAGCCCGTAGGGCGGATTGGAGTCGAAGGCGTAATCCGCCAATTTGGATCACCGTCGTTCACCGAAATCTCCGCAGGCTGCGATGTGGTCGACGAGCAGCGTTCGCCGCCGCTCCAGCAGGTTGACCGTGAAGAACCAGCAGCGGCCTGGTACGAATGCGCGACGATAATTCGACATGCGGTGCAGGATAGCACATGATGCGTCGGCGTTAACAGAGCGGCGGATTACGCCTTCGGCTCCAATCCGCCCTACGAGCTGCGACGGCTAGAGCCGCGCCTTCAGCGGCACCCGAAACGTCCTGAATCCTTCGATGTCGGGAAACCACTCGGCTGCTTCACGCGAAGCCAGCGTCAGGACCGCGGCCGGGACTTCGCCACTGATCAGCCGCTCGATCGCCCCTCGCTGTCCTTCGCTGAACTGGACTTCCGCGGCGCCCGCCGCCATTAACGCGGCGCTGACGCGTCCGCTCGATGCGGACTGCTTCTCCTCGATCGCAATGCTCTTGTTGTTCAGGTCGGATAGCGAATTGATCTCCGGACGTGCGAGGACAAGCGCGACCAGATCGGGGTCATCTGGCGCTGCGGGTGCCGCTTTGTCGGCATCGCGGGCCTCAGCCAAATCAGGGGCCGGATTGTCCGATTTGTTGGCCGCTTGCCGTCCCGTCCCGATTGCCGTGACGAGATCGGCCACTCCCGTCGCTTCCACAAGCCGCTGCTGTATTGTTCGAGAGGCCGGAGCGGAAGCATCGGCGGCCGCAACAGGCAACGCAGCCTTCTCGGACGCCGCGGGCGTCGCGGCGATCTCGAGCGTGGCTGGGGGCGGCAGATTGACTTCGGGTTTAGCTTCGGACTTCACCTCGGACTTGGGTGCCTCCGCTGGCTGCGGCACGGCGACGGCAACTGCCTGAACAGGCTCCGGCCTGTTCGACAAGTTGCGCTCGGGCGCCTTGCCGCCGGCGATCGTCTTTTCGCGAGCCACTGGCGTCGCGGCCGCCGGAATGTTCTTCCTCGTTGCTGCAAGGCTGAGAGGCGCGGCCTTTTTGCCGTTCGACGGCTTGGTCTTCGACGCGGCCACGCTACCGCGCGGCGCAGCGCGGGGAACGGGTGCGCCGGCCTGCCTTGCCACGCGTGCGGGGCTAGCGTGTGCTGGTGCTGCTGTCTCCGCCTCAGCCGGCACCACGACATCACGCCCGCGTTGCCCGCCGTGCCGGGCAGACAATGCCTGATCAGACCAGGCCATGTAGGACTGGCACGCGCGGTTGCACGGCAGCCCGTCGATATAAACGATGCCGGGTGAATCCAGCGGATTGGCCTGCAGGGCTCCACTCGAACAGAGGGACAGGATCAGGGCCGACAAGGTCCACTTCTTCAACATGATTTACTCCATTCGAACGCGCCTGGTGTACCGCGCGAGCTACGAACGGATAGAGATCAAGTTTCAAAAAAGCGGACTTCTTTCCGAATTGCTATTGCGAGCCAGCGGGTCGGCGCGAAGCGCCGCCCGATGACAGGCTCCGCGAAGCAATCCATCTTTCCGCACTTGGACATATGGATTGCTTCCGCCTGCGCTCTTCGAGCTACGGGGGACGCGGCCGCCCCTCGCAATGACGCGGCGGGTTCGGAGTCTAATTCGGCACCGCCCGCTTCGCGGCCGTGACCGCATTCGCATTCACGGTGCCGCCGCGCAGCAGGTTGAACGCGGCGTTGAGCGCCTTATCGTCCTTCTCGTTCGGCGGGACGTAGGCTTGCGAGCCGGTCTGCTCGGCGCCATCGGCGGCGAGATGGCCGCGCATCGAGGCTTCGCCTTTCAGCTCGGCGCGGCCCTTGAGTTCATCGGGCACATCCTGCAGCACCTCGACGTCGGGCGCGATGCCCTGGGCCTGGATCGAGCGGCCCGACGGCGTAAAGTAGCGCGCCGTGGTCAGCGCCAGAGCGCCGTTGCCCTGTCCAAGCGGGATGATGGTCTGCACCGAACCTTTGCCGAAGGTGCGCGTGCCGATCAGCGTGGCGCGCTTGTGGTCGCGCAGCGCGCCGGCCACGATTTCGGACGCCGACGCGGAGCCGCCGTTGATCAGCACGACGAGCGGCTTGCCCTTGGTGATGTCGCCCCCGCGCGCGCTGAAGCGCTGGGTCTCCTCCGAGGTACGACCGCGCGTCGAGACCACCTCGCCCCGGTTCATGAAGGCGCTCGATACCGACACCGCCTGGTCGAGCAATCCGCCAGGATTGTTGCGGAGGTCGACGACATAGCCCGTGAGTTTTTCCGGCGGAATTTCCTTCGAGATGCTGGCGATCGCCTTCTTCAAGCCGTCGGTGGTCTGCTCGTTGAAACGGGTGATCCTGATGTAACCGATGTCGCCGCCGTCTGTCTTGAAGCGGACCGGCCGCACCCGGATAATCTCGCGCACGATCGCAACGTCAATCGGCGCGGCGGCCCCCTTGCGCACGACCTTGAGGCGGATTTTGCTGTTGGCGGGGCCCTTCATCCGGCTCACGGCCTGTTCGAGGGTCATGCCCTGGATAACTTCGTCGTCGATCTGGGTGATCACGTCGCCCGACAGCATGCCGGCTTTCGCGGCGGGCGTATCGTCGATCGGCGTCACCACCTTGACGAGGCCGTCTTCCATCGTCACCTCGATGCCGAGCCCGCCGAACTCGCCATGGGTGGTCTCCTGCATGTCGCTCCAGCCCTTCTCATTCATGTAACGCGAATGAGGATCGAGCGCCGAGATCATGCCGTTGATGGCGCCTTCCATCAGTTTGGAATCGTCGGGCTTCTCGACATAGCTGGTCTTGATCCGCTCAAACACGCTGCCAAACAAATTGAGCTGGTTGTAGGTGTCGGAACGGGCCGCAGCCTTTGCCGCCGCCACCAGATGCACCCCTTGAGGTCCGATCACGAGGGCGGTCAGACACGCGCCCGTCACCGTGCCGAGAAGAAAGGCAAAATTCCTGCGCATCGTGGGGCGTCCCTCTTTCGCTTATGGACGCCCGCGATCCCAGTGAATCGGCGCCCTGTCCCGGCCCCGCCAACTCACAATGGCTTTTTGGTCGGATCAAGGCACGCCAACCCGGCGCAATACGGCCGTTTTTCAATAGGCTTTATGAGCCCTCCTGCAACCCGTTTTGCCACGTGGACGGCCGGGTTCCAAAACCGCGCTTGGCGCGGGTGCCCAGCCAATAGCCGAATTGCGGGGGAACGTTGTGGAACGGGCCGTCCGCACCCAGTTTCAGCGCGGCGTCCATCGGCCAATTGGGATTGTTGAGGATTTCCCGCCCCACCGCGATCAAATCGGCCTGCCCATCGCGCAGGATATGTTCTTCAACGTGACGCCGCGGATCGTCATCGGGGAAAACAGCAGCGTTTCCGTCATGGTTTGCTCGCCTCGCGAACATCATTGTCCCGGCATGGCGCCGGGAAGTGTCTTCTACTTTGCTGCGCCTTCGGCGGATTTGGGCTTTGACTTTGCTGCCGGCGCCTTGGCCGCTGCTTTCGGCGGTGCGCTATCGCCGCGCATCGTCCCCCAGGGGTCGGAACTCTTCTGCTGCTCCGGGATGTTGCCGAGCGATCTCCGGTAGGCCCGCTCGGCCTCCCTCTCCGCCTCGATTTGCGAGGGCGTCTTGGGCTTGTCCTCCTCGCCATATTTGGCGGGACCTTGTTGGGCGGCAGCGGATCCAGCCAACAATGCGATCACGGCGACAGCGCCCAGAATTCTGCCAACAACTTGCATGCGACTACTCCCTGAAATTGGCCCCAAGCCTTAGCACAGCCCGCGTACGGGCTTAAGCGCCGGATTGGACTGCGACGCAAATCCCCGTGGCCGTTGCCGAGGCCGGTCCAGTTTTGTAAACGACTGCCATGAATTCGCCGCCAGCGCCCCACTCCGTCGACGCCTTGCTGTTCGATCTCGGCCGCGTCGTGCTCGACATCAGTTTTGATCAGGTAATGACCTGCTGGGCTGGGCATGCTGGTTGCGCGCCTGCCGATCTCGCCGGACGCTTTGTCGTCGACGATAGTTTCAAGCACCACGAGACCGGCCGGATCGACGATGCGGCGTTCTTTGCGAGCCTGCGCCGGTCGCTCGGCATCGGCATCACCGACGCGCAGTTCCTGGAAGGCTGGAACGCGATCTTCACCGGCGAGATGCCCGGAATTGCACAGCTTCTGGCGGGTGCTGCAAAGCGCCTGCCGCTCTATGCTTTTTCCAACACCAATCCGGCCCATGTCACGCATTTTTCGCAGGCCTATGCGGAGGTGCTCAGCCATTTCCGGGAGATTTTTTTGTCCTCCAGCATCGGTATGCGCAAACCCGACGCCGAAGCCTATGATCATGTGATAAAAGCGATCGGCGTGCCGGCGTCGCGGATCCTGTTCTTCGACGATTCAGCCGCCAATATCGAAGGTGCGCGGGCGCGCGGCCTTTCTGCCATCCACGTGACATCGACGGATGACGTGGCCAGGGCACTGACCGCACTTGGAATTTAAGCACTTGGAATTTAAGCACTTGGAATTTAGATGATTACCCCGTCATTGCGAGCGAAGCGAAGCAATCCATGGCCAGGAAGGAAGTGTGGATTGCTTCGTCGCGCTGCTCCTCGCAATGAAGTCGAAGCAGGAGTGCCAGCGTGGCCTTGATGCCGGTTGCCGATGCGCTTGCCGCGATCCTTGCCGGCGCAGCGGCGCTGCCCGAAGAAATGGTGGCGCTCGATGAAGCGTATCACCGCATTCTCGCACGCGACGTCGCCGCGCGGCGGACGCAGCCGCCGCAGGCGATGTCGGCGATGGACGGCTATGCGGTGCGCGCGGCCGACGCCGCCGATGTCGGCGCACGGCTGAAGGTGATCGGCGAGGTCGCCGCCGGCCGCCCGTTCGAGCGGAAGGTAGGCCCAGGCGAAGCGGTGCGGATCTTTACCGGCGGCGTGATCCCCGATGGCGCAGACGCCGTCGTCATCCAGGAAGACGCTGCCATCGAGGGCGATCATATCACCATCACGGAAGCTGCCGTTCCGGGACGGCATATCCGCCCAGCGGGCGTTGATTTCCGCGAAGGCGACGTCCTCCTCAAACGCGGGCGCCGCCTCACCGACCGCGATCTCTCGCTTGCCGCCGGCATGAACTACCCGGAGCTTGCGGTGCACCGCCGCCCGAAAGTGGCGATGCTGGCGACCGGCGACGAACTGGTGATGCCAGGCGCAACCCCCAGCCCCGGCCAGATCGTCTATTCCAACGGCTACGGCTTGCGAGCGCTGGCGCGAGCCGAGGGCGCAGAAATCATCGACCTCGGGATCGCCGCCGACACCGTCGCCGCCACCACGGAGGGCATCCGCCGTGCCCGCAACGCCGACGCGGACGTCCTGATCACCGTGGGCGGCGCCTCGGTCGGCGACCACGACCTCGTCAAGCGGTCGCTGGAGGCCGAGGGCGTCGCCATGGCGTTCTGGCGGATCGCGATGCGGCCAGGCAAGCCGATGATGCACGGCAGGTTGGGCGCGATGCGGGTGATCGGCCTGCCCGGCAATCCCGTCTCCTCCTATGTCTGCGGCTTCCTGTTTCTGGTGCCGCTGATTCGCGCCTTATCGGGCCGCGACCACGTCAATCATCCGCGCGAAAACGCCCTGCTCGGCTGCGATCTCGCCGCCAACGACCAGCGCGAAGACTATCTTCGCGCTCGCCTCGAAGCCCGCGACGACGGCACGCTGGTCGCCGTGCCGGTGAACCATCAGGACTCGTCACTATCAGGGAATCTCGCTGCGGCACGGGCACTTGTGATACGTCCGCCGTTCGCGCCGGCTGCCGCAAAGGGATCGCGTTGCGAGTTGCTCCGGCTGCCGGAATGACGAACGGCGTTCCAACAGCACCTTGGACCGGAACCGCAATGCGTTCACCTCAAATTAAATGGTTGCGGAACACATATCGAACATATAGTGTCCGTTCATGATTTGTTTCGACTGCTAGTGTCTTTGGTTGAGAGTTTGGGGACTCCACGATCTGGGCGCTAAAGATTCGGAACGAGACGACGCCAACCGGGGGATTGCTCGCGATGCTTACGCGCAAACAGTATGAACTTCTGCGTTTCATCAATGAACGGCTGAAAGAGGCCGGCGTGCCGCCCTCGTTCGACGAGATGAAGGATGCGCTCGATCTGCGCTCGAAATCCGGAATCCACCGCCTCATCACGGCGTTGGAGGAGCGCGGCTTCATCCGCCGCCTGCCCAACCGCGCCCGCGCCATCGAAGTCATCAAGCTGCCCGAGCTCGCTGCCGCCGCCAACGGCCGCCGCGGCTTCACGCCGAGCGTCATCGAGGGCACGCTCGGCAAGCGCACGGTGAGCGCGCCGGCCGCCGAGGACGACGGCAATCGCCCAGTCGCTGTGCCTGTCATGGGCCGGATTGCCGCCGGTACGCCGATCGAGGCGCTGCAGACGCGCAGCCACACCATCAGCGTGCCGCCGGACATGCTCGGCTCCGGCGAGCATTACGCGCTCGAAGTGCGCGGCGATTCCATGGTGGATGCCGGCATCCTCGACGGCGACATGGCGCTGATCCAGCGCAACGAGACCGCCGACACCGGTGATATCGTGGTGGCGTTGATCGACGAGGAAGAGGCCACCCTGAAGCGCTTCCGCCGCCGCGGCGCCTCGATTGCGCTCGAGCCGGCCAACGCCGCCTATGAAGTCCGCATCCTGCCGCCGAACCGGGTCCGGATTCAGGGCAAGCTGATCGGGCTGTACCGCAAATACTGACCCGTTATGCGCTCCGGCGCCGTGACGAAAGCCAGCCCCGGCCCTCGGCCGGGGTTTTTTGTTGCGCGTGTGGAACTAAGGCACGTTAGCGCGTTTGTGAATGTGGCGCAGTGCGCCAGTCGCAGAATTGCCCAGAAAGAAGAAAAGGCTCTGCGCCATGTCCACTCTGATAGAGGCCTGTGCCTCCTTCTAGACACGGGTCAGCTATCTCAAACGAGGGAGCCATCCGATGTGTGACTATAGCCTGCATGCTGTGGCTACGCGGCCTGCCCAGGTCGGCGAGACGCTGATCACAACGACATTCCGCGGTACATCGACCCGCGGCTTTGCGTCGGAACGCGAGCCTGCAGTGGCGGTCTGCATGCTTCCCGGCACCGAACTGGCGTTCGCTGAGGACGTCAAATACGACAACCGGTGGATCTGGACTCGAACCACCGACTGGCGGGTCGGCAAGTTCAATCAAATCGACCCCCATATATCCGACCGTCATCATGACGCGATCGAATTTCCCGATGGAAGCCATGTGCTGGTGACGCAGCTTTGCGAAGGCCAGCGCGCGACCGTGCTGCAATTGCCGGTGGTCCAGACCGGTGGCGAACGTGCGCCAAAGGTAACGGAAGCACCTACGGCCGAATCGATCGTGACCGGATAAACGCCCACGCGCATATGATCCGCCGGTCCAGGCCGGCGGATCATGGTGGTACATTTTTCAGAACTCGGCACCGCAGGGGGCAGCCGGTGGTTAACAAGGTTACGTGGCAAAAAGCCGGGCGCGTCACTGAGCCCGGGCGGTACATGTTCAGGTACGGCTGGCTCACCATCACGGCCGAAGATCTCGCAATCTGGCAGCAATTCCCCGACGCGTCGTTCACGCTGGTCGCTCTGCCCTCGGCGCCTGATGCCCCGGAGGAATTCCACCTCGGTGCATTCGAAATACCAGCCAAACCCACGGTCGACGAGCACTGACGCTCGTCTACTCCTCCGCCTGAAGATCTGCCTCGGCCGGCGTGGCGTCGACCGCGCGGGGCGGCACAATGCGCGGCGCAAGAACGGTGGTGTCGGCCTCGCTCTCGTCAGCAATGACCGGCGACCAGGGGCGGTCTACGCCCCTCGGCTTGACCGCATCGACGACAAATCCCTCCCGGCTGCGCCGCAACGCCATCGCGCCCTGCCGCCGCAGCCGTTCAGCATCGATAACGGAAGCGCCACAGGCTGCGGGGGCCTGCCGCAGCGTCACGATCAGCGCCGCGCGCTCGCAATCGTCCGCCAGCGCCTCGGGCCTGAAGGCCTGCGCGATCAGGCCGCCACCGGCGGATTGGACGACGCAGCCGAAATCGTCGCATGAAACGCCCGATGTGAGCGACGCGTCAGCCGCCGTCCGCGCATCCGCATCCGCCGCCAGCCACTCCTTTAAAAGGAAGATGTCCCGAGATCCCTTGGCCGCGTGCATCAGGTGCAGCCGGCCATCCTGGCCGCGGACCCCGACATTGCGCCCGTCGGCGGAAATCAGGATGTCCGGCTGCGGTGCCCGCGCCGCCCACAATGCCGCTGCCAGCACCAGCGCCGCACCCGACCAGCGCAGCGGAGTGCGCAACAGGCCGAGCAGGATGATGCCGAGGCTTGCCGCAATCAGCGGGCCGATGCCGAAGGCCGGCACCCGGCCGACCGCACCGGGTAACGCCGCGACCCATTGCGTGACCACGATCATCCAGTCGATGCCGACGCCCATGACCGCCCAGAACGGGCGATCGAAGCCGAACGGCATCGCAACGAGGCCGAACAGGCCCGCCGGCATTACCAGTGCTGACACCACCGGCATCGCCGCGAGGTTGGCCAGCACGCCGTAAGGCGTGACCCGGTGAAAGTGAAAGGCCGCGTAAGGTGTGGTCGCAAGCCCCGCTATCAGTGAGGCCAGCAGCAGCATGGTGACTTCGCGGCCGCCCCACAGCGCCACGCGCGCGGTTGCGGTATGATCCGCCGTCGCGAACAGGCGCGGCATGCCGATCTGCACCAGCGCCACCAACCCGAGTGTCGCCGCAAACGACATCTGAAAACTCGGATGCACCAGCGCTTCCGGCGCGACCGTGAGCACGATCAGGGCCGCGACCGCGAGCGTGCGAAACGTAATCGCGCGGCGATCGACCATGACGGCAATCAGCACCACGGCCGTCATGAAGAACGATCTTTGCGTCGCAACCTCGGCGCCCGACAGCAGCAAATAAAACGCGGCGGCAACGAGGGCTGCCGCCGCCGACCACTTCTTGATCGCGTAGCCGACGGTGAGCACGGGAAACAGCGCCAATAGTGCCCGGACCGCAAAGAACACGACGCCGGCGACGACGGCCATGTGATAGCCGGAGATCGACAGCACATGGCCGAGACCGGAGATGAACATCGCGTCGTTCACCGGCGGCGAGATCGCATCGCGCCGCCCGGTCAACAGAGCGGTCGCAATCGCGCGCTTGTCGCCCTCCAGCGTGGTCCTGATCCGCGCATCGATCGTATCGCGCAGGCCTTGCATGAACGCCGAATAGCGCAGGCGGAGCCCGCCGCCCGTGGCGGGCGGCTCGGCGATCTTGACGGCGCCCATCGCGAAGCCGGAGGCGCCGATGCCGGCGAAAAACATGTCGCGGCTGAAATCGTAGCTGCCCGGCCGCACCGGCGAAAGCGGCGGCAACAGCCGCGCTTTCAGCTCGACGAAGCTCCCAACCGGCGGCGCCGTGCCCTTCCTTACCGAGAGCCGTACGCGCTCCAGCTTCGTCGTTCCGCGCGCGCTTTCCATGGTGACGACGCGAAGGACAAAACGGTCGGTGCGCTCGCGAATGTCGCGCGTCTCGACAAAACCCGTCATTGACACCGAAAACATCGGCCGCGCCAGCACGCCATGCGCGATGCGCGCGGTCTTCCAGGTCGCGACCGCAAAGCCCGCGGCGACCGCCGCGATCATTACCGCGGCGGGAAAGAATTTCTGTCGCCGCAACAGAACCGCCACCGCGCACAGCGCGATCGCCACAGTGGCAGCCACCGACAGCACCGGCTCATGATCGGCGGCGAAGTAGAGGGCAATGCCGGTGCCGAATGCGACGGGTACCCACGGCAGCAAGCGGCCGGCGCCGGCTTCCGCGCGCGCCCATGCACGCAGGGTTTCGATCAGCGGCGGCCAGAACGCGGGACGCGATGGCAAAATGCCACCGACCGGCGCCGCAGCGCGCGGCGGCCAGGTGCCGGCATAGCCCCGTTTTCGGCCCGACGTGTCGCCTTGCTCCGCCACCGAGCCTACACCTTACGATCTCGTGGAGACCGCAAGACTACCGGACGCTGTATTGTGGCCGCTAGCGGAACGGAAACAGAAACCTGAGGAAATGCACACCGGCCGGCGTTACAGTCGAACGCTATTGGATTGAACCGGAATCAGGACAAAGAAGCGACATGAAGCTTGCGGCCAGCCTTTTATCTGCGGCGATCTTGATCACCTCTCACGCCAATGCCGCCACTCCAGAGCAATGCCGCTTCATCGAAGCGCGGGCCGAGCGCGAGGCGTGCTACCAGCGCCAGGAGATCGAGCGTGTGGCCCGGCAGAAGGCGAACGAGGCCCGGCAGGCCGAGCAGCAAAAGCCCTACGAGCCCATGACGGCGGACGACGCCCAGCTCGCAAAGTCCCTGCGCAGCATTTGCCGGGGTTGCTAGGCGGCCGGCGTCACGTTCCAATCCCGCCAGCCCACCACCCGGAAACCGCTCTTGCAAGTGCGCCGCAGCAGGATGCACACTGTGCGCGCATGACCAGGTGTCAACGTCTACGGCTCTCAGCTCGACTGGAATTCACGGTTGCGCTCAGAACGAGAGGAGCATGACCCCATGCGAGAAACCGAAATCCACGACTATGCACGGCAGTTGCTGGAAGCGCATGGCCCCAAGGCCATTGCGGAAGCGGCCCAGAACGCCATCGAACTCGAGGCAAAAGGCGAGGCCGAACTGGCCAGAACCTGGCGGCATATCGAAGACGCGATGAAGCTCATGCGCGGGCCGCACCAAAGCTGAGGCTGCCGGCGCGGCAACGCAGAACGTGGTCCAAGACCCGTCGCAAGCCGCTTCGCCACGGCTGAATGGCGGCACGACCTCCACGATGCGCCTCTCCATGACAGGAGTGAAGCCATGTTTCCGAAGTGTGCGACAGCCGAAGACCTCGTGAAAGCGATCAGCGACGAGAAGGTGCAGATGATCGATCTGCGCTTCACCGACTTGCCTGGGGTATGGCAGCATTTTTCCATCCCGCCGGGTGCGGCGAGTGTCGACGCTCTCAGCGAAGGCATTGGATTCGACGGCTCATCCATCCGCGGCTTCCAGGAAATCCAGGAAAGCGACATGCTGGTCGTGCCGGACCCGACCACGGCCTTCCTCGACCCGTATTCCCCTTCATCGACCCTGGTCCTGATTTGCAACATCCGCGACCCCGTGACCGGTCAACCCTATAGCCGTGACGCCCGTTACATCGCCCAGAAAGCCGAAACCAACCTGAAGGGCACCGGCCACGCCGATACGAGTTACTTCGGCCCGGAGGCGGAGTTCTTCGTGTTCGACGACGTGCGCTACGGACAGGGGATCAACTACGCCTTCCACGAAATCGATTCCCGCGAAGGCAGTTGGAATACTGGCAAGGACGAAGCGCCAAATCTGGGCCACAAGCCGCGCCCCAAGGAGGGATATTTTCCCGTTCCCCCGACCGACAGCATGCAGGCTCTCCGCACCGACATGGTGCTGACCATGGAACAGCTCGGCATCCAGATCGAAGCCCATCACCATGAGGTCGCGACCGGCGGCCAGAACGAGATCGACATGCACTTCACTACACTCACCCGCATGGCCGACAATCTGATGATCTACAAATACGTGGTGAAGAACACCGCCCGCGAGCACGGCATGACCGCAACGTTCATGCCGAAGCCGCTGTTCGAGGACAACGCCTCGGGGATGCACGTTCACCAGTCCCTGTGGAAGGGCGAGACCAATCTGTTCTACGACAAGGGCGACTATGCCGAGTTGAGCCAGCTCGGCCGCTACTACATCGGCGGTTTGTTGACCCACGCCTGGGCGCTGTGCGCGCTTTGCGCCCCCACCACGAACTCCTATCGGCGCCTGGTGCCAGGCTATGAGGCTCCGATCAATCTGGTCTATTCCCAGCGCAACCGATCAGCCTGCTGCCGGATTCCGATGTATTCGCCGAATCCCCGGGCAAAGCGGGTTGAGTTTCGCTCACCGGATCCCTCCTGCAATCCCTATCTGGCCTTTGCCGCGATGCTGATGGCCGGCCTTGACGGCATCAACAGCCGGATCGATCCGGGCAGCCCGATCGACAAGAACCTTTATGACTTGCCGCCCGCCGAGGCGAAGGACGTGAGGTCGACACCGGGATCGCTGGATCAGGCGCTTGACGCGCTCGAGCGCGATCACGCCTTCCTGCTCCGCGGCGATGTGTTCACGGCCGACGTGGTCGAGACCTGGCTCGACTACAAGCGGAAGAAAGAGGTCGATCCGATCCGGCTGCGCCCTCATCCATACGAGTTCCATTTGTATTACGACATCTAGAACGGGATGAATCTTCTTTCGAAGTGCCTACTGCTTGATCAGCGGCGTCTTCGACGAGACATGATGGCTGACGATTTTCCAGTCGCCGTCTTCGCGGACGATCACCCAGGTGATTTTCACCACCAGCGGCTCGGCGCCCTCTTCGACGTAAAAGGTGGCCGTGCCGGCGACATTGATCAGGTCGGGCGCCGCCTGTGCTGTCCTGACATCGGTGAATTCAACGTATGGGGACTGCCACCGTGGCAGCGCCTCAAAATAGGTCTGCACACCGTCACGACCGCGGTAGAAGTTGGGGTTCGAGCCGAAGAAGAATGCGTTGCGTGAATAGAGCGAGGCCAGCGCCTTGGCTTCCAGCTGGCTGAACGCCGCTGCCCATTTTCCCATGATGCCGGAGACGATGTCGTCGGTAGGGCTCTGCATCGATGATCCAATCTGATGTTAAACTATCTCGGCCGCATTTTCACAGCGCCAGGGCCAGGAGCGGATATTCGAGAAATAGAAGCCCCGCCGAAGCCGGGCAGATCGTTCGCATAGAGCAGTTCTCTCATCGTTTCGCACTGCTCTTGTTGCGCGGGTCGTCCGCCGGGTTCACGTAGGTAATTTCGCATGGACCCAGCCCATGCACTTGGACAATGGCTGGGCTGCTCACCCAGAAGTAATGCTGCATGCGCTGCTTGGCTGTGAAAAAACCACCAGCGGGCGCGGTCTCACCTTTCTTTTCATCAAACTTGTCCCCCATGGCAATTATGCGGTGCCTGACAGGACGGTGACGTTCTCGTCAGTTGGATGCGTGTGTGGCATGACCTTGTAGCCGGCCGGTATCTTGGCGCGCACGACATGAGGTCCGGTCTTGCTTGGGTCGCCTGAAATCACTGCGCTCTGCATTCCGGGTGGAAAGCTGGGAGGCGCCGGACCCCATTTAATGGTGCCGGTCTGCACCACCATCTTGTCTTCGGCGGCGAGCGCGACAAGCGGAGCGGAAGCGAGGATGAAAGCACAAAACAGAGCCCTTTGCCATGGTTGCCCTCATTCAAGCGATATTCTCGAAGGTGCCGATAACAGTCAAAATCGGAGCGCATGACGATCCAGTACCGATTACGACGGCGCGTGCTAACTGTATCTCGCCAACGCTAACGGCGCTCGTGTCGTGCAGCCGCCCGCACGTCGGAGGGCGTTACGCCGTAGTAGCGGCGGAATTCGCGGTTGAACGTCGACAAGTCGGTGAACCCGGCGGCTTAGGCGATGGCGCCGATGGTCAAGTCTTCGCATCGAGGATTTGCAAGCATATGGTGGACGCGGACAAGGCGCTGGTGCAGCACAAACCGTGACAACGTAGTCCCTTCGCTCTCGAAAAGCTTATGGATGTAGCGCGGTGTCACGCCATTGCGGGCCGCCAGTGCGGCAGCCCTAACGGTGGCGGAGCCGAGATTCTTCCCAATATCAGCCTTGATGGCTCTTAGCCGTGCCGCCCGCAATCCGCGTCCCTGTGCGATTTCGGCTGCGTCGCGCGTTGCTCCGATCGCGAGCGCAACGAGGTCCAGACCGTGAGCGTCGGCAAGCCTGCGCAGCTGTGGGCTCATGATCTCGGTATCTCTGGTGAGCAGATCGGCATATCCGGAAAGTAGCCTGAGGGCCTCGCTGTCTGCTGGGATAGAGGACATCAAGGCCCGGTCCACATTGCCAACAAGTGGCGCAAGCGATGCTCTGGGTATAGAGAAATAGGTATAATTCGTGCGTAGCATCGTGAGGGGCTCCGTACCGGAGAGCAGGATGGCGCTACCATTCTCCACATCCGCCTCACGGCCACGCTGGGAGACGTTGCCTCTTCCTCCCCTAAACAATGCCAGGATGATGAGATCATCCTGATTGCGGTTCTTGATTAGCTCGCGGGTCCACGTCACACGAACAGGTGTGCTCGCGAAGCGCAAGATCATAAGTTCGGGCAGTCCACGCGCGTACACATTACAACTGAACTCGTTGCCAAGAGCCTTGGTATCGAATTTGGCGAGCTTGTCGCGGAACAGGTCGCGGTAGACTGCAAGGCGCTCTCCAGGCGATATATCTTCAGTTGAAAAGCGAAATGCCGATAAGTCGTCGGCGGTCACGAACATCACGGGTCCTCCGCTCTTCCCAGCTCGTCGATCGTTGAGATCAAGGGGCGACCGCAGAATAATACTGCAGTTCCGTATGTCCCAAAAGACTGTTCTCTCCACCCCAAGACCTGGGTCGCAGCCCCCGCTTACCATATTGCAAACGCATGTTCGTGCCGCCGGTAACAGACGGAGCAGCTTTGGCGTTGCGCCAGCGGTATCCTGAAGCCTCGACAGAAGGGGACAGAGGATGCTCGAAACTGGCGCATCAGTACCTTTCGGGTGCTTTGCAATGAACGTACAGAACACTATTTCCGTCCCAGCCGCCCGTCTGGATTCAGAACCCGACCCAACCAAGGTGATTGCGAAAGCGCGTTACCGCTGAGTTGGAGGGGGACTTTGTCGTGTTCCTTATCGGGATGCGCATAAATAGCCACTCAAGCTGCACAAGTGGTTTCCGGTGTTTCGCGCGATGCGGCGGATGCTGCAACGAGAGGACGCTATGCTCAGATATTTCAAGCCTGCTTTCGCACTGATGCTTTTGGCGCTGGGGTCAACCGCGTATGCCGTTGAAGCGCCGGGGGTGACGCCGTCTGAGATCAAGGTTGGGGGGTCTTTCCTTTCAGCGGACCTGCCTCGCCGTACGGAATCATCGGCCGAGCTATTCTTGCTTATGTCCAGTAGATCAACGACCGCGGCGGCATAAACGGCCGGAAAATAAATTACATCGCCTACGACGATGCTTACAGCCCGCCGAAAGCGGTGGAGCATGTTCGCAAGCTCGTCGAAAGCGATGAGGTTGCCTTCATGTTCAGCCAGCTCGGCACACCCGGTAATACGGCGGTGGCAAAATATCTGATGTCGAAGCGCGTGCCGGCCATCGGCATCGTCTCGGGGTCGAACAAGTTCACGAATGTGGCGGATTTTCCGCTGACGACGACCAGCATAGTCAGTTACGATACCGAGGGAAAGATCTATGCCAAGTTCCTGACCAAGACACTGCCCAATGCCAAGTATGCCATCCTCTATCAGAACGATGATCTCGGCAAAGATTACGTCAACGCGTTCAAGGCGATCCTTAAAGGCGATTTCGACAAGAAGGTCACCGCCATCCCCTATGAGATCAGCGATCCGACGGTGGATTCTCACGTCGTGAACTTGAAGAGTTCAGGGGCCGAGGCGCTGCTGCTGGCGGGAACGCCAAAATTCGCGGCGCAAGCCATTCGCAAAGCTGCCGAGATTGGCTGGCAGCCGGCGATCCTGCTGAACTACCCCTCGAGTTCGATTGGCGCGACCCTGAAACCGGCAGGCCTTGAAAGGTCGATCGGGATGATGGTCGGCACGAACATGATGGATCCGACCGACGCGCAGTGGGCCAACACCGAGGGGATGAAGAACTATCTGACCTTCATCGACAAGTACATGCGTGGCGTCGATATCGCCGACACCAATATCCTGTACGGCTATACGCAAGCCATGCTGCTCGAACATCTGATCAAGCAGTGCGGTAACGATCTGTCCCGCGAGAGCATCATCAAGCAGGCGAAGAGCCTGAAGAATGTGGCGTTGCCGACGCTGCTGCCCGGCATCAGCATCAATACGAGCGACAAAATCAACATGAACTACACGCAGATGAGGCTGCAGCGCTGGACCGGCACGCGTTGGGACCTTTTTAGCGGGATACTCGATGCTTCCTCGGAGTGACGAGGGACAAGTAGTGGCGGCGCTACAAAACAGAACCACGTACCCGGCGATTTTGGCCGATCAGGAAGCTCTGTAAAGGCGGGCCTGCGGCCCCCACCTGCGGCGGCTGCGGCCTTGACAGAGCTTGCTGCCCGGCCAGAGTTAGTTGCGGCCCGTTCGATGCTCGGACTTGAGATGGCCGATGACGGGCTCGATCGCCGAGCGCCGGCGCAACTCACGTTTGATCTTGGGCGTCACCCGCCGCTTCTGGCCCGATGTGAACATCCTGAGTTTGTATTCTGGTGGCGCATTGTGGCCGCGGTAGCCTTGGTCGCCAAGAAGGCGCTCGACGACGTTGCCGATCAGCGCTTGCAATCTCAAATATCGTCCTCTCCGGAAAACCGACTCCCGCTCAAGAGATTAGGAGATTCTTCACGGCCGACTAAACCTCATGGTGGAGACCTTTGCGCGGTTGCCGTTTTGAGGGCCTCGGAGGCAGCGATCGGTATGGCGGGGATTTCGGGGAGGCGGCCGGTGCTCCGACAAGGTCGGA
>NZ_JADPKF010000092.1:0-102191 GCF_023073815.1 Bradyrhizobium sp. 157 | reverse complement strand
TCAATGGCCGCTTCTCGAGGCCGTATACATGACCGCTCCCCGATCCGTTGCCGAAGCACCAAAAAGCCCTTGCCGAGAGGGGGCCGTCCATACATGACGTGGATAGGCCGCAGCGTACTGGGTCGCCCGGTCGAGCCGGCGATGACAGCGGAGGACTCAGGGACGACGGGGCAAGACCAACGATCCGGCGTCGTGATGCGCCGATCGGAATCCAAATGACGGGGGAAGAGCCCGGTTTTTTTCAACTTCCATTCTACTTTAGATAGCAATGACTTATTTTCGACGCAGGAAAAGCCAAGAGAAGAACGGATATCGCGGTATCCGCCAACGAGATAAAAACACGGCAGGGAAGGATAAAAGTGGGTGAACTTCTGGGCTCTATCGTTTTTTCTTTGATTGTAATTGCTCTAATCGCCGGCGCATGGACCTGGATTTCGACGCTGTTCAGAAAAGGGGTCATGGCGCTGCTCGGTTTCGATGCGCTCTGCGTCCAGCAGTTCGAGACTGTCCTGCTCTATCGGAACGGGCGTTTTGAAAAGGCCCTGGCACCCGGCCGGCACCGGATCCGCGCCGGCAGCCGCCAACTGGCGCGGATCGATCTGCGGCCCGAGGTGTTTCGGTTCACGCAAGGGGCGGTCTCCGCGGACCGCTTTGCGATCAACCTCGTCTATGTCGCGCGCACCCAGATCGTCGACCCCCGGGCCGCTTTCGAAAGCACGCAGAATTACCGGGACGAGGTCTGCATACGCCTGCAGTCGGTCGTGAAGGCGGTGTGCAGCCGAAAGCCGCGCCTCGAAATTCAGATGGACCACCAGAGCTTTGGCAACAGCGTCCAGAAGGCCGCCAGCCAGGTGCTTCGCTCGATCGGTTGCGAATGCCTGACGTTCGAGCTGCTGCAGGTCGATTCCGCGGGGCCGATCGCGGAATTGGAGAACAGGCGCATGGGATTTGCGGCGCACCACAGCATGATGAAGGAAGCCTGAATCAATGTGATCCGGTGCCCGTAGAGAGATTGCCCATGCTGCGCCGGTGCCGATTTGGAAACAATTATCCTATGCTGGCGCGCATTCGCTGTTGCGCGACGCCGGCCACGTCGCCGGGACCGCGCGCAGCTCGTCTGCACAAGCCGAATGGCTCGGGGATTGCGAGAATTGGCGACAATGCCCAACTCTCTCCTATCGTCATTCATCCGGACATCCGCGACATGAGCCAGACCAAACTGTTCGAGCCCCTCAAGCTTGGCCCGATTGCGCTGCCCAACCGCCTTGTGATGGCGCCGCTGACCCGCAACCGCGCGGTGCCTCCGGGCATGGTGCCGAGCCCGCTTGCGATCGACTATTATGGCCAGCGCGCCTCCGCCGGATTGCTCATCACCGAAGCGAGCCAGGTTTCGCAGCAAGGCCAGGGCTATCAGGATACGCCGGGCATCTATTCGAAAGAGCAGGTCGAGGGCTGGCGCAAGGTCACCGACCGCGTGCATGAAAAAGGCGGGCGCATCTTCATCCAGATTTGGCACGTCGGCCGCATCTCGCACACCACGCTACAGCCCGGCGGCGGTAAGCCGGTGGCGCCGTCGGCGATCCGAGCCAAGGGCAAGACGTTTGTGGGCGGCACCTTCACCGAGATATCCGAACCGCGCGCGCTGGAGCTGTCGGAAATTCCAGGGATCATCGACGACTTCAAGCGCGGCACCGAGAACGCGCTGGCCGCCGGCTTTGATGGCGTCGAGATCCACGGCGCCAATGGCTATCTGCTCGACCAGTTCGCCAAGGACGGCACCAACAAGCGCACCGATGCTTACGGCGGATCGATCGAGAACCGCGCAAAACTGATGCTGGAAGTGTCGCGGGCGGTGGCCGCGATCGCCGGCCCCGAGCGCACCGGCATCCGCATTTCGCCGGTGACGCCGGCTAATGACGTCTCCGATTCTAATCCACAGCCGCTGTTCGATCACATCGTGGATGGACTCGACGTGCTGAAGCTGAGCTACATCCACGTCATCGAAGGCGCGACCGGCGGCCCGCGCGATATCGCGCCGTTCGATTACGCGTCCTTGCGTAAGCGCTTTGGCGGAGCCTATGTCGCCAACAACGGCTACGGCTTCGACCTCGCGACAAAAGTGCTCGAGGCCGGCGCCGCCGACCTGATCGCGTTCGGAAAGCCGTTCATCTCGAACCCCGATCTGGTCGAGCGGCTGAAGAAGGGCGCGCCGCTGAATGAATGGGACAAGGCGACATTCTACGGCGGCGGCGCGAAGGGATACACGGACTATCCGACGCTGGCGGCGCAAGCGGCGGAGTGAGGCTGCTAAGCTTTCTCTCCGTCATTGCGAGGAGCGAAGCGACGAAGCAATCCATGCTTCAGCAAGCGGCGAGATGGATTGCTTCGCTTCGCTCGCAATGACAAAAGAAAAAGGCCGGGATCGCTCCCGGCCTTTGGTTTTGTTCGTGGATGGCCGGGTCAAGCCCGGCCATGACATCTACGATGTCACTTCGCCTCCGCCCGCTTCGGGGGCGTAGCCGGCCACGACTTGATCAGCGCGTCGTAGTCGACCGTCTCGCCCTTCGGCTTTTCGTTCGCCAGCTTGCGCTGCGGCGCGATGGTCTTGTCTTTCTCGGCCTTGGCGAACCAGAACTCGGCGGTCTCTTTCTTGTTCAGCTTCGGCCCGCACTCTTTCTGCACGCCACTCTTCTCGAGACGTTCGAGCACCGAGTCCTGGGCTGCGGCCAGCGCGTCCATCGCAGCTTGCGGCGTCTTTGCACCGGACGACGCATCGCCGATGTTCTGCCACCATAATTGCGCAAGCTTCGGATAGTCAGGCACGTTGTTGCCGGTGGGCGTCCACTGCACGCGGGCGGGCGAGCGGTAGAACTCGATCAGGCCGCCGAGCTTCGGCGCGCGCTCGGTGAACGACTTGTCCCAGATGTCGGATTCACGCACAAACGTGAGGCCGACATGGCTCTTCTTCAAGCTGACCGTCTTGGAGTTGATGAACTGCAGATAGAGCCAGGCCGCCTTGCGGCGATCCGGCGGGGTCGACTTCAGCAGCGTCGCGGAGCCGGCGTCCTGGTAGCCGAGCTTCATGCCCTCTTTCCAGTACGAGCCGTGCGGCGACGGCGCCATGCGCCACTTCGGCGTGCCGTCCGCGTTCACGACCGGGATACCGGGCTTCACCATGTCGGCGGTGAAGGCGGTGTACCAGAAGATCTGCTGGGCGATGTTGCCCTGCGCCGGTACCGGACCTGCTTCGGAGAAGGTCATGCCTTGCGCTTGGGGCGGAGCATACTTCTTCATCCAGTCGAGGTATTTGGTGATCGAATAGACCGCCGCCGGGCCGTTGGTGTCGCCGCCGCGCTCGACCGACGAGCCGACCGGACGGCAGCCTTCCATGCGGATGCCCCACTCATCGACCGGCAGGCCGTTCGGGATGCCCTTGTCGCCGTTGCCGGCCATCGACAGCCAGGCGTCGGTGAACCGCCAGCCGAGCGAGGGATCCTTCTTGCCATAGTCCATGTGGCCATAGACCTTGACGCCGTTGATCTCCTTGATGTCGTTGGTGAAGAACTCGGCGATGTCTTCATAGGCGGACCAGTTCACGGGAACGCCGAGCTCGTAGCCATACTTCGCCTTGAACTTGGCTTTGTATTCCGGATTGGAGAACCAGTCGTAGCGGAACCAATAGAGGTTCGCGAACTGCTGGTCGGGCAACTGATAGAGCTTGCCGTCCGGACCCGTGGTGAAGGATTTGCCGATGAAGTCGTTGACATCGAGCTGCGGATTGGTGACGTCCTTGCCCTCGCCGGTCATGTAGTCCGACAGGATCACGGTTTGGCCGTAGCGGACGTGGGTGCCGATCAGGTCCGAATCGTTGATCCAGCCGTCATAGACGTTCTTGCCGGACTGCATCTGGGTCTGCAGCTTTTCGACGACATCGCCTTCCTGGATCAGGTCGTGCTTGACCTTGATGCCGGTGATCTCGGTGAAAGCTTTCGCCAGCGTCCGCGATTCATATTCGTGCGTCGTGATCGTTTCCGACACGACGTTGATTTCCATGCCCTTGAAGGGCTCGGCGGCCTTGGCGAACCACTGCAGCTCCTTCATCTGCTCCTCCTTCGACAATGTCGAAGGCTGGAATTCGCTGTCGATCCACCTTTGATTGACGGCGTCGTCGGCACGCACAGGTGCGGCAATGGTCACGGATGCGGCGATCAGCGCGGCCGCGCTGGTCATCGTCAGAAAGCTCTCCTTGGTCAAGCGTCGCATATTGGATCCTCCGGTTGCAGCGACAAACACATATTCAGGCCCGGGTTGATCCCGGATCTGTCTTTTTCCGCCGTTTCAGACCGTGCGAAAGATCGCAACGGCCGAGACGAGCGAAATCAGGGTTGCGAGCCACAGGCTCGAAATCTCAACGCCCTCCCCGATCGGCAGAGTAGCGATCGGATCGGGGCCGACGAAGGCGATCCACAGCAAATGAATGACGGCGGCAAGCACCAGCGAAATGAACAGCCGATCGCCGCGCGTGGTCGGAATGCGCAGGATGCCGACGCGCTCGGCTTCAGGATACGCTATCCCAAGCCATGTCATCACGCCGAGCGTCAGCGCCAGCATCACGAAGAAGATCGCGGTCGGCAGCGTCCAGGCCATCCATGCGATGTTTTCCATCTGCGCCCCCTACACCCGGCCGAGCGCAAAACCGCGCGCGATGTAGTTGCGGACGAACCAGATCACGAGCGCGCCGGGGATGATGGTGAGCACGCCGGCTGCCGCCAGTAGCCCCCAATCCATGCCCGCGGCTGAGACCGTGCGGGTCATGATCGCGGAGATCGGCTTGGCGTTGACCGATGTCAGCGTGCGCGCCAGCAAGAGTTCGACCCAGGAGAACATGAAGCAGAAGAACGCGGCGACGCCGATGCCGCTCGCGATCAGCGGCACCAGGATCTTGACGAAGAAGCGCGGGAACGAATAGCCGTCGAGGAATGCGGTCTCGTCGATCTCGCGCGGCACGCCCGAGACGAAGCCTTCGAGAATCCACACCGCCAGCGGCACATTGAAGATGCAGTGCGCCAGCGCGACCGCCCAGGGCGTATCGAACAGGTTGAGTGCCGAATAGAGATTGAAGAACGGCAGCGCGAACACCGCGGCCGGTGCCATGCGATTCGACAACAGCCAGAAGAACAAATGTTTGTCGCCGAGGAAACGATAGCGCGAGAAGCCATAGGCGGCCGGCAACGCCACCGCGATCGAGATCACGGTGTTGATCAGCACATAGGTCAGTGAGTTGATGTAGCCGGAATACCAGCTCTCGTCGGTGAAGATGCGCTTGTAATTTTCCAGCGTCGGCTGGTGCGGCCACAGCGTCATCGTGGTGACGATCTCGGCATTGGTCTTGAAGCTCATGTTGACGAGCCAGTAGATCGGCAACAGCAGGAAAATCAAAAACAGCGAGATGATGAGACGGCGGCCGGGAATCGAATGCATCAGGCGCCTCCCTGCTTGGCGGGACGCTCGGCCCCGGCATTGGTCATGACGGTGTAGAACACCCAGCACACGATCAGGATGATCAGATTGTAGACGAGCGAGAGAGCGGCAGCCTTGCCGAGGTCGAACTGTCCGAGCGCGATCTTGACCAGCTCAATCGAGACGAAGGTGGTCGAGTTGCCCGGACCGCCGCCGGTCACGACGAACGGCTCGGTGTAGATCATAAAACTGTCCATGAACCGCAGCAGCACGGCGATCAGCAGCACGCGGTTCATCTTCGGCAATTGGATCGCCTTGAACACCGCCCAGCGCGAAGCGCCGTCGATCTGCGCCGCCTGATAGTAAGCGTCGGGAATCGACTTCAAGCCAGCGTAGCAAAGCAGCGCGACCAGGCTGGTCCAGTGCCAGACGTCCATGACGATGACGGTGGCCCAGGCGTCGAACTCGTTGGAGACGTAATTGTAGTCGAAGCCCAGACTGTTGAGCGTATAGCCGAGCAGGCCGATATCGGGCCGGCCAAAAATCTGCCAGATCGTTCCGACGACGTTCCACGGAATGAGCAGCGGCAGCGCCAGGATGACGAGACATACGGCGACGGTCCAGCCCTCACGCGGCATCGACAGCGCCACCACGATGCCGAGCGGCACCTCGATCGCCAGGATGATGGCCGAGAACAAGAGATTACGGCCGAGCGAGGCCAGGAAGCGGCCGCCGAGATCGGTCGAGGGATCCAGCAACTCCTTGAACCAGCCGACGCCGTTCCAGAAGAACTGGTTATTGCCGAACGTGTCCTGCATCGAATAGTTCACGACCGTCATCAGCGGCAGAATCGCGGAGAACGCGACCACCGCGAATACCGGCAGCACCAGAAACCAGGCTTTTTGGTTGACGATCTTGTCCATCAGGCAACCCCCTCGACCAGACGGCTGTCGGCATAGACGTGAACATGCGCGGGATCGAACACCAGCCCGACCATGTTGTCGGGCACGGAGAACCCGGGCGGCACGCGCGCGGCAAACTTGGCATCGCCGATACGAACGCGGGCGAAGCGGGCGCGACCGAGGTCGTCGATCCGTTCGATGGTTGCAGATAAAAGGCCGGACGCGGGAGCTGCGATATTGACGAACTCCGGCCGCACGCCGATCTCGATCTTCGCATCCGCCGGCAGGACGCCGTAATTGCGATGCAGGCCGATGATATGGCCGTCGATGCGGGCTTCGTGTCCGCTCACCACAGCCGGAACGATGTTCATGCCGGGCGAACCGATGAAGTAACCCACGAACGTATGCGCGGGCTTGTCGAACAATTCGGCCGGCGTGCCGCTCTGCACCACGCGGCCGTCATGCATGACCACCACCGTGTCGGCAAAGGTCAGTGCCTCGGTCTGGTCGTGCGTAACGTAAATCATCGTGAGATCGAGCTCGCGGTGCAGCGCCTTCAACTTCGAGCGCAACTGCCATTTCAGCTCGGGGTCGATCACCGTCAGCGGCTCGTCGAACAACACGGCGGCGACGTCGGAGCGGACGAGGCCGCGACCGAGCGAAATCTTCTGCTTGGCGTCCGCGGTCAGGCGCGTCGCCTTGCGGTCGAGATAGAACGTCAGATCGAGGAGATCGGCGATCTGCCTCACCCGCGCCTCGACCTCGGCCTTCGGCACGCCGCGATTCCTGAGCGGGAATGCGAGGTTCTGCCCGACCGTCATCGTGTCGTAGATCACCGGAAACTGGAACACCTGCGCGATATTGCGCTTCTGGGTTGACAGCGGCGTGATATCGGCGCCGTCGAACAGGATTTTTCCGCGCGACGGCGTGACGATACCGGAGATCAGGTTGAGCAGCGTGGTCTTGCCGCAGCCGGAGGGGCCGAGCAGCGCGTAAGCCCCGCCCTGCCGCCAGGTCATGGTCACCGGCTTCAACGCAAAGGATTCGGGCGCAGCGTCATTGCCGCCGTAGGAATGCGCGAGATCGACGAGGTCAATGCGGGCCATATCGCATCTCCCTCACATGCTTTTCTTTGTTGACGCGTTTTCAAGCGAACCACCACGCGCTTCGCCTGAAAACGCGACGGCTGGCGCTGCGACCAGGCGGTCGGCGGCGTCGAACACGAAGACGTTGTCGGGATCGAGCACGGCATCGAGCGTCTGGCCGGGCTCGTATTCATGCACGCCCGGCAGCACCGCAACCCAGTTGGAAGCGTCGCGGCTGAGATGCACGAAACTTTCCGAGCCGGTGATCTCGGTCACGGTGACGGTGGCGTGGAAGGCGTGGCGGCCGGCGATGCCGTTCGCCACTTCAAGCTGGTGGGCGCGGAAGCCGACGCGATAGGGGCCGTCGGAAAGCTGCGCATAGAGCCCAGTGGCCGGCGCCTGGATGCCGCCGGCATATTGCACCGACCCGTTTTTCTTCTCGAGACCGACGATGTTGAGCGGCGGATCTGAGAATACCTGTGCGACGCGCAGCGTGTCGGGACGGCGATAGACTTGCGATGTATTGCCGGCCTGAAGCACCTGGCCTTCCCACATGCACACCGTGTTGCCGCCGAGCAGCAGCGCCTCCGAGGGCTCGGTGGTGGCGTAAACGAAGATCGCGCCCGACGCCTCGAAGATACGCGGCAGTTCGGTGCGCAGCTCCTCTCGGAGCTTGTAATCGAGATTGGCGAGTGGCTCATCGAGCAGCACGAGGTCGGCGCCCTTGACCAGCGCACGCGCGATCGCGGTGCGCTGCTGCTGACCGCCGGAAAGCTGCAGCGGCGTGCGTTTTAGATAGGGCTCGAGCCGCAGTAGTTTCGCGGCGTCCTGCACGCGGTGGTCGATCTCCTCCCGCGGCCTGCCCTGCACGCGTAGCGGCGAGGCGATGTTCTCATAGACCGTCAGCGAGGGATAATTGATGAATTGCTGATAGACCATCGCAACCGAGCGCTGCCGCACGTCGGCGCCGGTGACGTCCTTGCTGTCGACCAGCACGCGGCCGGTCGTGGGCTTGTCGAGACCGGCGAGCAGTCGCATGATCGAGGTCTTGCCGGACAGCGTCGGTCCCAGCAGCACGCTCAGCGTGCCGCGCTCGAGCGTCAGCGAAACATCGCGGATAGTCGGGATGCCGTCCACGGTGCGCGTGACATGCTCGAGCGTGACGCTCATGACCGCCCTCCCGCTTCACGCAAGGGACGTTCACCGGAGCCGCTGTTGGCTTTGATCCATTCGTCGAGCACGGCAATTTCGTCCGCCGACAACCGTAATCCGAGCTTGGACCTGCGCCACACGACGTCTTCGGCGGTGCAGGCCCATTCGTTCGCAATCAGGTACCTGACCTCGCTTTCCGTCAACGTAGCGCCGAACGCCTGGCCGAGATCGGCAAAAGATTTCGCGTTGCCGAGCAACTTTGTCGCGCGCGTGCCGTAGGCATGCGCCAGCCGGTTGGCATGCGTCGGGGTGACGAACGGATATTTTTGCGTCAGTTCCGCGGCCAGCGCGCCGAGCGCCGAAACGCCGATGTCGCCACCGGGAAGCGGCGACTTGCCGGTCCAGCCTTCCTTTTCCTTTGCGCTGTGCAGATAGGGCGCAAGCCGTTCCAGCGCTTCTTCGGCGAGCCGCCGGTAGGTCGTGATCTTGCCGCCATAGATCGAGAGCAGCGGCGCGCCGCCGGGCGTATCGAGTTCGAACACGTAGTCGCGGGTCGCCGCTTTCGCTTCGCTGGCGCCATCGTCATAGAGCGGGCGAACGCCGGAATAGGTCCAGACCACATCCGCAGGCAGCACAGTTTTTTTCAGGTACTCGCTGGCGGAGGCGCAGAGATACTGGATCTCCTCCGGCGAGGCCTTCACCTTGGCGGGGTCGCCATCGTAATCGCGATCGGTGGTGCCGATCAGCGTGAAATCGTCCTGGTAGGGGATGACGAAGATGATGCGGCCGTCGGCATTCTGGAACATGTAGGCACGGTCGTGCTCATAGAGCTTGCGCACCACGATGTGGGAGCCTTGCACCAGCCGCACTTTTGCCCGCGCGTTGACGCCTGAGCCCAACGACAGCACCTGCTCGACCCAGGGGCCGCCGGCATTGACCAGCGCGCGCGCCTGGATGGTAGTGCGCCCGCCGCTGATGGCCTTCTCGACGGTCACGTGCCAGATGCCGTCCACCTGCCGTATCTCGACCGCGCGCGACCGGGTGTGAATTTCGGCGCCGCGATCGGCCGCGTCCCGCGCCGTGAGCACGACCAGGCGCGCGTCATCGACGAAGCAGTCGGAATATTCGAAGCCTTTTCGGTAGCGGTTGGCGATCAAGGGTTTGCCTACCTCGTCATGGAGGAGATTGACCGAGCGCGTCGGCGGCAGCAGATGCCGGCCACCGATATGGTCGTACAAGAACAACCCTAACCTGAGCAGCCAAGCCGGCCGCAAGCCGGCGTGGTGCGGCAAAACGAAACGCAAAGGTCTGATAATGTGGGGCGCGATCTGCCAGAGGATTTCGCGCTCGATCAGCGCCTCGCGGACCAGGCGGAACTCGTAATATTCGAGATAGCGTAAGCCCCCGTGCACGAGCTTGGTCGACCAGGACGACGTTCCACTGGCCAAGTCGTTCATTTCACAAAGGAAAACGGAATTGCCCCGGCCCGCGGCATCGCGCGCGATGCCGCAGCCATTGATGCCGCCTCCGATAATGGCGAGGTCGAATATCCGATCCAACGAAACGCTTCCCCCGGCAATCGCCTCTTCACTTCGGCGATTTTGCTTTCGTATGGGAGTTAATCACAAAGAAAAACGAAAGCAAGCTGAAAGCGGGGAACCGGGTCTCCCTACTTGAGAGTAAGGCCAGACTTGACCGCACAGGTCCGCGCCACGTGCGGCAGACCGCGGCGCATTGGTCTCGGCATCAGCCCGCGGCCATGGCCTCGACTTCGAGAAGCCACGCTTCGTCGAAGATTCCAGCGATAACCACCGTCAGCGCTGTTTCCCGTCCACCAAGTACCTCGTTTCGCACGGAGCGATTGAGAAGGGCGTACCGCCGGTCGGCAAGGTAGGTTCGGTGCATGACCAGATTGTCGAGTGTCATGCCGGCTGCCTTGAGCTGAGCCTCGACATTTCGCCAGGCGAGCCTGCACTGCGCTTCAAACCCCTCAGGCAAAGTGCCATCGATGCCGAGCGGGATCTGGCCACTTACAAAAAGAAGACGCGTGTGACCGCTGACCTCAAGCGCCTGGCTGTAGCCCGTCGCCGGAACGGTTACTGTTTCGGCATTGATGCGGCGGATGTGCATTTGGTTTCTCCTGTCCTCGAAACATCACCTCGTGCACCGCTGCACCCGTCGCGCACAAACCATTTTTCCTAGACAGTTGAGTTAGATTTTCTAATCTGCGCGCGCCTAACGCCTATGGATGGAATCCTAGTGAGCTACAGACTGCCTCCACTCAACGGACTGCGAGCCTTCGAGGCTGCCGGCCGCCATCTCAGCTTCAAACTGGCTGCGCAGGAGCTTTCGGTAACACCGGGCGCCGTCAGCCAGCAGATCAAGCATCTGGAGCAGATCTTGGGAGTTCCGCTGTTTCAGCGCATGCCGCGCGGCCTCACCCTCACCGGCCATGGCGAGGCAATGCTGCCCACCATCAGCGATGCGTTCGAACGCATGTCGGCGGCAGCGGATGCTGTCGCGCGCACACTGCCGACGAAGGCGTTAAGGCTTGGTATCTCTCCGAACCTCACTGATGACCCGCAGGCACTGTTGGCGAAACTGACGGACGCCGATCAAACGCCGGACTATGTTCGCATTAGCTCGACCGATGATGTCGCTGATCTCTTGAGCGGCGCGCTGGATGCCATCTTGCGCCCGGGGCCCGGCCCCTACCCCGGAATGCATGCGGAAGTGCTGGATCTGCACCGGGCATTCTCGCCGCATTCGCAGGCGTCTCTTGTCGTTTGGCCTGGCCTCGCCAAGTGTCGGGAGTTCCTGAAAACGAGGTCGCTGCTCGGCTCGCTCGGATAATCGCGCGCTACTTCAGCCGCACCACGGTCGAAGCCGGTTCGCCGCCGGAATCGTCGATATCCGCCGCCGGCTTCTCCATCGCCTGGACCACCTCGATGCCGCGGTGGCTGCAGATGCCGGCAAGCCCCGCCGGCAACAGCGCCTCAGTCACACAGGTCTGGATCTGGTAAGCTGAGCGATACGCAGCGACGCATTGCGGCGGAGATTTGTAGAATCCGCGACGAGCATGACAATGAAAGCAAGACGAAAACGAGGAGCATACCGGGATCATTTGGCCGGCACAGAAGCCGAGTAGGCCCGTCGCGGCAGTGGCCCGCCGCTCACGACGTAAACACCGGCCGAGATCGAGGCGATAGCAATCCAGTCCAACGTCACCGGCCATTCCCCGAGAATCGGAATAGCCATCACCGCCGTCATGACTGGAGATAGTGCGGCAAAGGCGGCCCCGCTTGAGGCGCCCAGCAGACTGACAGCGCGTCCATAAAAAACCAGTGAAACAATTGCTGTCAGAACACCCTGGACAAATGCCTGAAGAGCAACGTCACCCCACGATGCCCTACCGAGGCTTGTGCCCTCCGCAAGAAAGTAGACGGGGACATAGAGCATCAAGGCGCCGACCGCGGCGATGCCTGCAGCATGCAATCCATCAAGCCGCGCCCGCCGCATTGCCACCGTGTAGCAGGCCCAGGCAAACGCGGACGCGAGGAACAGCGCGTGTCCCGTCGTCTGCCTCGGATCTATCGCCCCGGCCGTGCCCCATGCGATGCCGGCGATGCCCATCATGATCAGCGCAAAACCGATCTTTTTCGCGCCCGTGAACGCCTCGTGCAGGAAGGCCGCAGCCAGAACCGCGACCGCCAGCGGCATCACTCCGGGAAACAGGGCGCCGGCATGGGCTGCAGGGGCGAACAGCAGACCTGTGTTGGCGAGCAGCACGGGAGCGCCACCGCCAAGCACGATTGCCGCCAATCCGATCAAGCCCAAGCGTTCGAACGCGAGACCCTTCTGCAGGACATAAGGCAGCAGGAGCACGCCGGCCACGACGAAACGAAGCGCAGCGATGTCCCACGGCGTAAGACTCGTCTTTAGCCCGAGCCGAGCCACAACGATCCAACCCGACCAGATACTTACGGCCGCGAGCCCGTAGAGAGCCCCGCGAACGTAATTCCCGGGCACGCGCCGATCGGCGGCCAACTCGGACATGATCTACTTCCATTAAGATCGCAGGAATGATAACCTGAATATAGTATTTTAACGGTTACGCCAAAGCGAACCACCGAACAAGGACGAGATGAACAACCGCGGCGATGGTTTTGAATGGAGTGGTGGACATCCAGCCCTCGACTTCGTGAATACGCTGGATGAGCGGCCCTCTGACGAGCCGATCGAAAATCTTGCGACTTACCATGACCTGGTACGGTTCGCTGAATTGGCTGGACTTATCGAGCCACCGATTGCTAAGCCGCTGCTGCGGCTGCTTGGTCCGGCGCCTGGTCGCCTCGTGAAACGCGCCCGCAGGCTTCGCGAGCACCTTCACGACATCCTGGCAGCGAAAATCTCTGGACGGCCGGGGCGGCAGCCAGACCTGGACGCCCTCTCTGCCGCGATCAAGGCCGCCCACGCAGCCCGGACGCTGGTCGCTTCGCGGGCCGGCGGGTTGGTCAGATACCGCTGGTGTTCGCCGCGGACACCCGAAATTCCGCTGCATGCCTGCGCGCTGGCGATCGAATCTCTACTGGTCGACGAGGAGTGCACGAGAATCCGAAAATGCGCTGCCGCTGATTGCGATGTCTACTACCTCGACACGAGCAAGAGTCAGCGCCGGCAATGGTGCAGCATGAACGGGTGCGGCAATCGCGAAAAACAGCGGCGACGACGCGCCGTGGCCAGAAACTAGCGCAAGCGGATAGGCGTTGCGGTCGTGGCCGCGGTAGGCTCGGTAGCAGGCTCGTCGATGTCCGCGGCCGGCTTTTCCATCGCCTCGACCACCTCGATGCCGCGGTGGCTGCAGATGCTGGCAAGACCCGCCGGCAACGGCGCATCAGTCACAAATGTCTGGATCTGGCTGAGATGAGCGATGCGCACCGGCGCGCTGCGGCGGAGTTTTGTGGAATCCGCGACCAGCATGACGCTGCGCGCATTGGCGATGATCGCTTGCGCGGCCTGCACTTCCCGATAATCGAAGTCGAGCAATGCGCCCTCCTCGTCGATCGCCGACGCCCCGATGATGGCGTAATCGACCTTGAACTGGCCGATCAGGCTGATCGCGGTCGAGCCGATCACGGCGCCGTCGGCGCGGCGCACGGCTCCTCCAGCCACGATCACCTCGATGCGCGGATGCCGGTACAACAGCATCGCGACATTGAGATTGTTGGTGATGACCAGCAAATCTTCATGCGAGGTCAGCGCGCTCGCGACTTCTTCGGTCGTGGTACCGATGTTGATGAACAGCGAGCAGCCGTTCGGAATCCGCGACGCCGCGGCGATGCCGATCGCCCGTTTCTCCTCCGCCGCCACGAAACGCCGCGCCTCGTAGGCGAGGTTTTCCACGCCGGAGGCAATGATGGCGCCGCCATGGATGCGGGTCAGCGAGCGCTGATCGCAGAGGTCATTGAGATCCTTGCGGATAGTCTGCGCCGAAACCTCGAACCGCTTGGCGAGGTCTTCCACCATCACCCGACCAAACGCGCGGGCGATGTTGAGGATTTCAGTCTGACGGTGGGACAATCCGGCCACGGCTGGCTCCCTCGCGATATGGACTTGGGGCACAAAGTTGCCGTTATGGTGCGGCTGATTGGGGTCGCGGTCAACGAGGTAGATAGGCCGCGGAGGCGTTTGGCAGAGCGAAACAACGAACCTGGTTAGGGCCCCGAAGCCATGCGAGCCACGTCATGCGCGACCGCTCGACAAAGCAATTTGTGGCTGCAACACTGCCATCACAACTAAAAACGAATGGAGGAAACCATGAACATCGATCGCCGTCAGCTAGCTTTGCCTGTACTCGCACTGGGTCTCATGGGCGTGATCCCCGCTTTTGCCGGCGCGGACGAGGATGCCATCGCGAAGAATGTCGAAGTCTTCCGTGCAGCGCAGGCGGCCGGCGATGCCGAAGGGATCGCCCCGCTCTGCGCGGAAGAACTCAGCTACAGCCACTCCAGCGGAGCTGTCGACGACAAGGCGGCCCTGCTGGCGGGCGTCAAGAATGCGAAATACAAATGGACCTCGCTTGAATACAAGAACCCCACCATCCGTGTCGTCGGCCCGGCCGCCATCGTGCGCTTCAATTTTGTTGGCGAGCAGGAATTTGCGGCCGACGGAAAAAAGGTTCCGCAGAACCTGCACGTCCTGATGAACTGGCAGAAACAGGGTTCGGACTGGAAGCTGCTGTCGCGGTCGGCCACCAAGCTCTGACCGCCGGAAGCCCGGCGCTGGCGGTTACGCCGCCAGCGTCATCCCGCTGACGAGACGGTAGGCTGCACGCTCGGCCTCGCGCGCGTTGCGAAATATCTGTCCTTCCAGCCGGTTGAAACGATGCGAGGCGGCGAAGAACCGATAGCCGCCGGGAGCGCGCACGATGATCCCTGCCGGCTGCGAGCCGACTTCGATGATGTAGGTGTCCGACATGGCCCAGCCTCAGATTTATTCCGGGCCTACAACGGGTTGCACCTGCAATTGTTCCTGCTGCCACCATTGCGCCGCGGGGCTGAGCTGTGCCAAAGCTGGTCCCGGAACAAAGCGAATCGTCCAATGGCCGGAGAACTGACATGATGCCGAAATTCGCGCTCTCGATGCTGGTTGCCCTTGCGGCTTGCGCACCGCTCCAAGAGGCTACGGCGCAGGAAAGCACGCTCGGCGGGGCGCTGTTCGGCGGCGCGGCGGGCGCCATCGTCGGCGGCGCGCTCGGCGGCGGCCGCGGTGCGGCGGTTGGCGCGATCGTCGGGGCGACCACGGGTGCTGCGATCGGCGCCCAGGGCGAGCCCAGGCCCGGCGGCTATCGCTGGTATCAGGGCGGTTGCTACATGGAACAGCCTGACGGCTGGGTCGCAGTTTCGCCGCGCTATTGCGGCGTCCAGGCGCAATACGCACCGCCGCCGCCCCGGTATTACGACGATACACCGCGCTGCATGCGCTCGCAGACTTATGACCCGCGCCGCGGCACCTTCATCGGCCGTGACGGCTATGAGCGTCCCTGCCCGTAATTGCTAGGTCTTGATAACGCCGTCCGGACTGACCGGCTGCGGGCGGCCGTTATCGTCGATCGAGACCTAGGTGAAGTTGCCATCGGTCACTAGGATCTGTTGCAACTCCTTGCGGCGTACGACCCAGGCTTCGAGATGCACCGTGATCGAGGTGCGTCCGACCCGCACCAGATTGGCGTAGACTGAAACGAGATCGCCGACATAGACGGCCTTGCGGAAATTCATGGCCTCGATCGCAACCGTCACCGTGCGCGATTTCGCGATCTTGGAAGCGAACACGCCGCCGCCGATATCCATCTGGCTGAGCAGCCAGCCGCCGAAGATATCGCCATTGGCGTTGGTGTCGGCCGGCATCGCCAACGTGCGAATGCAGAGATCGCCGCGCGTCTCGATCTCGGTCGCGACCGGCGCGTGCAGACGGGGTTCATTCACTTGAAATTCTCCCAGCCGGCATCCGGCGCAAATCTTCCGCCGAATTTTTCCGTGAGCGCCCGCAGCGTCGAGACCACGTTCTCAACCCCTCGGGTTCGCGCATAGTTCAGAGGACCGCCGCGGAACGGCGCGTAGCCGGTGCCGAAGATGACGGCGCCGTCGACCACGTCGGCATTGTCGACGATGCCTTCGCGCAGGCAGGCGACGCAGACATTCGACATCGGCAGGATCAGCCGGTCGATCATTTCCGCAGATGGTTCCGATGTCGCGGGCAGGCCGGATGAGGTGTCGGCCTTGCCCTCCTTCCAGGTGTAAAAGCCCTTGCCCGACTTGCGGCCGAGTTCGCCTCTGGCGACCTTTTCCCGCAGCCAGGCCGGCGTCGGCGGCAGCATGTCGCCGAACTTCGAGCGCAGCATGTCGCCGACATCGAGACAGATATCCAGGCCGACCTGGTCGGCGAGTTCGATCGGACCCATCGGCATGCCGAACTTTTTCGCAGCGGCGTCGATGACAGTCTTGTCGATCTTCTCGTCCAGCATCAGCATCGCTTCCAGCATGTAGGGCGTCAGCGCGCGGTTGACGAGGAAGCCGGGCGACGATTTTACGGGCAGCGGCAACCGGTCGATGGCGCCGACGAAGGCGAGCGCTTCTTTCAGCAATTGCGCGTCGGTGCCGTCATGGCTGACGACTTCGACGAGTTGCAGCCGCGACACCGGGTTGAAGAAGTGTAGCCCGAGAAGCCGCTCGGGCTTTTGCAGCGTGGTGCGCAGGTCCTGCAGCGGAATGCTCGACGTGTTGGTCGCGAGGATCGCGCCCGGCTTCATTTTCGGCTCGATCCCGGCATACACCTTCTGCTTCAGCTCCAGTTTTTCCGGCACCGCCTCGATGATGAGATCGGCGTTGCGAACACCCTCGGCCTGCATGTCCGGCATCAGCCGGTCCAGCGCATCGCGCACGGCAGTCCGCTTGCGCAGGATCTTGCCGTAGAGATCGGCGGCGCGCTTGATCGCGCCTGCGATCGGCTCCGGCTTCATGTCGGCGAGCGTCACCCGCAAATCCTGGCCGGCGCACCAGGCGGCGATGTCGCCGCCCATGGCGCCGGCGCCGATGACGTGAACATGCTCGATCTTGTTGCCGGATCCCGCGAGTTTCTTCATCTGCTCGCGCAGGAAGAACACGCGGATCAGGTTCTGCGCGGTCGGCGTCACCATCAGTCGGGCGAAAGACGCTTTCTCCGCATTCAGCATCGCCCGTCGGTCGCCGCCGTGCTTTTCCCAGAGATCGATCAGCGCATAAGGCGCGGGATAATGCTCCTCCCGCGCCGCCTTGCCGGCCTCGCGGCGCATGCGCGAGGCGAGAAAGCCCTTGACCGGGCCGAGGCTGAGAACGGAGTTGAGAAGCCCGGGCTTCGCGCGCTTCAGGCGGCCGGACACGGCATCCTTCACGGCATTCAAGACATGCCGCTCCTGCGTCACGGCATCGACCAGCCCGAGCGATTTTGCGCGGCGGGCATCGATGGTCTTGCCGGTCAGCATCAGCGGCATCGCCTGGATCGGATTGACGAGCTGCGTGAAGCGCACGGTGCCGCCGAGGCCGGGATGCAGGCCGAGCATCACCTCGGGGAAGCCAAACCGCGCGTCCTCGATCGCAATTCGCATCTGGCAGGCCAGCGCCACCTCTAAGCCGCCGCCGAGGCAGAAGCCGTGGATCACGGCCACACTCGGAACGCGCAAGGCTTCGAGGCGGTCGATCACAGCATGCGCGCGACCGATCTCTGTCTCGACTGCCGCCACGTCGGTCGCGCCGCGAAAGGCGTTGACGTCGGCGCCGGCGATGAAGCCGGATTTTTTGGCGGAACGAATGACAAGGCCCGTGGGACGTCGACCTTCCAGCTCTGCCAGCACCTTGTCCAATTCCTCGATCAGATCGGCGGACAGTGTATTAGCGCTGGTGCCTTCGCGATCGAACAAGAGCCAGGCGACGCCGTCGCCATCGCGGGTCAGCCGGAAATTCTTGTACGGGCTATCAGCGTCAGGTTTCGGCCCGAGCTCGAGCACGCGATCGCCGAGAACGTTCATGATCTGGCTATCCATGCTCACACCGTCTCTATCAACATCGCGCCGCCCTGCCCGCCGCCGATACATTCGGTGGCGATGCCGCGTCTGGTGCCCAATCGCTTCATCGCGTTCACCAAATGCAGCACGATGCGGTTGCCGCTGCAGCCGACGGGATGACCGAGGCTGATCGCGCCGCCGTCGACGTTCAGCTTGCTTTGGTCGAGTTCGCCGGCCGCGCCGTCGAGGCCGAGAATCTCCTTGCAGAACTTTTCGTCGTTCCAGGCGGCGAGACAGCCCAGCACCTGGGTCGCAAACGCCTCGTTCAGTTCCCAGGTCTCGATATCGGAAAGCGTCAGCTCGTTGCGCTTGAGAAGCTCTGTCGCCGACAGCACCGGCCCTAGCCCCATGATGCCAGGGTCGAGTGCCGACCACTGGCTGTCAAGGATGACCGCCTTCGGCGCCAGGCCGTGTTTGGCCACAGCCTCTTCGGACGCCAAGATCACCCAGGACGCGCCGTCGGTGATCTGCGAGGAATTGCCGGCAGTGACCTTGCCCCAGGGACGCTCGAATACCGGCTTCAGTTTTGCCAACGACTCCGGCGTCGAGTCCGGCCGCACGCCGTCATCATAATCGTAGAACTTTCCATCGCGCGCGAATGCGGTCTCTACTTCGTCTGTGAGCCAGCCCTGCGATTGCGCCTTTGCCAGCCGCTTGTGGCTTTCGGCGGCATAGGTATCAGATTGCGCGCGGGTGATGCCGAAGAGATGCCCGACAACCTCGGCGGTCTGTCCCATATTTAATTCGGTGATGGGATCGGTCAGCCCGCGCTCCAGCCCTATGATCGGCTTGAAGTAACCGGGCTTTACCTTCAGCGCCGCCATGATCTTGGCGCCGATGCCTTTGGCGCCGGCAAGGCCGGCAAACCAGCGCACGCCCTGTTGCGGCCACACCAGCGGCGCATGGCTCAGCGCTTCGGCGCCGCCGGCCAGGATCAGGTCGGAGACGCCTTCGCGGATGTAACGATAACCGGTGTCGATCGATTGCATGCCGGAGCCGCAATTGATCTGCACGGTGAAGGCGACCATCTTCTCGCCCATGCCGAGCCGCAGCGCCGCGACGCGGGCCGGATTCATCTCGTCGGCGATGACGTTGACGCAGCCGAGAATGACCTGATCGAACGCCGATGGCGCAAAGGGTTGCCGCGCCAATAGCGGGCGGCCGCATTGAATGGCGAGATCAACCGGCGTGAAGGGTCCCGGGCCAGAGCGCGCTTTCAGGAACGGCGTCCGGCTGCCGTCGACGATAAAGACCGGTCGCGCCATCAGCTTGCCGCCCTCTGTTCACCCAATTCCTGGAAGAACTGATGCACGTCGGCGCCCTTCCTGTAAATCGGCGACAACGCCTCGGGGGCGAAATCATCGACCTCAATCACCTTGGCAACGGCTTCATGTGCAGCCTGCAACTTCTCGCCCTGGGCCTGGGTGATGACACCCTTCTTCACCGCCTCCTTCCAGTCATGCAGCCGCGCGGCGCGCATCTGCTTTGCGACGTCGTCCGCAGCCGCCACCAGCCGGAACGCCTTCTCCAGCCGCGCGATGCCGCCGTCATCATCGACCGCTGACAGATCGGAGGTGAGCCGTTCCCGCGCCGCCGACGGCTCCAGCACGAGCTGCGCGCATTGATGCACGACGCGGTCAGACGGGCCGAGCACGCGCGCACCGAACGGCTGGATCAGGAATTTCAGGATCACAGCGACAAACCGGTTCGGCAGATTGGCCAGGATTTCCGCAAAGCGGTTCTCGATGGTCTTCAAGCCGCTCGCCATGCACCATTCGAGCGCCGCGAAATCTTCGCGCTGGCGTCCCTCGTCCTGCCAGCGTTTCAGCGCGGCGGATAGCAGATAGAGTTCGGACAGAATGTCGCCGAACCGGGCCGAGAGCATTTCCTTGCGTTTGAGCGCGCCGCCAAGCGTCAACAGCGCCATGTCGGCGCACAGTGCGAATGCCGAGGAATAGCGCGAGAGCTGGCGATAGAATCGCGTTGCCTCGCCGGCATCGGGCGCCGGCGCAAACAGGCCGAAGGTCCAGCACCTAGCCCAGGCGCGGAACATGGTCTTGAAGCTGTGGCCGACATGGCTCCAGAACACCTTGTCGAAGTCTTCCAAGCCCTTGGCACGGTCGGCTTCACCCAGCGCATTCATTTCCTCGAGCAGGAATGGATGAGCGCGGATCGCGCCTTGGCCAAACACGATGAGATTTCGCGTGAGGATATTGGCGCCTTCAACCGTGATGCCGACCGGCACCGCGCGATAGAGGCTGCCCATGTAGTTCTGCGGTCCGTCGATCACGGCCTTGCCGCCATGGATGTCCATGGCGTCGTCGATCACGATCCGCATCCGCTCGGTGGCGTGCAGCTTCATGATGCCGGAGATGACGGCGGGATGATGCCCCTGGTTGAGGGCGGCGCAGGTCAGCCGCCGCGCGGCATCGAGCAGATAGGCGGTGCCGGCGATGCGCGCGAGCGGCTCCTCGATACCTTCGAACTTGCCGATGGAGATACCGAACTGCTCGCGAATGCGGGCATAGGCGCCGGTCGTGCGTGCCGCATACGCCGCCCCCGCAGCCGACAGCGACGGCAGCGAGATGCCGCGGCCGGCGGCCAGCGCTGTCATCAGCATCTTCCAGCCCTGGCCCAGCCGCTCCTGCCCGCCGATGATGTAGTCCATCGGAATGAACACGTCGCGACCCCAGTTCGGGCCGTTCTGAAACACCTGCATCGCCGGCAGATGGCGACGGCCGATCTCGACGCCCGGCAGATGGGTCGGGATCAGGGCGACGGTAATTCCGAGCTCTTCCTGCTGGCCCACGAGATGATCGGGATCATAGGCCTTGAAGGCGAGACCGAGCAGCGTCGCGACGGGACCGAGCGTGATGTAGCGCTTGTGCCAGTTCAGCCGCAGGCCGATGACTTCCCGGCCCTCGAAACTGCCCTTGCAGATGATGCCGGTGTCGACCATCGAGGCCGCGTCCGAGCCGGCTTCAGGGCTGGTCAGGCCGAAGCAAGGAATGTCGGCGCCTTCGGCGAGCCGCGGCAGCCATCTATCCTGCTGCTCCTTGGTACCGAAGCGCATCAACAGTTCGCCCGGGCCGAGCGAATTCGGCACCATCACAGTGACGGCGGCGGTCAGCGAGCGCGATGAAAGCTTTCGCACCACTTCCGAATGCGCATAGGGCGAGAAGCCGAGCCCGCCAAACTCCTTCGGAATGATCATGCCGAAGAACTTGTGGCGCTTGATGAAGGCCCACGCCTCCGGCGGAAGATCGCGCCATTCCCAATTGATCTTCCACTCGTCGAGCATGGCGCAAAGCTCGTCGACGGGGTCGTTGAGAAAGGCCTTTTCTTCTTCAGTCAGCGTCGCCGGCGCGACAGCGAGCAATTTCGACCAGTCGGGATTGCCGGTGAAGAGATCGGCGTCCCACCAGACGTCGCCCGCCTCCAGCGCCTCGCGCTCGGTGTCGGACATCGTGGGCATTGCACCACGCGCGAAAGCGAAGATCGGCTTGCTGATGAAATCGCGGCGGAAGCTCATGGCGACCTCCTCATGATCGGGGCGCGACGCCGCGCCTCACCTATGCCAAACATGGGTTCATCCTAGCTGAAATGCACGGGTTTCGGGGACGCTTCGCATCGGGAATGAAGCTAAAATTGATAACTTGGAGATAACGGCGAAGGCCCGGGCCCGTTCCAGAAGCGCGTGCATTGTCCGGCGTTTAGAGACCGGCAATGTTGCCGGATGGATGCCGCTCGGGAGTACCCGCCGGTCTCAACCGCGGACACACCGGCGTTATGAATCACGCTTGTTGCGGCGGCGCTCATTGGGGGCGAACACGGCAAACACTTCCCTGACGCGAACCGCAGGCGTGACATCACGGGTAATGCGAAGCTCCGCGGTCGCTCGGGTTTCTGCGACGCGAGGCGCGTAAAGCGCGCTCCCGTACAGCGAACCATCGAAGCGCAAATTGCTTTCGTCGTCAGTGAGATAAGCGTTTGAAACAAACAACAATACGAGTAACGCCGATCCGACGTAGGTAAAATACTTGAAAATAGGCATTGATAGACGAAGCCTCCCTTCTGGCGAAGAAGAGTGGACCGTTCGCAATAAACGCTGAGTTTAGGTGTGCCCAACTTTTGCCGGAGCGGTTGGCTGGACGTTGCCAATTTGCGACGAATTTTAATGAATCGCCGTTTCGTCATTCCGGGGCTCGCGAAGCGAGAGCCCGGAATCCATTCAACATCCACCTCTGCGGCCCGATGGATTCCGGGCCTGCGCCCTCGCGGGCGCATCTCCGATGCGCAATTGCGCATCGGAGAATGACATGAGAGAGGCGGAACGCGTCAGCCCGGTCCGGCACCCTGAGTTGCCGTGTACACGGCGTAGAGCGACTGGCTCGCGGCCATGAACAGGCGATTGCGCTTGGGGCCGCCGAAGCAGATGTTGCCGCACACTTCGGGCAAACGGATGCGGCCGATCAGCTTGCCCTCCGGGGACCATACCGTCACGCCGCTGTAGCCGACGGCGCGGCCGGCGTTGCTGGAGCACCAAACATTGCCGTTGACGTCACAGCGCACGCCGTCCGGACCGCACTTCACGCCGTCGACCATGAAATCGCTGAACCGCTTGTGGTTGGTCAGCTTGTTGTCGGTGCCGACGTCGAACACGAACACGTCGCCCTTGCCGCCCGGACCGGTGTCGCCCGGCCCCTTGCCGGTAGAGGCGACATACAGCTTCTTGTAATCGGGCGAGAAGCAGAGGCCGTTGGGATCTGGCACCTGTTCCTCGGTCACGACGAGATCGACCCGGCCAGACGGATCGATGCGATAGCAGTTGGTCGGCAGTTCGCGCTTGCCCGGCACGAAGCCTGCCGGTTGGCCGATCCGTGGGTTGAGCTTGCCGGCAGAATTGCTCGGCCCACCCGCGACGTCAGGCTCACCCTCATAGAGCATGCCACCATAGGGCGGATCGGTGAACCAGTAGCTGCCGTCCGGATGCGCGACGACATCGTTCGGCGAGTTCAGCTTCTTGCCGTCATAGGAGTCAGCCAGCACGGTTGCGGTGCCGTCATGCTCATAGCGCACGACGCGCCGGGTGAGATGCTCGCAGGAAAGCTGTCGTCCCTGGAAATCAAACGAGTTGCCGTTACTGTTGTTGGATGGCGCACGGAAGACGCTGACGTGACCGTCATCCTCCGACCATCGCATCTGCCTGTTATTTGGAATGTCGCTCCACAGGAGGTAGCGCCCCTGCGAACTCCAGGCGGGGCCCTCCGCCCACAAGAGACCGGTGTGGAGGCGCTTGATCGCCGTATTGGGCTGGGCGAGATTGTTGAAGGATGGGTCGACGGCGATGATGTCCGGATCCCAGAAATAGGTGGTGGGGGCACCGCGTGGACTGAAATCGCGCGGCGGGCTGGTGACTGTTGACGGGGGCGCCACGGGGCCGGCCTGAGCCAATGCGCTTCCGGCCCCCGCGACGGTAGCACCGGCGCATACCGCCAAACCCTGGACAAGCGCTCGTCGTGAAATCGCGACTTCTGGATCATGCCGTGGTGAATCGCGCCGCTCCTGGCGTATCATCGCATCCTCCCAATCTGTTCGCCGGCCGTTGATCCGGCCTGGCAACTTGAGGTTAACCAAGTCTGCACCTGGTTACGAGAGCTGCTTTTCGATTGAGCCCCCTGCACAAGCTTGCAGCCGAAGATGGCATCAACTCGTCCAATGCATGTCTGTCGGGAGACTCCGCCATCATCGCACTGGGGGGCAATTGCCCACGTGGCGACAAGGTGCGCGACATGCTAATCATTCGACAGTTGGTCGAATTCCTCCGGCAAATCAGTCGGTCCGCGGGGCAAATCAAAATGCAGACACCGACCCGGCAGACATTGCATTGCACTGCGGGATCTCGCGGCAAACGACTTTTTGCTGCGGTTTTGTCATTGGCAATCTGGACGGACATGGCAGGTGCCGACCAAGCGGCCAAGGTCCCCGCGCCATCGCCGAGCAAGCTCGAACGTATCACCGAGTTTTTCAACAATGAAGTTGCAACGGGGCGATTGCCAGGCGCCGTCGTACTGATCCAGCAACACGGCAGGCCGGTCTATCTGAAATGTTTCGGCGTTCAGGATGTCGAGACCAAGGCTTCGATGACATCAGACACGATCTTTGCGCTTCATTCGATGACGAAGCCGATCACCAGTGTCGCGGCGATGATGTTGATCGACGCAGGCAAGCTCTCGCCCGCCGATCCCGTGTCCAAATTCATTCCGGGGTTTGCTGACGCGAAGGTACTTCGGTTCTGAAACTATTGACGGCAAGAACGTTCTAACGCTTGTCCCGGCAGATCGGCCGGTGACCATTATGGATCTGCTACGCCATACGTCGGGCATCACGTACGATTATATCGGCGGCAAGCTGATCATGAAGGCCTATTCGGAATCAGGCCTTTTCGATGGGCGCTACGACAACAAGGTGTTTGCCGACCGCATCGCCAGGTTGCCTCTGGCACGACAACCCGGCACGCTTTGGCGTTACGGACATTCAACCGACGTCCTCGGACGCATCATCGAGATCGTATCCGGACAGACACTCTATCAGTTTGAAAAGCAGCACATCTTCGATCCGCTTGGCATGACCAGCACGAAATTCGTGCTGGAAAGTGCCGACGAACGCTCGCGGATGGCGGAGCCGCTGCCAAGCGATACCATCCTGAAACGTGCAGAGACTGAACGCCGCGCCCATCCGGAATGGGAATCCGGCGGCGGCGGGTTGGTCTCGACGCTCAACGACTATGCCCGTTTTGCCCAGATGATCCTCAACGGCGGGCAACTCGATGGCAAGCGGTACCTTAGCCCGGCCGCATTCAAGTCGATGACGTCAGACCATATCGGGCCCGGCTCCGGCGTTGCGCGGGATTATTACTATTTTCCCGGAGATGGCTTTGGCTACGGTTATGGCTTTGCCGTGCGCACCGATCCGGGAAATGCCAAGCCGCCGCCGCCAGGTTCGATTGGCGAACTCAAATGGGATAGCGGCAGCGGTACCTATTTCGGCGTCGACCCAAAGCTGGACATGATTTACATCCTGCTCGAGCAGACCCAGAACGAACGTGGGCGCATCACGCCAGCATTCAGAAAACTGGTCTACGACGCGTTTGCCACGGACGAATGAACCGGTGGCAGCCGCGCTACGTCAAACCTTCGTCGGGAATATTCAACACCGTACCGCAGGCCTTGCAGTGAACCGCGTCGCTGTCATGGCGCTGTAATCCGCAGGTGGGACATGGAAATCGCACCTTAGTGGGCGAGAGCAGCGCGCGGGCGAGATTGAAGAACAGGGTAACGCCGAAAATCATGATGACAACCGAGATCAAGCGGCCGGTCGTTCCGGGCAAGGTGATGTCGCCGAAGCCGGTCGTCGTCAGCGCGGTGACGGTGAAATAGAGCGCGTCCGCATAGTTCGATATCTGAGGGTTGCGGAATTTTTGGGTCTCGTAGACGATCGCGGTCATCACGAAGATGAAGACCGCCAGATTGGTCACCGCGAAGATCACCTCCTCGTTGCGCCGGAAGAATGAACTGTCCTGGCGCAGCCGCACCAGCATCTGATAGTCGCGCAGCAGCCGCAGCGTTCGCAGGATCCGCAGAAAACCACCGGCCTCTCCGGCCAGCGGCGCCAGGAATGAAATGATCGCGACGACATCCGTCCATGTCGAGAAGCGTGTGAACTCCAGCATTCGACGCCGGCTGACGAGCAGCCGCGCGGAGAAATCCGTCAGGATCACGATGCCGAACAGGACATCGAGTATTTCAGTAACATTGTTGGAGGGAAAAAACGACGTCGCGATGATGAACACGACGGTTACGATGTCGAACACTAGCAGTGCATAGCGAAAACGAACGCCTTCCGGCGTTGCACCCTGGTAGAGCTGTCGAACGTTGTTCTGGAGCGAGGCAAATGACATGGCGCATATTCACCGCTCACATGCGTCATTGTAAATGATGTTGGTGGCGACCGCGAAAAATTGCGTGCCAGCCCTCCCCCCACCAGACGTCACTTCCTGTTGGCCGCCTCGCGCTCGATGAAAGCAACCTCTACGCCTTTCTTCAGCAGCTTGGCCAGCTTGTCGGCATCCCAGTTGGTGAGACGCACGCAACCGTGAGATTCCGCCTTGCTTACTTTTGACGGATTGGCCGTGCCATGAATGCCGTAGCCTTCCGCGGAAAGTCCAATCCACTGCGTTCCGACAGGATTGTTGGGCCCGGGCTTGATCGTGAAGGCACGCCTGGATCTGACTTCCTTGAATTTGTAATCGGGGTTGTAGCGGTAGTGCGGGCGGCCATCTATTGAGATCACCTTGAGCACGCCGCTCGGGGTCGGCTTTTCTTCGCTTCCGACCGTTGCGGGAAAGAAGGCGATCAGGTCGGAGTTCGCGAACGCCTTGACGGTCTGGGAGCTCTTGTCGACCTCGACACGGGTTGCAATTGGCTTCGTCTCTTGCGCAATCACATTGATCACCGAGATCGTCTGGTCGGCCTCGTCGAATTTCTTGCCGGGGTTGAGGGCCGCGAGCAACGCCTCGCTCATATGAAATTTTTCGGCGATGGCCTCGCGCGGGCTGGTGTAACTGAGCGCCTTCAGCCGCTTCATGTCTTCCATCCTGGCGGGCAGCTTCTTGAGGAACGGCCCCTTCACGTCTTCCGCTGCGATCTTGTAGTCAACGACGATGGCATCCGCGCTGGTCGCGATCAAAGCGCTCCAGATCTCCGGGGTCAGCGGCTGCTTGTTGACGATGAGGCCTTTGGCTTCGGCGAACGCCCGCAAGGCTTTCTGGGCGTTCTCGCCGAGCTTGCCGTCGATTTCGCCAGGCGAGAAACTAGCGCGGTCCAGCAGCACCTGAGCCTTGACGACAATGGGATCGATCTTTTCGTTGGCCGGCGGCTTGCCCCTGAACTCCGCGTTATTGATCGCGGCCGCATCAGGGCCGGCGAAGACCGGCTGGACAACACAGGCGAGCACGATCAGGCCGGCAAACAAGCGGATCATCGGCAATCTCCGAAATACAGACGATAAGCATTTCGGCGCGTCGGAGTTCCGTGTTGCCGTGGGGCGCGCATTCGCGCGACACGTTGGCTCCATCCGGACTACATTCGACTAATCCGGCCGGATCATCTCGAACATGTTTTCCGGCTTGATTTCGAAATAGTCGCCGCGGCGGCCGGCGCGGACGATCGGGTGGGCGAGGCCGGTCTGGTAGACGCCGTCCTTGATGAAGGCCTTGTCGATGTGGACGGCGACGACTTCGCCCAGCGTCAGCCAAGCCTGAGCCTTTTCGCCGTCCTTGCCCTGCAACTGGATGATCTGCGTCAGCTTGCATTCGAAGGCAACAGGGCTTTCCGCCACCCGGGGCACGTTGACAAGCTTGCAGGACGCGGCCGTAAGGCCGGCGAGCCTGAACTCATCGACATCAGCGGCAACGTGGGCCGCCGTCGCGTTCATCTGCTTCGCCAGATCCATGGTGGCGAGATTCCAGACGAACTCCCCGGTCTCCTGGATATTGCCGGCGCTATCTTTCCAGTTGGTGGAGGAAAAGCCGATAATCGGCGGGTGATAGCAGAAGGCGTTGAAGAAGCTGTAAGGCGCCAGATTGATGCTTCCCTTGCCATCGCGCGAGGAAATCCACCCGATCGGGCGCGGCGCGATGATGGCGTTGAAGGGGTCGTGCTTGAGGCCGTGGCCGTTCTTCGGCTCGTAGAAATGCAGGTCTTTGGTGGTCACGCGGGGACTCTTCCATCATTGCGAGGAGCGAAAGCGACGAAGCAATCCATGCCGCCTCGCGCGGAGCTATGGATTGCTTCCGCCTTCGCTAAAGCTACGGCGGACAAGTCGCTTCGCTCGCAATGAGGGTGGAGTCAAGTGGCGGAGAGCTCAATTCGCCTTGGCGTGCGGCGAAAGACCCGCGATGACGAAATCGATCATCTGGTCGATCGTGGGGCCGGGCTTGGTGGCGCATTGGGCGATCATCTGCGGGTGGAAGAACCGCATCATGCCAGTGCAGGCGCACATCGCGGCCAGCGGCACATCGGCGACCTCGAATTCGCCTGTGGCCGCGCCTTGGGCGATCACGCTGCCGATGGTCTCCGTGATCAGCAGCATATGGGCGACGCAGACGTCCCAGTCCTCCTGCATCGCGATCTCGACCATCTCGTGCAGCTTGGAATCGCCGACATAGCGCTCGGTGTTCATGCGATTGACGGTCTTCATAAGCTCGCGGAGGCGTACCGACGCCGGCCCCGCCGCCTGCGCGATCCTTTGCGCTTCGACCTCGACCTCGCCCATCAGGGTTCGCGCCACGCCCTCATGGATCGCCTTCTTCGAATCGAAGAAGCGATAGACGTTGGCGGGGCTCATCCGCAGTTCCTTGGCGATGTCGGCGACCGTCGTCTTCTGGTAGCCGATCTGCCTGAACAGACGCTCCGCCACCACGAGGATCTTCTCGCGGGTGTCAGTCTCGATGTGTTCCGAAATCAGCGTCATGTCAGCTCTCAATGTTCAATTATTCTGCGGCGTCGGCAAGCGGAATTGCGTGCGGACTCTTGGGATGCTCCTTGGCCTGATGTTGCGCCGCAAGATCGGGCTGCTCGGCCTGACCGCTTTCTTCCAGGCTCTTCCTGAACCACAGGGCGTAAAGGCCCGGCAGGTACAGCAAGGTCAGGAAGGTTGCAACAAACAACCCGCCCATGATGGTGATCGCCATCGGCCCCCAGAAGGCGGAGCGCGACAGCGGGATCATGGCCAGGATCGCCGCCAGCGCCGTCAGCACCACAGGCCGGGCGCGCCGGACGGTGGCTTCGACGATGGCTTCCTTCCGCGTCAGGCCTTGGGAAACGTCGGCCTCGATCTGATCGACCAGGATGACAGCGTTGCGCATGATCATGCCCGCCAGCGCGATCAGTCCGAGCAGCGCCACGAAGCCGAACGGCTGGTTGGCAATATTGAGGCCGAGCGAGGCGCCGACGATGCCGAGTGGCGCGGTCAGGAACACCAGGATCAGGCGCGAGAAGCTCTGCAACTGGATCATCAGCAGGGTGAGCATCACCAGCGCCATCAGCGGAAACAGCAGGGCGATCGAGGCGTTGCCCTTTTCGGATTCCTCGAACGCGCCGCCGGGCTCGATCCGGTAGGCCGGCTCGAGATGATCGCGGATTTCCTTCAGCTTCGGCCAGATCTGGTTGGTGACGTCAGGCGCCTGGACGCCGTCGACGACGTCGGTCCGCACCGTAATCGCCATATCGCGGTTGCGCCGCCACATGATCGGCTCCTCATGGGAATATTCGATCCTGGCAATCTGCTGCAGCGGCACGGCGACGCCGTTGCGCGACGTCACGGTCAGCTCGCCAACGCGGCCGAGGTCCAGCCGCTCCGACGGTACCGCGCGCGCGACCACGCCGACCTTCTCGATGCCGTCGCGGATGGTAGTGACCGGCGCACCGGAGATCAGCATGGCGAGCGCCTGCGAGACGTCCTGCGGGGTGAGGCCGAGCGCCCTCGCCCGGTCCTGATCGACCACAAGCTTCAGGTAAGGCGACTGCTCGTTCCAGTCGAGTTGCGGCTCCACGACGTTGGGATTTTGCTTCATGACATCGCGGACTTTGTAAGCGATGTCGCGCACGGTGTTGGCGTCGGGGCCGATCACGCGGAACTGGACGGGGAAACCGACCGGCGGGCCGAAATTGAAGCGGTCGATGCGAACGCGCGCTTCGGACAGTTCGCCCTCGGCGACCGCCTTCTCCAGCCGCGCCTTGATCCGCTCACGGGCTTCGACGTCCCTGGAGACGATCACGATCTCGGCAAAGGCCTCGTTGGGCAGTTGCGGATTGAGGCCGAGCCAGAAGCGCGGCGAACCCTGACCGACATAGGCGGTGTAGGTCGCGATATCCTTGTCGTCCTTCAAGAGCGCCTCGGCCTTCTTGACGGACTTTTCAGTGACGTTGAAGGCGGTGCCTTCCGGCAGGCGCAACTGCAGGAACAGCTCAGGCCGTTCGGAAAGCGGGAAGAACTGCTGCTGCACGTAGCCGAAGCCCACGATCGACAGCGCGAACACGCCGACCGTCGCCGCCACGACCTTGATCCGGTGATCGACGCACCACTGCACCACGGCGCGCAAGCCTCGATACATCCGCGTCTCGTAGATCGCGTGCGGATCGTGGTTGTGGTGGACGGCAATGTTGGGCAACAGCTTGACGCCAAGATAAGGCGTGAAGATCACCGCGACGAACCAGGAGGCGACCAGCGAGATCGCCACGATCCAGAAGATGCCGCCGGCATATTCGCCGACCGCCGAATTGGCAAAGCCGATGGGGAGGAAGCCAGCGGCCGTGACCAGCGTTCCCGTGAGCATCGGAAACGCAGTTGATTCCCAGGCAAACGACGCTGCGCGGACGCGGTCCCAGCCCTGTTCCATTTTCACCACCATCATTTCGACCGCGATGATGGCGTCGTCGACCAGAAGGCCGAGCGCAATAATCAGCGCGCCGAGCGTGATGCGGTGCAGGTCGATCGACATCGCGTTCATGACGATGAAAACAATCGCCAGCACCAGCGGCACCGACATCGCGACAACGATGCCCGTGCGCCAACCGAGCGCGACGAACGAGACGAACAGCACGATCGCCAGGGCCTCGATGAAGGAATGCACGAACTCGCCGACGGCGCGCTCGACCACCTTTGGCTGGTCGGCGATCTGCTCGACCTCGATGCCCTGCGGCACGGCTTTCATGAAATCATTAGTCGCCTTCTCGACTTCCTTGCCGAGTTCCAGGATGTTCGCGCCCTTGGTGGTGACGACGCCGATGCCGATCGCAGGCTTGCCTTCCTGGCGGGCGACGAAGGTCGGGGGATCAACGAAGCCGTGGCTGACCGTTGCGATATCGCCGAGCCGGAACACGCGGCCGTTGCTTTCGACCGGGGTTTCCGCGACAGCCTTGGCGCCGTCGAGTGCGCCGGTGACGCGCAGCGGCACACGCTGCGAGGAGGTTTCCACCGTGCCAGCGGGCGTGACGTTGTTCTGTTTGGCGAGCGAATCGAACAGCGCCTGCGGCGTGATGCCGAGCGTTGCGAGCTTGGCGTGGGAGAATTCGACGAAGATGCGTTCGTCCTGGGTGCCGTAGAGATTGACCTTGGTGACGCCGGAAACCTTCAACAGGCGCTGGCGCATGCCTTCAGCGGCCTTCTTCAATTGCGCGTAGTCGGCACCGTCGCCGGTCATCATGTAGAGAATGGAATCGACGTCGGAGAATTCGTCGTTGACGTTCGGCCCGAGCAGCCCTGCGGGCAATTGGCCCTGCACGTCGGCGAGTTTCTTGCGCAACAGATAAAACAGATAGGGCACGTCCTTCGGCGGCGTCGAATCCTTGAAGGTGACCTGCATTGCCGTGAACGACGGCTTGGAATAGGTCTGTACCTTCTCGAAGAACGGCAATTCCTGCAGCTTCTTCTCGATGGGGTCGGCGACCTGCGTCTGCATCTCCTGCGCGGTCGCGCCCGGCCAGATCGCGGAAACGTTCACCACCTTCACGGTGAAGAATGGGTCCTCGGCGCGGCCGAGCCGCTGATAGGAGAAGAAGCCGGCGACGCCGAGCGCGATCATCAGGAACAGGATCAGGGTCGGATGGCTCACCGCCCAGCCCGAAAGATTGAAGCGCTTCATGTCACTCTCTCCGACGATATCCGTTATCACCGACCACGCATCAGAACGACAGCGACGAGACCACCCGGACCTTCTGGGCCGGATCGAGCTTCTGCACGCCGAGCGCAACCACCTTGGCGCCTTCAGGAACACCGCCAGAGATCACGACGGAATTGCTCTCATAGGATTTCACGACGACCGGCTTGAGCGTAATCGCGCCGGAATCGTCGACGATATAGAGCGAGGGATTGCTGCCCTGGCTGAACAGCGCCGACAGCGGCAGTTTTGCCACGCGCTCGCTGGCGACATCAGCCAGCGTCAGCGTGGCGGTCATGCCAAGCGAGACTTTGTCGTCGGCATCCGGCAGCGAGAACTTGGCAAGATAGGTCCGCGTCGCCGGATCAGCCGAAGGCGCGATCTCGCGCAGCTTCGCGGCATATTTCTTTTCCGAATCCGACCACAGTGTCACGGTGGCGGTGCCGGACTTGGCACGGCCGACCAGCGTCTCGGGAATCGCGACCACGGCCTCCTTCTCGGCAAAGCGGGCGACGCGCACCGCCGTCTGGCCGGCGGCGACGACCTGGCCGGGCTCGATCAAGGTCGCGGTGACCACGCCGCGGGTATCGGCGACCAGCGTCGCATAGGAGAGCGAGTTCTTGGTGAGTTCGACCTGCCGCTCGGCGCGATTGAAGCGGGCGCGGGCTTCATCAGCAGCGGCGCGGCTCTGGTCCATCTGCGCATCGGTGGTCCAGCCCTTGGCGCGCAGATCCTTGGCGCGCTGCTCCGAAGCGCTAGCCTGCGCCAGCACGCCGGTGGCGGCGCGGAATTCGGCCTCGGCCTGCTCGGCCTGCAGCTTCAGATCGACCTCATCGAGGGTGGCGAGCGGCTGGCCGACGTCCACGGTCTGGCCGACCTCGACCAGACGCCGGGCAACCTTGCCGGGGACTCGAAAACCCATGTCGGTTTCGATCCGGGGGCGGATGGTGCCAACGAAACTGCGTTCGGGCGTCTCGGCGGCATAGTGCACGGTGGCAACCAGAACCGGGCGCCCGGGAGCAGCCGTTTCGGCCGCTTTTTCATTGCAGCCAGCCAGCACGAACACCGCGAATGCCAAAAAAGCTCCCGTCAAGGGCCTGTAATAACTAGAGAAAATGGACCGGGCGAACATCGAACTCTCCATCGCGGACACTGATGAAGAGTATTGAATGGCGACTGACGAATGTCAATATTCGTCACTGATCATGAATTCGTGAAGGAAGGTGGGTGAGAGGTAATTGCTTCCCAACGGGAATTGCGTCCCGACCGGCCCGCTCTTAGCCGGCACAGCGAAGCTCAGAGAGGCCTCGCGCCAAATGCCGGACTGGAGCACTCCTCCATCCGGCCATGCGGCTTTCGCCTCGCCCGCTATCCGCGCATCAAGCACGTCGAGCTTTCTTGCGAGACTTCTTTGCGGTGGCCTTCTTCGCGCTGCTCGCGGCCTTACTCGCCGGCCTTGATTTCTGGCTGCTCGATTTCCTTGCGGCCGACCCTTTCGCCGTCTTCTTGGCGCTCCGCGCCCGTGCGGTTCTAGTCTTGGCGGCTCCGGCCTTCGCAGCTCGGGCGGGTCGAGTCTTCGCAGTTCGAGTCTTGGCAGCCGCAGTTCGAGACTTGTTAGCTCGAGTTTTGGCAGCTCGAGACTTGGCAGCTCTGGTTTTCGTGGCCCTGGCCGCCGGCGCGCTACGCCGCTGTTTCGTTGTGCGCTTCCGCCGTGCGGGCGCGGCTGCGACCGGCGGCGCCATGAGCGGATCGGACACGAGACCATCGGCAGCAAGCGGCACATAGGCCGCCGCGCGTTCGTCGGCCTTCAAGCCCGGCTCGTCGGCTTTCAGTGCCTGGCCGGCAGCTTCCGTTGCGGTGTTCGCAATCTCCTTCACCGTGTCGGTGAATTTCTCCAGAACCGATTTGTCCTTGTCCATGTCGCCCTCCGGGGCTGTGATCCATGGAACTAACTGATGAGGCGGAGTCGGGTTCCCGAACGCAAACGCTACTCCCCCAGCTGAAAGCGCTCGAAGCGATCCAGCTCTTCTTCAATGCGCCGCTTGTAGTCCTTGCGCGCCGCCCTCGCCGCACACTTGCCGACCCAGCTCCATTTCTGCATCAGGAGTTTCTTGCTCTGGCGATCGGTTTTGAGATCGATGGCGGCGACGATGTCTTCGCCGACCAGCACCGGCAGCGCGAAATAGCCGAACAGACGCTTCTCCTTCGGCACATAGGCCTCGAAGCGATGGCCGTAGTCAAAGAACAGTTCGGTGCGCTTGCGCTGGATGATCAGCGGATCAAACGGCGAGAGAATGTGCACCAGGCCATCGCCTAAATCCGCCGGCGGATTCACCTCCAGCACTTCCGGCCGCGCCCAGTGCTCCTGCTTGCCGGCGCCTTCGAGCGCGACCGGCACCAGTTCCTTGCGCCGCACCCGCGCCTCGATCAAGCGCCGCACCGCCGGCTTGCTCGGCGCGTCGAGATGGCAGACGGAATCCAGGCTGACGACGCCTTGCGAGCGAAGCGCGCGGTCCAGCACGTAGGCGGTGATCTCCGCCGAGGTCGCCGGCTTCGGCGGCTTGTCCCAACCGAAATGCCGCGTCATCAGCTCGTAGGTCTTGAGCATCCCGGTGCGTTCGGAGATCGTCACCTCGCCGGTGTAGAAGGCAAGCTGCAGCGCCCGTTTCGAAGGCTTGCGGCTCTGCCATAGATGCTCCTTCTCGGTCAGGATGTCGTCCTCGATGTCGCGAATGGTCAGCGCGCCGTCGCGCCGCAACAGCCGCATCACCTTGCGGGTGTCTTCCGGCTTGACGGAAGCAAACCACCGGTGGCCTTCGCGCCGGTGCTCTCGCATCGCCGGAACGAAGAAGCGAAAATCCTTCGCCGGCACATAGGACAGCGCGTGGGTCCAGTATTCGAACACGCTCTTGTCGACGCTCTGCGCCTGGCGCAGGTCGGCGCGGGCGTAAGCCGGGATGCGGCTATAGAGAATGTGGTGATGGCAGCGCTCGATGACGTGGATGGTATCGATCTGGACATAGCCGAGATGGTCCACCGCAGCCGCCACCGCCTGCGGTCCGGCGCCAAACGGTTCGCTGGTGTCGAGCCGTTGGGCGTGCAGCCAGATTCGCCGGGCCTCAAGGTTGGTCAGAGGATGGGGTTTAGTCGCGCGGGGCATCGCACGGCAATGTAGCGGGATTCGCGCGCGTGGGGAGCCCCCGGGTTCCCTGATCGCCGCGCGAACTCACCTCACTGCTTCTGCCGCTCTCCGACGCTGCCGGTTGCGATCTCGGCCTCGCAGGAGGCGCGACCGGGCTGCGGCGCATGGCATTTGTAGACATGGCCCGTGAGGCGATCGACCAGCCACGCGCTCTCCTCCGCCGGGCTTTCGAACCCGACATAGCGGCTGCCGAGCGCGCTGATCAGCGTCGACAGCAAGATTGCGGCGGCGATCATCGCCGCGCCGATCAGTGTTGGCATTGAACTTCCGGAACCGGCAGGCTCCGATGCGCTGGTGCGATAACCCAGATACTCACGCTGACGCTTGACTGACTGTAACACCCGCCCCGCCCGTTTGGTTGCCCCGAACGAATTCTTCTTCAGATTTTTCTGTGAGTAGTTTTGCTAGACGCGCATCTGGCCGATTTGTTGTCCACAGATCGGCGCTGGCGCGACGACCCACTTTTTCTTTTCCGAAATCAGCGGAGGGAAGTGACGGAGCGGCCCGCTATCTGGCGAAGCGTCATTGCAACGTGCTGAGACCGTTCAGTGACGACAGCGTAGCTAGCGCCGCGACCTCCGGCGTCACCACTCTGGACGTCGACATCAGGGCTTCCGGCACGTTCGATGAGGCCCGGAACGGCAGCGTTTCCCAATGTGATTTGAATCACATTGCCTGCTTTGAACCCGTTCTATCGTCGCAGCATCAAAACGTCATGCACGCCAATTTGCAGGCGTTAACAGTGAGGATTTAAAACAATGACCCGCTCTCTTTCGATCATGACTATCGGCGCCGCGCTGTCGATGACGGCGGGGCTGGCCGTCGCCGGCGACACCGTCTCGGCCGACAAGATCCTGGACGCCCTGAAACCGAAGCCCGGCGCGACCCGCGGCCTCTCGGCCGGCCCGCAGCAGCCGGTGGATGCTGCCGCAAAAGCCAAGGAAGTCAGCTTCGTCGACACCTTACGCAACCGCAAGACCCGGTCGCTGTCGCTCGGCGAGCGCCAGGAAATCGCGGAACTTGCCGCGAGCAAGCCGAAGATCGATCTCGAAATCCAGTTCGACTACAATTCAGCCGACATCAGCAAGAACTCGGTTTCCGCGGTGCAGGAGCTCGGCAAGGCGCTCTCCGATTCGAGCCTGAAGGGTTCGACCTTCGTGGTCGCCGGTCATACCGACGCGATCGGCGGCGAGGCCTACAACCAGGATCTTTCCGAACGCCGCGCCGATACGATCAAGAAGTACCTGACCGAGAAGTACGGCATCGCCGGTTCCAATCTCGTGACCGTTGGTTACGGCGAGACCAAGCCGAAGGATGCGAACGCGCCGATGGACCCCACCAACCGCCGCGTTCAGGTCGTCAACATGGATAGCAAGACCGCCTCCAAGTGAGGTTTTGAAAGATGAGGTCTTGAAAGCCGGTCCGCCTGCCGCCAGCGGCAGGCGCTCTCCCTCTCCCGCTGCGGGGGCATAAGGCGACCCGCAGCCGCCGCTCTAAGAAAGGCCGATGCGAAGCATCGGCTACGGTGGGATCTCGCTGTGAGTCACACTGTCCGAGTGGATAGAGTCTCCCACCCGATCACATCTGGCGATGCGATCCGACCTTCCTCAAGCGGGAGAGGTGCCGCCTCAAATCCAGTTCTGGAAGATCATCAGGCGGCTGAACGTCGCCATCGAAGTGCCTATGAACGCGGCCGATATCGGCAACATTGCAGCAAAGCCGGCAAAGCCGATTGCGACATAGGCCCATAGTACCCAACCGGGCATGCTGCCGCGTTTCAAGGCATACACCAGCGCAAGGCTCGCTGTGGTCGCGGCCGGCAGATAGTAATAGATGAAGCCGAGCGTTCGCGGCAACAACGCCCATGCGAGGTATGGGCCGAAATAGAACACCAGTATCAGGAAGGCGTCGACGCGCCGCGTCACGATCCAGTCGCGCAGGCAGACCGCAACCGCAATCAGCGCCGGCCACAGGATCAGCGGGTTGCCGAGAAAGACCACGGCGGCGATATGGTCTTCGTCGACCCTGTCGAAGAGATACCACACCGGGCGCACCAGGAACGGCCAGGACGGCCAAGAACTCATATAGGTGTGGCCTGCAATCGCACTCGTCGTGTTATCGCTGAAGATGCGTCGTTGCGCCTGCAGAATATCCGAAACTGACAATCCGTAGAGCGGAATGAAGGTGGCGAGATAAACGACGGCTGGAACAAGTACGAAGCAGACGGCGAAATGCCAGGCCTTGAAATTGGGCCAGAGATCGGGCCAGTACCAATCCTCCGGCTGGGGATCCGCGAATTGAGTGCGCCAGCTTTGCATCAAGCCGATCACGGCGACGATGGTGATGCAGACCGCTAGTGCGAACAGTCCGCTCCATTTGCAGCCGGCCGACAAGCCAAAGCCCATCCCGGCAAGCGCGAACCACAGATGCGGCCGCTCTCTTCGAAAGCCATGCATGAATGCGGCGATGGCGAACAGGCCGAAAGCGAGCGCGAAAATATCCAGCATCGCGATCCGCGATTGCACGAACAGCATCTGGTTGAAAAAGGCGAGCAAGCTCGCCGCAATCGCCGGACCTTGGGCAGCGAACAGCGCCAGGCCGCACAGATACACCGCAACAATGGCAAGCGATCCGAACAATACGGCGGGATAGCGCCAGCCCAGCGGTCCGTCGCCGAATGAATGGATCGACAGGGCGATGAACTGCTTGGCGAGCGGTGGATGCATCGGATTGAGCATCGGCTCTCGCATCGCCGGCTCGAGTATCTGCCGCGCGGCCGGGACGTAATGCACCTCGTCGAAATAGAATTTTTCCGGCGCGGTGACGCCGATCAGCATCGCGAAGTGCGCGAGAGCAAAAACGGCTGCCGCGATGATACCCGTGCGCATCATCGAACCGGGCAGAACAGAGAATGATCGGGTTGCTGGCTTCACGGACGATCTGTCACAGAATGAGGGACGATATGACATTGGGGCGAAATTGAGTGTGATGGCTCCGGATTTTTATGTCCATCGCGTTGAACGCGTTTCGATTTCGCAATCACTAACCTGCGGGGCGAGTAAGTCGCGCGAGTGATAATTCTGCCACATCGAAACGCGTGCGACCCGGTGCTATGTCGGGATAATCGATCGGTTTTGAAATGAATTTCTGTAACTGCTCTATTCGCTGTCTGCGCTTGGCCTGGTTGCTGCGTTGATGGCTCCAGCGTACGCGCAAAGTCGGCGAAGCGGCCGTCGTCGGGGATGAAGAGCTCCGCGTTCCCGGACCTTGGACGACAACCATTAAACCCCAATGGTGAGGTGGCGCTTTAGCTGCGGTCTCGAACCACGAGGCCCACCCATCGTTCGAGACGCGCGCGATGCGCGCTCCTCGGGACGAGGTCTAACAGAGGTGTAGAATGGGCAACGGCGCGCTTGCGCCGTGCCCACCATCTCTCGGTCTATCGCGAACGTAAACGGTGGGCACGCTATCGCCTTGCCCACCCTCTACCGCGTCCGACATCAGGCGGCGGCCGTGGCGGATTGCGCAGCGGTTGCGGCCGCGACGTCCATCCACATCACTTCCCAATGGTGGCCATCGGGATCTTCAAAACTTCGGCCGTACATGAAGCCGTAATCCTGTTTCGGGCCCGGATCGACGCCGCCGCCTGCGCCTTGCGCCTTGCTGACCATGTCGTCGACCGCCTCACGGCTGTCGGCAGAAAGGCAGATCAGAACCTGGCTGGTGGCCTTGGCGTCGGCGATCTTCTTTGGGGTGAACTGGCGGTATTTGTCGTGCGTCAGCAGCATGACGTAGATCGTGTCAGAAAACACCATGCAGGACGCTGTATCATCGGAGAATTGCGGATTCTTTTCGCCGCCGATCGCCTGATAGAATGCGGTCGAGCGGGCGAGATCGCTGACAGGAAGATTGACGAAGATCATTTTAGCCATGATGGGCTCCTTTTCGCGGGGTTCGGACCTAGAACGAACGAACGGAGACAAGTCCGACATCTCGTTTCAAACTATTTTTCTGGCGGCGAGTTGGCGCGCGTTCACCGGAACCCGGCGGCGAATGGTCGCTACCTGCCCTTGAAGTCAGGCTTGCGCTTCTCGGCGAACGCCTTGACGCCTTCCTTGAGGTCGTCGCTGTCGCGCACGACGTCGAGCAGCCGGCGCACCTCGGCAACCGTCTCCAGTGGTCCCTTCGGCATCGCATCGCGGGCAAGCTTCTTTAGCGCCCGGACCACCAGCGGCGCGTTGGCGGCGATTTTTGCGGCCATCTCCTGGGCGAGCACGACATGCTGCCCCTTCGGCGCGACCTTGTTGACGAAGCCGATCTGATAGGCCCGCTCCGCCGAAATTTCCTCACCGACCAGCAGGAATTCCATCGCAATCTTGTGCGGCATGCGCGCCATCACCGAGGAGACGCCGCCCGCCGTGGTGCCGATCTTGCCCTCGGGATAGATGAAGCGCGTCGTCTCCGACGCCACGCACATGTCGGCCATCTGCACCAGCACGAAGGCGCCGCCGACGACCCAGCCCGAGGTTGCGGCAATGACCGGCTTATCCAGTTCAACGCCCAAGCCGGGCACTGCGTGCCACATGTTGACGGGGAGATCCTTCACGTCGGCGCCGACCGAGAAATACGCCTCCTCCGAGGAGGCGAGCACCGCCACGCGATCGTCGCTGTCGTGAAAACGCTGCCAGGCCTGTCGCAGTTCGTCGCACAAGGCGTTGTTGAGCGCGTTGTGCGAGGATCTACGATCCATCGTGATGGTGGCGACGTGGCCCGTGCTCTCGTAGCGAACAAGCGTCATGGGATTCTCTCAAGCGGCGGCGGGTGCCAGGTAACGTTGCAATCGTCACTTCTTCTCGGCGGGATCGCGGTGCACGGGATCGACCCAGAGCACGGTCTCCGGCTTTTCCACCGGCTCGATGTCGAGATTGATCGCCACCGCCTCGCCGTCAGAGCGCACCAGCACGCATTCCAGCACTTCGTCGCGGCTGGCGTTGATCTCCTGGTGCGGCACATAGGGCGGCACGAAGATGAAATCGCCCGGCCCGGCTTCAGCGGTGAACTGCAGATGTTCGCCCCAGCGCATCCGCGCCTTGCCCTTCACGACATAGATGATGCTTTCGAGATGGCCGTGATGATGCGCGCCGGTCTTGGCATCGGGCCGGATCGTCACCGTGCCCGCCCACAATTTCTGCGCGCCGACGCGGGCGAAATTGATCGCGGCCTTGCGGTCCATGCCTGCGGTCGAGGGCACGTTGGGATCGAGCTGATTGCCGGGAATCACGCGGACGCCGTCATGCTTCCAGCGCTCGTCGTGATCGTGAGAATGGGTGTGGTCATGCGTGCCGGTCATTGGGCGCCTTCTCGAAGTATAGTTTGTCCCGAACGGTATCGAAAACCGGGCCCGCAAACCAGAAGATTAAGAGAGCCGGCGACGCATAGGCGCCCCGGTTTTCGTCATGGCCGGGCGCACCCGGCCTATTCAACGCCGTCCCGACATCACATCCGGATTGACGACATTCGTCGGTGTTCCGGCGGCATAGGCAACGATCTGATCGAAGATATCCGTGAACTGGATTTCGTATTCGTCCCGCGAGACGTAGCCAAGATGCGGTGTGCAGATTACGTTGTCCATGTTCAGCAATGGATCGTTGACGTCGCGAAGCGGCTCCTTTTCGTAGACGTCCACCGCCGCCATGCCGGGTCTTCCGGCGCGCAGCGCATTGACCAGCGCGTTCGACTCGATCAGCGGCGCACGGCTGGTATTGACCAGAAGCGCCGACGGCTTCATGCGCGCGAGATCTTCTGCTTTCACGATGCTGCGCGTGGCTTCGACGAGCCGCATGTGCAGCGAAAGCACGTCGCATCGTTCGAAGAAATCAGCCTTGCTTGCAGCGGTCTCGTATCCGTCGGCACGGGCTTTCGCCATGGCCGGTTCGCGCGCCCATACCAGCACGTTCATGCCGAACGCCTTGCCGTAGCCGGCGACGACGGCGCCGATCCGCCCATAGCCATAAATGCCGAGCGTCTTGCCACGCAGCGTGTGGCCGACGCCGATCTGCCATTTGCCGGCCTTAAGCGCCGCCATCTGCTGCGGAATGGCGCGCATCGCCGCCAGGATCAAGCCCCAGGTAAATTCGGCGGTCGCATAGGACGGCGTATCGGCGTGCTGGCTCGACGACACGACGATGCCAAGCCGGGTGCAGGTATCGATATCGATATGCGGATAGACGCTGCGCTGGCTGATCAGTTTTAGCTTCGGCAAGCGTTCCAGCAGCGGCGTGCGAATCTGCGTCCGCTCGCGGATCAGGACCAGCGCCTCAGTCTCACGCAGGCGGTCAGCAAGGACATCAACATCCTGGACGTGATCGTTCCAGACCGTAACGTCATGCTCGGCCAGCTTGCGGAAACAATCGAGGGTGCGCAGCGTGTCGAAATAATCGTCGAGGATCGAGACCTTCACGATACGCTCCCTCGTAATGTGCGGCTACTTCACCGCCAGCAACTCGACGTCGAACATCAGCGTCGCGTTCGGCGGAATGACGCCGCCAGCGCCGCGCGCGCCGTAACCGAGCGCGGGCGGAATGATCAAGGTGCGCTTGCCGCCGACGTTCATCGACGCAACGCCTTCGTCCCAGCCGGCAATCACCTGGCGCTGGCCGATCTTGAACTCAAACGGTTCGTTACGATCGACGGAAGAATCGAATTTCTTTCCCTTCTGGCCGTTCTCGTAGAGCCAGCCGGTATAATGCATGACGCAGGTCTGGCCAGACTTGGGCGAGGCGCCGGTGCCGACCTTGCTGTCGATGATCTGCAAGCCTGAAGCTGTGGTCATGGGTTTTCCTGCGGTCTGGGCCGATGCCGTCCTGATGGCAGCGGGTGTGGAAACCGCGGCTGCCATGGCGGCAAAGGCGGTCCGGAAGATCGTGCGTCGCGAGAAGCGCATCTATTGAACCTCTTTCTGGAGAGAAAGAGCTTCTAGACGCTCAGTAGCCCAGCGCGCAACCGTCCTTGCGGGGATCGGAACCGCCGGTCAGCGTGCCCTTGTCCCAGTCGATCCAGATCGCCTGGCCGCCGCCGAGCGGACCAACCACGCTGGTAGTCTTATGGCCGATCTTCTTCAGGCCCTCGACGATCTCGACCGGCACGCTGTCCTCAAGCTGGTAGACGCCTTCGTAATGCAGGCCGCGCGGCATATCGATGGCTTCCTGCACATCGCAGCCATAGTCGAGGATGTTGGTCAGCACATGAGTCTGTCCCACCGGCTGATACTGTCCGCCCATCACGCCGAACGGCATCACCGCGCGGCCGTTCTTGGTCGCGAGCGAGGGGATGATGGTGTGCAGCGGCCGCTTGCCCGGCGCGATGCAGTTGGGATGGCCGGGCTGAATCCGGAAGCCGCCGGCGCGGTTCTGCAGGAGGATGCCGGTCTTGTTGGAAACGATCGCGGAACCGAAGGAATGTGCGATCGAGTTGATGAACGAGCAGACGTTGCGATCCTTGTCGACCACGGTGATGTAGACGGTGGATGGATTCATCGGCGGCGCGACGTTCGGCAGATCGAGCAGCCGGTCCATCCTGATGTTCCTGATGTGCTCGTCGGCGAACTCCTTTGCGAGGATACCGGCGACGTCGACATGGACATGTTGGGGATCAGCGATGTGCTGCTCGCGCATCATATAGGCAATGCGCGCGGCCTCCGCCTCGAGATGAAAGCGCTCGACACTGAGCGCGGGAAACTTCGTCAGATCGAAGCGGGAGAGGATGTTCAGCATCACGAGCATGGTGATGCCAGGACCATTCGGCGGGCATTGCCAGACGTCGTGCCCCTTATACATCGTGCCGATCGGCGATGTCGTCTCGGTCGAATGTGCGGCGAAATCCTCCAGCGTGTGCAGGCCACCGATGCCGCGCAGGGTTTCCACCATGTCGGCGGCGATCTCTCCGGTATAGAAAGCATCGCGGCCATTCTTGGCGATCGCACGCAGGGTCTTACCCAGTTCGGGCTGGTGGATCACGTCGCCGGCGACCGCCGGCTTGCCATGCGGCAAGAGATAGCGCTCGGTGTTGGTGCCGTTCTTCAGCTTCTCGAACTGGTTCTTCCAGTCGAAAGCAATACGGGGCGCGACGACGTAGCCTTCCTCTGCGGCCTTGATCGCGGGCTGCAAAAGCGTATCGAGCCCCATCTTGCCGTGGTCGCGCAGGATGGTCTCCCAGGCGTCGATCGCGCCGGGAATGCTCACCGCATGGGCTGAGGTCAGCGGTACCGAATGGATCTTGCGTTCAAGGTACCATTCGGCCTTGGCCGCCATCGGCGCACGACCGGAGCCGTTATAGGCGACGATCTTGCCTTCGCCCTTGGGCTGGATCAGCGCGAAGCAATCGCCCCCGATGCCGGTCGATTGCGGCTCGATGACCCCGAGCAACGCGCAGGCCGCCACTGCGGCGTCCGCCGCCGTGCCGCCGGCCCGCATCACGTCGATCGCGGTCAACGCGGCCTCCGGATGCGACGTTGCCACCATCGCGTTCTGGGCATGGACCGTGGAGCGGCCGGCGAAATGGAAATTCCTCATCGCGAGTGCTTTCTTTTCAGCGTTTCTTGAGCATCCCGCGGGAGCATCGGGCGGGTTTACAGACGGTTCTTTGGCATATTCATCCCCGGCAGGGCAATGGTTGGCATACCAATGGGACGTCAGGGGCAGTGCGCGGAATATGCAGGGCTTTACAGGGTTTCCCCTGCCCGGCCCGCCTGATAAACGATCGCCATGCCGCTCAAGGTCACTACCTTCTATCAATTCGCCGCGCTGCCGGACTTCCGGGAGTTGCGCGAGCCGCTGCGCAGGTTTGCTGCAGGCCGCGGGCTCAAGGGCAGCGTGCTGCTGGCGCATGAGGGCATCAACGGCACCGTTGCGGGCGGCGATGCGAGCATCGACGCGTTCGTCGGCGAATTGCAGCACGGCGCCCTTTTCGGCGGCCGGCTCAGCAATCTCGAACTCAAGTTTTCGACCGCTTCCGAGATGCCGTTCCAGCGATTGAAGGTCCGGTTGAAGAAGGAAATCGTCACACTCGGAGACACTGCGGTCGATCCGACGCGACAGGTCGGCACCTATGTCGAGCCGTCAGACTGGAATGAGCTGATTGCAGCGCCCGACACGCTGGTCATCGATACCCGCAACGCGTTCGAGGTGGCGATGGGGACCTTCGAAGGCGCGGTCGATCCAGGCATCAAGAGCTTTGGGCAGTTCAAGGAATTTGCCGCACAGAAACTCGACCCGGCGAAGCACAAGAGGATCGCGATGTTCTGCACCGGCGGCATCCGGTGCGAGAAGGCCAGTGCGTATCTGCTGGCCCGCGGATTCAATGAGGTCTATCACCTCAAGGGCGGCATCCTGCGTTATCTCGAAGGCGTGCCTGAAACAGAGAGCCGCTGGCGGGGCGAATGTTTCGTGTTCGACGAACGCGTGGCGCTGGGCCATGGCCTGCGGCAGCAGAAGATGAACGGCGGCTCCGATGAGTGATGTCAATACGCTGAGCGAACGTATCGACGCGCTGGAAATGCGGCTGGCCTATCAGGACGTGACCATCGAAACGCTGAACCAGACGATCACGGCGCAATGGAGCGAGATCGACAGGTTGACGCGTCAAGTCACTGAACTGAAGGAGCGGGTGCGGGAGGCCGAAAGCAATGCGCCCGGGCCGTTGAACGAAAAGCCGCCGCATTATTGACACCCCAGATCGAAACGGCCTCCCCGAAGGAGGCCGTTTCTCAACGCCGATCTGGCTCGCGTTGCCCGTTTGCATTAGCGGAAGACGGCGCGAACCTTGCCCCACAGCGATGGATTCTCATGTTCGTGATCGGCTTTCGATGGCGCCGGTTGCGCAGCGCTCACGGGGTCGGAAGCCGGAAAGGTATCGACCAGACCGGCCTCGAGCTTTTCGTGGATGTCCCGGTCGGCCTTCAGCGCTTCGCGGGGATCTTCGGCGTGCTTGTCATGCGCCGCAGGATTGAACTTCTGGGCCATAGGTACCTCCATGAATGAGATAACGGCCCCGTTTTACGCCGGTTCCACGTTCGCCCTCGGTATCCGTTCTTGGCCTTGAGGGAACCTGCGTGTATCAGAGGCGCATCAGCCGCGCCCGCAGGAATCTACGTTTTGTCCCAGAAATCCGCCGTGCAACCCATTGTCGAAGTGCTGTCCGGCCACAGGCAAAAGGTGCCGCCGGTATGGATGATGCGGCAGGCCGGCCGCTATCTGCCTGAGTATCGCGAGCTGCGCGCCAAGGCGGGAAGCTTTCTCGACCTGTGCTTTACGCCGGAGTATGCCGCCGAGGTGACGCTGCAGCCGATCCGCCGATTCAACTTCGATGCGGCGATCATCTTTTCCGACATTCTCGTCATTCCCTTCGCACTCGGCCGCTCCGTGCGCTTCGAGGCCGGCGAAGGCCCGCGTCTCGATCCGCTTGATACCCCCGAACAGGTGGCGGCGCTGGCCCGCCATGCCGATTTCGGCAAGCTCGAACCGGTCTATGAAGCGCTGCGCCGCGTGAAGCGCGAGCTCGCGCCCGAGATCGCGCTGATCGGCTTCTGCGGCGCGCCCTGGACGGTCGCAACCTACATGGTTGCAGGACAGGGCACGCCGGATCAGGCGCCGGCGCGGATGATGGCCTATCGTCATCCCGAGGCGTTCGCTGAAATTATCGACGTGCTGGTGGAGAATTCGATCCAGTATCTGCTCGGTCAGCTCAAGGCCGGCGCCGATTGCTTGCAGATCTTCGACACCTGGGCCGGCGTGCTGCCGCCGCGCGAATTTGAGCGCTGGTCGATCGAGCCCGCGAAGCGCATCGTTGCTGGCGTGCGCGCGCAAGTGCCGGGTGCCAAGATCATCGGCTTTCCCCGCGGCGCCGGCGCGCTGCTGCCGGCCTATGTGGAAGCAACCGGCGTCAATGCCGTCAGCATCGACTGGGCGGCCGAGCCTTCCATGATCCGCGAGCGCGTGCAAAACCGCGTCGCCGTGCAGGGCAATCTCGACCCGCTGGCGTTGATCGCAGGCGGCGCCGCACTCGACCGCGCCGTCGACGACGTGCTGGCGAACTACGCGAAAGGACGGCTGATCTTCAACCTCGGTCACGGCATCCAGCCGGAAACGCCAATCGCCCATGTCGAGCAGATGCTCAAGCGGGTGCGGGAGCATAGGGGTTGAGGTCTGCTCCCTCGCCCCGCTCCTTTGCGGGGAGAGGGTTGGGGTGAGGGGCTGTCTCCACCAGGTGGTGCGAGTTGATAGACCTGTACCCCCTCACCCGGCGCTTCGCGCCGACCTCTCCCCGCAAGCGGGGCGAGGTTAAGAACCTACCTTGCATCCTCCAGAATCATATCCGACGCCTTCTCGGCGATCATGATCGTCGGCGCATTGGTATTGCCGGACATCAGGTCCGGCATGATCGAGGCGTCGATCACGCGAAGGCCCTCGATGCCGCGCACGCGCAAGCGCTGATCGACGACAGCGAGCGGATCGTTGCCCATCCGGCAAGTCGAGGTCGGGTGATAGACCGTGCTGCCGGTGCGGCGGCAGAAGTCCAGCAATTCATCGTCGCTCTGTACCTTCGAACCCGGATCGACTTCTGAGACTGCGTAAGCCTTCAGCGCAGGGGCTGCCAGGATCTTGCGCAGGATGCGGATGCCGTCGATGAAAGCGCGGCGATCGGTTTCGGTGGCGAGGTAATTGATGCGGATTTCCGGCGGCACCGAAGGGTCCGCGCTCCTGATGCGCAGCGAGCCGCGGCTCTCCGGGCGCAACTGGCAGACGGAGGCAGTGAAGCCGGAAAGCGCGTGGAGTTTCTCGCCCATCTTGTCGGTCGAAAACGGCAGGAAGTGAATCTGGATGTCGGGCGACGCCAGCCGCGGGCTGGTCTTGAAGAAAGCGCCTGACGTGCCGGCCGCGATTGTCAGCGGCCCCTTGCGCAAGGCTGCGTACTGAATGCCCGCCATCATCTTGCGGATCGGGTTGTTGACGACGTCGTTGAGCGTGCACTTTTGCGCACAGCGGGTGATCAGGCGGACCTGCATGTGGTCCTGCAGATCGTTGCCGACGCCGGGCGCGTCGAGCACGATCTCGATGCCGTGCTGCTTCAGGAGATCCGCCGGTCCGACACCGGAGAGCTGCAGTAGTTGCGGCGAATTATAGGCGCCGCTGGAGACCAGAATTTCCTTGCGCGCCCGCACCGTGCACACGCGGCCTTCCTGCTTGTATTCGACCGCTTTGGCGCGGCGTCCTTCGAACAGGATGCGCTGCGCCAGCGCGGAAGTCTCGATGTGCAGGTTGGGTCGCTTCCTGGCAGGACGAAGATATGAGAACGCCGTGCTGGCGCGGCGCCCGCGGCTTGTCGTGGTCTGGAAGAAGCCCGCGCCTTCCTGGGTGGCTCCGTTGAAATCGGGGTTGGTTGGAATGCCGATCTCGGCCGCAGCGGTCACAAAGGCTTCCGACAGGGGATCGTGGTGCCGCCAGTCGGACACCGGCAGCGGGCCGCCGGTGCCGTGATATTTGTCCGCGCCGCGCTGCTGGTTCTCGGCCTTCTTAAAATAGGGCAGCACGTCGTCATAGCCCCAGCCGGCATTGCCGCGCTGGCGCCATCGATCGTAATCCTCATGCTGCCCGCGCACATAGAGCAGGCCGTTGATCGAACTGGAGCCACCAAGCACTTTTCCGCGCGGCTGGAACACCTGCCGGCCGTTCAATCCCGGTTCCGGTTCGGTCTGATACATCCAGTTGACGGATTTTTCCTTGAACAGTTTGCCGTAACCGAGCGGCACGTGGATCCAGAGATTGGTGTCCTTCGGTCCGGCCTCCAGCAGCAACACGGAATGTTTGCCATCGGCGCTTAGGCGATTGGCGAGCACACATCCGGCCGAGCCGGCCCCGACGATGACGTAGTCGAATTCGGAAGCTTCATTGTTCTTGTTCATTTGTTTCCCCCGTAGGCGGCCCAAAGAGGTAGCCGGGCCGCCACGGGTGGTCAATTGCCTCGCAGTCGCAGGCAGGAAAAACGGTCTTCAGTTGCAGCCGGCGCCGGCTAGCTGGCCAGTTTCAACTAGCTTGCCAGTTTCAAAAAGTCCGGCGGCCGGCGCTCGGCGAACGCAACGAAGGCCTCGCGCGCCTCCGCGGTCTTCAGGCGTTCCGCAAACTGCTCGCTCTCCGCCTTGATCTGCGCCATCAGAAGTTCCGGATTGCGCATCAGGCGTTTGGTCGTGCTGACGGCTCCCGCCGGCTGTTTCGCCAACCGGGACGCGAAAGCCTTCGCTTCCGCATCGAGCTTGTCGAGCGGCACCACACGGTTGGCAAGTCCCCAGGCGAATGCGGATTTGGCATCGACCACCTCACCGAGCGCGAACATCTCGAAGGCGCGGGCATAGCCGATGCGGAGCGGCATGAGCAGGCTGGAGGCGGCTTCCGGCACCAGCGCGAGATTGACGAACGGGGTCGACAGTAGCGCATTCTCGGCCAGCACGACGAGATCGCAATGCAGCAGCATCGTGGTGCCGATGCCAACGGCACGGCCTTGAACGGCTGCGACCAGCGGGCGGCTCGAATGTGCAAGTGCCTGCAGGAAGCGGCCGACATGCCGCTCGCCCTGAAACGCACCGGTCGCAATCGCTGCGAATTCGCCGACGTCGTTGCCGGCGGTGAACATGTCGCCCTCGCCGCGGATCAGCAGCACCCGGACGGATGAATCCATCTCGACGGCTTCGATCGCGTCTGCAAGCGCGCCGTACATCGCATTCGTCAGCGCGTTCTTTTTATCGGGGCGAGCCATCGTCAGACTCAAAATCCCGTCGCTCTTCTCGATCTTGATATGCTCGGTCATTCGTCTTCTCCTCTGGGAAATCTGCTTTGCATAGTGGTGAGCCAGCGCGCGACGACATCGATCTCGGCGTCGGTAAACCCTTCCGTGAGCCGCGCATTGACCTCGGCGAGCCCCGCTTTCGACTGCGCCATTGCCGCGCGCCCGGCCGCCGTCAGCCAAAGACGCCACGCTCGCCCGTCATCCGGATCGGCCCGTCGCTCGATCAGGTTCGCCGCCGTCATCCGGTCCACCAATCCGCTGATGCCAGGTGGTCCAAGATCGAGCGCCGCACCGGCCTCGCCCATCAGGGCGCCGTCACGCTTCCCCAGAATGAACAGCAGACCGGACTGCGTCGCGGTTACGCCGGTGTTCTGCTTGCGCGCCGCCATCCAGCGCTGCAGCCGCCGCTGCGCGACGTTGAGCAGGAAAACCAGCCGGTGCTCGCGACGCGGGCTCATATCGATGAAGCGAATTTATTTCGCATGCGAACTATCTAAAGCAGGTGCAGGGAGATTGTCACGATGATTTTGATCCGGCTCATCGCGAGATATCCGAGGCTCGTCGGCTGAAGCGAGCTGGCGGGAAGAAATTCAAACGTAAGCAGCGGCTTAGGCGAAAAATCGATTTTCGATTGACGATCTCACCTACTCCCGCCAAGCTGCCCGCCATGAGCAGTATCGGGTTGAGCTTTGGTGAGCGCCTTGCCGACGAACGGCCGCGAAGCCTCACCTCCGCCGTTCAGGAACGGCTGCGCGCGGATATTCTCTCAACCCGGCTGCTACCCGGCCAGAAGCTGCATATCGCCGGTCTCGCCAAGCAGTTTTCGGTCAGCCTCGCCGCGGTGCGCGAGGCGCTGTCACGGCTTGTCGCAGATGGTTTGGTGCAGGCGTCCGACCAGCGCGGCTTTCGTGTCAGCCCGGTATCATCAGCCGACCTCAGGGACGTGACGCAGACCCGCGTCGATATCGAAGGTTTGGCGCTGCGTCGCTCGATCGAGCACGGCGATGCGGCATGGCTTGCCTCGGTTGAGAAATCTTTCGCGGCACTCTGCGCCGTGCCCTACATCTACCCCGACGATCCGACCCATCACTACGAGGAATGGGTGGTGCGGCACCGCATCTTCCACCGCACGCTGGTGAACGCCTGCGGCTCCCAATGGCTGCTTGGCTTCCGCGACGTACTGCACGAGCAGAGCGAGCGATATCGAAGGCTTGCGATCCGGCGCAACACCGAACACACACGCGACGTCGAGGCCGAACACGCGGCAATCGTGCGTGCCGTGCTCAAGCGCGATGCCGATGCTGCAGTCGCGGCGCTCTCGAAGCATTTCATGACGACCATGCACCTCGTCGAGCTCGCTACACCCAAAACGTTCGGAGGTGGCGAAACCGCCTGATCGACCGTTCGAAGATCAAATCAAGAAAAGTAAAGGGAAACGTCACAATGAAAATCACGCGACGCCAAATACTGGCAACAATCACCGCTGCCAGCGTGCTTGGCGTATCGGGCATAGCGCAGGCTGCCGATACCGTCCGCATCGGTCTTCCCACCAAGACCTATTGGCCCACGACGATCGCGGAAACCGCGGTGCGCCAAAAACTATTCGAGAAGGAAGGCATCACGGCTGAACTCACGATCTATCGCGGCGGCGCCGAGACCTTCGAGGCGATGGCGGCGGGCGCCGCCGACGTCATCCTGGACGCGACCTCGCTGGTATCGGCCGGACGCAAGAAGGGCGTGAATTCCAAAGTGCTCGCGAATGCCGCCATGGGCTATTACGGCTGGCAGCTGATGACGCTTTCGAAATCGACGCTCGGCGTCAAGGATCTTAATGGCAAGAAGGTAGCGATCACGTCCGCCGGCTCCGGCTCCGACCTGCTGGCGCTGTGGACCCAGCAGGACAAAAAGATCGAGTTCACCCGCGTTCCCGTCGGCGGCGGCGGCCTGGTGCCAAACCTGCTCGCCGGGAATGTGGACGCCGCTGTGGTGTATTCACCGCTGAGCTTCCAGATCTCCAAATCGGGCGAAGCACGCACCATCCTCGACTTCTCCAAGGAAGTGCCGCCGAACCTCGCCGCCGGCTGGATCGCGCTCGATAAATACGTGCAGGAGAAACCGCAGCTCGTCCAGAAGACGCTGAACGCGCTCTATGGCGCACTGATGTACATGCGCGCCAACAAGGACGCCTCCGTCAAGCTAGTCACCGAACTCTATGAAATTCCCGCCGAGATCGCGGCGCTGGAATATGAGAACACGATCATGAAGCTGGAAACCGACGGCAGCATGGACGGGCCGAAAATTCCGGAACAGCTCCAGCTCGCGCTCGACATGGCCAAAGCTGGCGGCATGAAGGACCTTGGGCCGGCCGCGGAAATCATCTCGACACAGTTCAAGCCGATTCCGACCAAGTTCTAAGACAAGCGCCATGCAAAGCGGGTTAGCGGTAAAGGCGGCGCGGGTCGCCATTGTGGTGGCGCTGTTTGCGATATGGGAGATCCTGTCGCGGACCGGCATCGTCAATCCGCGCCTGCTTCCCTCTGCCTCCGATACCCTCACCACACTCGGCGATCTCCTGCAGCGGGCGAGCGTTCGCAAGGATCTGGCGGTCACCGCAACCGAGGTGGTGACCGCGTTCGCGCTCGCGGTTCCCGTCGGCGCGCTGATCGGCTTCCTGATCGCGGAGAACCGCTATTTTGCCGACGTGGCAAAGCCGCTGCTATTCTTTGCCTTCAGCATTCCGAAGTCGATCTTCCTGCCGATGTTCATCCTGGTGTTCGGCGTCGGCTTCTCCCAGAAGGTCGGTTTCGGCTTCTTCTCGACGATCTTCATCGTGATCATGTCGACCACGACGGCGGTGGAGTCGGTCAAGGTCGAGCATTTGACGGTCGCCCGCTCCTATGGCGCGACGCCTATGCAGACCGCGTTTCGCGTCTACCTGCCCAGCATGCTCCCCGTTCTGCTGGAGGCGCTGCGGATCTCGATGATCTTCAATCTCACCGGCGTCATTCTCGCCGAAATGTACGCCTCGCGCGACGGCATCGGGCACCAGATCGCGACTTGGGGCGAGAACTTTCAGATGAAGCAATTGTTGGCCGGCGTGGTGATGATCGCGGCCATCGCGATTGCTTTCAACGAACTGGTCAGATGGGTGGAAACACGATGCAGCCATTGGCGAACATAACCCCGCTGAAGCCGGCCGGCGCGATCGAGGTCCGCAATGTCGGGCAGGTCTTCAAGACCACGACACAGGACGTCATCGCGCTGGAAGATGTTTCGCTCGACGTCAAACCCGGCCGCTTCGTGGTGCTGGTCGGCCCGAGCGGCTGCGGCAAGTCGACGCTTTTGATGATGATGGCGGGTTTGCGCCAGCAGACCTCCGGCACGATCACCATCAGCGGCGCGCCGATCCCGCAGCCCGATCCGAACCGGGTCGGCGTGGTATTTCAAGAAGCCAGCCTGTTTCCCTGGCTGACCGCGGAAGAGAATGTCGAGTTTCCGCTGGCGCTGCGCGGCGTCACCAAGAGCGATCGCCGCGCCAGGGCGCAAGACGCGCTGAAGCTCGTTGGACTTGACGGCTTCGGCAAGCGCCATCCGCACGAGTTATCGGGCGGCATGAAGCAGCGCGTCTCGATCGCGCGCGGCCTGGTGCAGGACCCGCCGGTGCTGCTGATGGACGAGCCGTTCGCAGCGCTCGACGAACAGACCCGCATGACCATGGGCGACGAGCTGCTGCGGATCTGGGCGGCGACCGGCAAGACGGTGGTATTCGTGACCCATAGCCTGACGGAAGCGGTCTATCTCGCCGATGAGGTGATTGTGATGTCGCCGCGCCCCGGCCGCATCGTCGACCATCTGCAGGTCTCGCTGCCCCGCCCGCGTACCTATGAGATGCTGAGCGGCGACGCGTTCGGCAGCCTGCGCGACCGCATCTGGCGGCACATCCGCAAATCGGCATGAGGCTGGCATGAGCGCGGCAACACTTCGCAGATTGATCGTGATCGGCCTGATTGCACTGTGGGAAATCCTGCCACGCGCCGGCTTCATTCCGGAACTGTTTCTGCCGTCCTTGTCCTCCACGCTCGCGGCCGGATGGAATGAGGCGGGCGAGTACGGCCACGCCCTTGCCGTCACGCTCTACGAGGTCGCGATCTCGATGGCGTTCGCCTGCGGCGGCGGCATCCTGCTCGGCGCCATCGTTGGCAGTCTGCCGCGGCCCCGCATCCTGATCATGCCGATGGTCTCGAGCCTCTATGCGGTGCCGCTGGTCATCCTCTATCCCGTCTTCACGGTCTGGCTCGGCATCGGTTCGGAATCCAAGATCGCATTCGCCTCGATCTATGGCTTTCTGCCCACGATGCTGGCGACTGCCGCAGGCATCCAGACCATCGATCCGCAATTGCTGCTGGCCGCCCGCAGCATGGGCGCGACGCTGAGCCAGCGGCTGGTTCGCGTCATCATTCCAGCGGCGATCCCGACCGTGCTGTCGGGACTGCGCGTCGGTGGCGCACTCGTGATCGTCGGCGTGGTGGTGTCGGAAATGCTGATCTCGTCCGCGGGCATCGGCTATCTGATCTCGCGCTACCGCACCATCCTTGACAGTCCGCATGTGTTCGCCGGCGTGTTGCTGGTGCTGGCGATGGCGATCGCCTTCAACGCCGCCATCAAATGGATCGAGCGCAAGGCCGCGATCTGGCAGACCGGCACACGCGCCGGGCAAGATTCCGCGGGTGAGGTCGCGCCGACTGCCCTGCAGCCTGCAACGTGACGGAGGGTTGCGTGTTCGACCTGACCCTGACATTCGACAACGGGCCCGAACCTGGCGTCACGCCGCGCGTGCTCGATACCTTACGCGAGCGCGGCATCAAGACCAGCTTCTTCGTGATCGGCGAAAAGCTTGGCGATGGTGAACGCCGCCGGCTGGCGGTGCGCGCGCATGATGAAGGCCATTGGATCGGCAATCACACCTTTGCGCACACCGTGCCGCTCGGGCAGCAACGCGATCCGGAAGCCGCACAAAGCGAGATCGGCCGAACGCAAGACGCGATCGGCGACCTCGCCCATGCAGAGCGCTGGTTCAGACCGTTCGGCGGCGGCGGCAATCTCGATCAGCGGCTGTTGAAGCCCTCCGTCGTCGACTATCTCATCCGCAACAGGCATAGCTGCGTACTCTGGAATGCGATCCCGCGCGACTGGGACGATCCCGATAGCTGGGTCAACCGGGCCCTCGACCTGTGCCGCTCGCAGCCGTGGAGCCTGATGGTGCTGCACGATCTGCCTGGCGGCGCCATGGACCACCTTGAGCGCTTTCTCGACCGAGCAGAGGAAGCCGGCGCGCGCTTCCACCAGGACTTTCCACCCGACTGCGTCCCGATCCGGTCGGGCAAGATCGTGCTGCCCATCCAGCCCTACGTTTCCAACATCGAAGAGAGTGTCACAGCATGAGGATCGCGAGTTTCAAGGCAGGTCAGACGGCAACCTACGGCCTGGTCACGAACGCAGGCATTATCGATGCCGGAAAACGGCTTAAGGCTTATCCGACCCTGAAGTCGCTGCTCGCCAAGGGATCGCTAGACCAACTAAGGGCGCTGCAGGGTGAGCGTCCCGATTACGCATCGGCCGAAATCGAGCTGCTGCCGACCGTGCCCGACCCGGACAAGATCTTCTGCATCGGCGTCAACTACGCCACGCACCTTGCCGAAAGCGGCCATCCCACGCCGCCGCATCCGATGATCTTCACGCGTTTCGCCAACAGTCAGGTCGGCGGCGGCCAGCCGATGATCCGGCCATTGGAATCCGAACGTTTCGATTACGAGGGCGAGATGGCCGTGATCATCGGCAAGGCCGGCCGCCGGATTTCGCGGGAAGAGGCACTCGCGCATGTCGCGGGCTATGCGTGCTACAATGACGGCAGCATCCGCGACTGGCAGCGCCACACCTCGCAATTCGCACCGGGAAAGAATTTTGTCGGCACCGGCGCGTTCGGACCATGGATGGTCACGACGGACGAAATCCCCGATATCAGCAAGCAGACCATTGCGACCCGCCTCAACGGCGTCGAAGTGCAGGCCGCGCCGATCTCGGACCTCGTGTTCGACGTCCCTGCCCTGATCGCCTACTGCTCGACGTTTACCGAGCTCGTCCCGGGCGACGTCATCGTCACTGGCACCCCCGGCGGCGTCGGCGCCTATCGCACGCCGCCGCTGTGGATGAAGGATGGCGACGTGGTCGAGGTCGAGGTGTCCGGCATCGGCGTGCTGCGCAATCCTGTGAAGGACGAGGTCGCGGCGGCCGCGACGCGCGCGGCTTGAAGATTGAGAGCGCAATAACAAGAGCACGGAGACGATGATGAACCTGCCAAAACATCTGCTGCCGACCACCGTCGTCGGCAGCTACCCGCAGCCGGAATGGCTAGTTGATCGCGCGATGTTGTCGAAGGTGGTGCCGCGCACGCGCCTGCACGCGATGTGGCGACTGCCTGCGGAGCACCTGAAAGAAGCGCAGGACGACGCCACCATCATTGCGATCAGGGACATGGAGCGCGCCGGCATCGACATCGTAACCGACGGCGAAATCCGCCGCGAAAGCTATTCCAATCGCTTCGCCACCGCGCTTGAAGGCATCGATGACGAAAATCCGGCGATGATCACTTCGCGTAGCGGACACGAAACGCCGGTGCCGCGTGTGGTCGGTCCGGTAAAGCGCCGCGGCCCGGTCGAGCTGCACGACGTGGAATTTCTACGAGAGAACACCGATCGCGCGGCCAAGATCACCCTGCCCGGCCCGTTCACGATGAGCCAGCAGGCGAAGAACGAATTCTATAAAGACGACGAAGAACTGGCGATGGCATTCGCGTCAGCCGTCAACGCCGAAGCGCTCGATTTGCAAAAGGCCGGCGCTGACGTGATCCAGCTCGACGAGCCCTGGGTGCGCAACAACCCGGATCTTGCCCGCCGCTACGCTGTGAAGGCGATCAACCGCGCCCTGCAAGGCATCACTGTACCGACCGTGGTGCATCTGTGCTTCGGCTATGCCGCGGTCGTCCCCGGCTCGACCAAGCCGGCCGGCTATTCCTTCCTTGCCGAACTTGCCGATACCAGTGCCGAGCAGATTTCGATCGAGGCTGCGCAGCCGAAACTCGATCTCGGCGTGCTCAGGGATCTGTCGTCAAAGAAGATCATGCTCGGCGTGCTCGACCTCGGCAACCTCGAGATCGAATCCGCCGATGTGGTGGCCGGCCGCATCCGCAACGGCCTCAAGCACGTCGCCTCCGACCGGCTGGTCATCGCGCCCGATTGCGGCATGAAATACATGCCGCGCCACATCGCGTTTGGGAAATTGAAGGCGATGTGCGACGCCGCAGCGACGGTGCGCAAGGAGATCAGCTAAGCGGCCTGCCCTGCAGCCACGCCACACCGCGCGCATACAAAGCCTCGACCTCGGGTCCCTTCAGGCCAGGCATATCGCGCTTGACCGTGTAACCGATACGGGTCTGCAAATAGGCGAGATGGCGGTAGCCCGGCGGGAATTGCTCGAGGAGGGCCTTGTCCAGCACCGGGACCGTGCCCGGCGTGACGGGGTCCATGCGATCCTTCTCATAGATCGGCTGGCGCAGCACGATACCCCAGCGTCCCTGCCGCTTTTCGAGAAAGTCGTAGAATCTCCCGGTGCAGAGCACGTCACATAGCACGCCCTCGACCTCGGCACGCTGCGAGATCGTCATCTTGGTCTGCGCAATCGCGCGATTTCCCGCCAAGTCGACGGAGATGCCGCCGAGAAAATGCAGGATGCTGACGCCCTTGGCCCAGGCCTGCTTGCTGATTTCGATGAACTCGTCGCCGGTGCCCTGCGTCCAGGTTGCCATCATGCGGCCGTCCGGATGCCAGACCGTGCGGAAACGCTCCCAGTCGCCGGCATCGCGCCAGATCGCCCAGTTCTGCAACAATTCCCGGATCAAGCGATCGTCTTCAATTTCGGCGTGACTTATGGGCATGCGGGCATTTTCCCTTGGGACATATTTTCTCAAACGTCCATGAGGCGTAACCGTGGGACTTCCACCGACAGGCGGGCGCCTTCACAACAGCTTCGCGCGGACGAACAGCGCACGCAAGGCATTGGTCGCCTGTACGGTCAGCATCGCGTTATCAGCTGCGCCCTGCAGTGCTTGCACGGCATCGGCGTGCAGCGCGCGAAATTCGATCCATTCGATCGATGAGAGATTGGTGATGAAGCGATAGGCCTGACCGACGGTCGCGATCGATACCGTATTGCCGTTCAGGCTGATTTTGAAAACCGCCCGCAGCGGGGTGTCGGAACAGGCGGCATCGCCCGCAACTGCGGTCATGATGGGGATGGCGAACGCCGCGACGCGGTGAGGCCTTCGCGCAGACTCGGCACGACGACGAGCCGCTTGACCTCGCCGTTCCGGTAAGCCTGCAGGAACCTGTCGTAGTCCTTGATCGAGACGCAGCCGTTGGAATCACCGTTGGGCCCGAGCAGGTAACTGTGCACAAGCAGGCCCGTTCGCCCGTGCATTTCGTTTTCGCCAATTGGCGTCATGCGCAGCGCCGCGACACCATGAAACAGTTTCTCGCGCGGCTTCAAATCGTAGATATTGGGCGGCGTCGCGCCGACCATGCGCTGGTCGACGTGCGCCGGATTGTCCATCAGGCTGCCCAGCCCTGAGTGTGCCTCGAGTTTGGTGCCGCTCGGCAGGTAAACGGCGCGGGCCGAAATATCATAGACGGCGGTCTGACTGTCATAGCCTAGCGCCGCCAGATCCTTGCGCTCGCTGAGCAGCCCATCCCCCGGCGTCAACGAGGCCAGCGAGAAGCGCATCGGCACCAGATCGGCGAGCTTCTCGAACATGGTGCGGTTGTCGGACGAGACCGGCTGCGGATCGCTTTTCACCGACTGAAGGTTGGCCAGGACCGGCCGAGACCTCGGGAGCGGGATTGCCGCTTCGACTGTCGGGGCCTGCGGCGGAGGCTGCACGTTCTCCTCACGCGATTGCTCCTCGCGCGATTGTCCGCCCAACAGGATTTCGATGTACGCGAACTCCGCGTCGAAGTCAGCGCGCTGCGGGCGGGCGGCGGCACGCCAGGGATAATTGAGGGCCAGCGAACGACGCACCGAGGCGGAGCCGAAGCGCTCGTCGAATGAGGATGTGCTGCCGACATTCGCGGATGCGGGTTTGACCAAGCCGGCCACGTCGAAATCGGTCACCCAGGCGGCCAACCCCAATGCCATGGCGAGCGCCGCCGTGCCGAATGCCATCTCACGGAGCAATCGGCTACCGCGGCTTGACGCAAGCCCGGCTGCGCTGGTCTTGGCTCTATCCATTCGTCCCCGGATCGGCGCTTCGGAATCGAATAGTTCCTAAGGGATTCACCGAATAAGTCCCAATATAATGCAAACCAAAGTAAGGCATAATCGAGACAGGCGCTTTCGGCCATCATGACCGGCCGAATTCACAGGTTCAAGCCTTGTATTGGTAAACGGACCGGGGCTTCCGACCGGCGGAGCCGCGCTCAAGGCCGGAGAATTGGATTGGTATTGGGTGCCGGCGCCTCTTCCATCTCGGCGTGCTCTGGCAGCTTATCGCCATGTACGGCCAGCGCCGGCCCGATCCAGATCGGATCGGCGAGATGGTCTCGCCGAGGATTGGTCGTATTCGGATGGACCAGGACGCTCAATTTGCCATGGTTGAGCATCAGCCAAGGGACCAACTCAGAAAACACCTCGCGGGCAAAGGCGACCTGGTACATGGCCTGATCGTGCGGCCCGACCTTGACGTCGTGCCACCGTCCGAGCGTGACCGAAAAGCGCTCGCCTATCCACGTGCGCAGTTGCTCGGCCTCAGCCCGCGTGGTCGCCGGATCGTAGTAGATGTGGGCGTGATAGCTGGCAATTTCGCCTAGCGGTCGCGGACCGCTCGAACCGGGCTCACTCGTCATCGCTGTGCTCCACGCTATCGTTGGACCGGCCGATGATCGCTGCAACCGGGGGCGTGGTCAATGTCAGCCCGTTCGCTTCTGGCCGCTCTCGAAGACGGTCATCCCAGCGGCAGGGTCAAGGTCAACCCCGGTCGCTTCAGTCAGTCGCGCCATTGTCATGTAAAAGCCGATCGCGAGAATCGATTGGACGATCTCCTGCTCGCTGAAATGCTTGCGCATGGCGGCAAAGACCGGTTCTGAAACACGCACGTTCTCGATCACCTCGCGGCCGAACGCCAGCAGCGCCCTTTCGGCGGCATTGAACGCGGCGTCCCCGTAGTTGCCCTGTTCGATGCAGTCGATCTGCCGCTGGGTGACGCCGACGCCGAGCGCAATCGGAACATGCTGCCGCCACTCATATTCGCCGTGCTCGCATTGCGCGACCTGGAGGATCAGCAATTCGCGATTGACGTGGCTGAGCTTCTGGCGGTGCAGGATCGAATTGGCGAACCGCATCGCCGGAATGAAATTGGCCTCGGCATGCGCCATCATCCGGAAGATGTTCAATACGACCGGCATCCGATCGAAGGATGCACGCACGTCGCCGCTGGTTGTTGCCGGATCGATCAGGGGAAGTCTGGCCACTCGCCTCTCCTTGCGCTGCTGTTCTTATTGCCGTTGCGAGACGCTCCCGCGCTCTGGTCGTAATTTACTTCACGGGTGCCGGATCGCACATCCCTCAGCGGCCGCCGACTTCGCGGATCGGATCGGAGCCGTCCCAATCGGCGGCAACCCGGCGGATGTGCTCGAAGAAACTTCCCTTGCTTCCGCTGATGTCTGAAATCTCCACCACGGTGCCGGGATGGGCTTGGGTATCGAAATAGGCGAAGCGGCCTTTTTCGCCGCCGATCTGCCCCTCATGCCCCACTTTATAGCCAAGCGACAGCGCGCGGTCGTAGAGAGTCTGATATTCGCGGGTCCAGTACGACATGTGCTGCAAGCCTTCGCGACCGGAGTCGAGAAACTCCTTGTACATCGAGGGCGCGTCGTTGCGCTGCTGGATCAGCTCGATCTGGAGATCGCCGGAATTGGCGAGCGCCACGCTCATCTCCATGATGGAGTCCTGGCCGCGGTGGCGGAAGTAATCGGTCTTGACCCTGTCGATGTAGTACCAGGGCCCCACGCCCATCACATTGACCCAGTGATCCATGGCGGCGCGGATATCCCGTACGACATATCCGTTCTGGCAAACCGCGCCAAAGATACGACTCATCGCGACCTCCCCTGTGCTTGCCGGCGGTGTAGCGAGATTAGATCGAACAGTACCCGCTTCGGCGTTCTCCTCCCTCTCCCGCTTGCGGGAGAGGGCCGGGGTGGGTGTCGCCGCGAATCACGCTGTTCGTGTGGAGAGAGCTTCCCTCAACCGCATCGCATCTTTGGATGCGATGCGACCTCCCCGCAAGCAGGAGAGGTGAAGTCACGCCCTATCCGGCCCTCAATTCTCCTTCCCGAACAGCAGCGGCAACTGACGCGGACCGCGAACGGTGCCTTCCGACCATGTGACCTTGCCGGCCGGGTCGAGCCTGAAATCCGGAATCCGCTTCAGCCATTCCTCGATCGCAACCGTCATTTCCATGCGGGCGAGATTGGAGCCGACGCAGCGGTGAATGCCGAGGCCGAACGCGGCGTGGCGATTCTCCTTGCGGTCGATTATGACCTTATCGGCGTCGGGGAACATGGCGGGATCGCGGTTGGCGGCCGGGAACGACAACAGCACCATGTTGCCGGGCTTGACCGGGCAGCCGCTGATCGTCGTCTCCTTCATCACCTCACGTGCCATCGTCACCGGCGAGTAGGCGCGCAGCAGCTCCTCGACCGCGAGCGGCATCAGCTCCGGCTCATTGACCAAGCGCTCGCGGTCCGCGGGCGTCTTGGCCAGATGCCACAGCGAGGATCCGATCGCGCTCCAGGTGGTGTCGATGCCGGCGATCAACAGCAGCCGCAGCGAACCCAGCACGTGTTCGTCAGCCAACGGATTTCCATCCTTGTCTTTCGCCTTCATCAAGGTCGAGATCAGATCGTCGGTCGGATTCTTCTTGCGCTGCTCGAGGTGGCCGGCGAAATAGCCGGTCATCTCCTTCACCGCCTCCATCAGCGCGTTGTCGTCCTTGATGCCGAGTTCGAGGATGTCGTGAATCCATTTGATGAAGAGGTCGCCATCCTTCTCCGGAATGCCGAGCATGTGCGCGATGGCGCGCACCGGAATATGCTTGGTGTAGCGGGCGGCGGCGTCGCATTTGCCGTCGGCAATGAACTCGTCGATCAGTTCGTTGCAGATCGCGCGTACCCGCGGCTCCAGCTTCTTCATCGCGTCCGGAGTGAAAGGCGGCAGCAGAATTTGCTTGGCCGGCTTGTGCTCGGGCGGGTCGGAGGTGATCGGCGGCGCGCGGGCCGTGATCTCCGGCCGAACGTCGCGCACGATCACACGTCGGGAAGAAAAGTGTTCGGTGTCGTAGGCGATTTCCTTCACCGCCTGGTAGGTGGTCGGCATATAGCAGCCGAGAAAGCGCTCGGTGTGAACGACCGGCGAAGCCGCGCGCAGCTTTTCCCAGATCGGAAATGGATCTTCCGTCCACACCGGGTCAGTATGGTCGAAATCGTTGATCCAGTCGGTGACTGGCGGATGTTCGGGCATGATGCTGGCGGAATCGGACATCGGAGCAATTCCTCTGCTTGGTTCGTTCAGATCGTGATGGATGAAAGATCCGCGACCGGATTATTCTTCGGTCACCTCGATGGCAATTTCCGGACAGTTACTCTGAGCGAGCCAGGCCTTGTCTTCCAGGCCCGCAGGCACGGAACCGTCGCCTGTTTCGTGCGCGTTGCCGAATTCGTCGAGGTCGAACAGTTCTGGTGCCAGTGATTTACAACGCGCGTGTCCTTGGCATTTGTCCTGGTCGACGCGGATCTTCAGCTTTGCAGCCATCGCAGCGTTTCCCTCTTTGTGGCGCGCATTTTCTCGCGCTGCCTTTCCGTCGGCGCAGCGGCACAGACCCGCCGGAGCACCGCGAAGTTATATCGTATTACATTCGCGTTGCCGTTGTGCTGTCAAGGCAAAAGTTATAGATCATGGAACTGAATGCCACCTCGACCTGCACGCAAAGCGCTGAATGCCTATCACCACGGGGATCTCCGAGATGCCCTGGTTCAGGCCGCGTTGCATGAAGTGGAACTGGGCGGTCCCGAAGCGATCAGCATCAGCGCGCTGGCCAAGAAACTCGGCGTCTCGCAGCCCGCGCCCTACAAGCATTTTGCCGATCGCGAGACGCTGCTGACGGCTGTGACGGCCGAAGCGTTCCGCCAGTTCAGCGCCATGATGCGTGCGGCGCTTGAAAAACCGTCGAAGCAGTCGAAGCTGTCGCGCTTCGCGCAGCTCACGCTTGATTTCGGCCTGCGCCGCAACGGCATCTATCGCCTGATGTTTGCGTCTCGAACCATGGCATGCGCGGCGAAAGGCAGCGAGCTGCATAGTGCAGCAATGGAGACCTTCGAGCTCTTGGTAGAAGCGCTGGAGGCGCCCGCTGTAGAGCTGTTGCGCGAGCGGAGCGCTCTCAAGATCTGGGCCTCGCTGCACGGCGTGGTGATGCTCGCCGAACAGGGATTGCTCACCGGCCAGGCCGCCCATGTCAGCCGGGAAGAGCTGGTCGAGGATATGGTGGAGGAAACCAAGCTCGCGCTGTCCGTTGCCATCGAGAAGGCCGGCAAGGCTGGTTCATGACGGCCAAGGCTCCGACGGCCGCGCCTTACACTGCCGACAATATCGACCTTTATGGCGGTATCGCCCTTGGCATCGCCGCCGCCGCAGCGCTCATCGTCGCTAACTCGCCGCTCGGCTCGCAGTATCAGGCGCTGTTGCATACGACCGGCGAGGTGCGGATCGGATCGATCGGACTGAGCAAGACGCTCGAACACTGGATCAACGACGGCTTGATGGCGGTGTTCTTTCTGCTGGTCGGCCTCGAGATCAAGCGCGAGGCGATCGAGGGTGCGCTGGCGAGCCCGAAGAAAGCGGCATTGCCCGTGATCGCCGCGTTCGGCGGATTTATCACGCCGGCCGCCATTTTTGCCGCGGTCAACTGGGGCGATGCCGAGGCGTTGCGCGGCTGGGCCATACCGGCAGCCACCGACATTGCCTTTGCGCTCGGCGTCTGCGCCATGCTGGGACGCAAGGTACCGGCTTCGCTGAAAACTTTTTTACTAGCGCTCGCGATCATCGACGACCTGATGGCTATCATCGTCATCGCGATGTTCTATGCCGCCGATCTTTCGGTTCTGGCGCTGGGGCTCGGCGCACTCGGCATCGCTGCGCTCGTGGTTCTCAACCTGCTCGATGTGCGAAGGCCCGCATTCTATCTGATCGCCGGTCTCTTCACCTGGGTCTGCGTGCTCAAGTCCGGCGTGCATGCGACACTTGCCGGTGTCGCTGTCGGCTTCGCGATGCCGCTGACCCGGCATAATGGGCACAGCCTGCTCGAGGACACCGAGCATGCACTCAAGCCGTGGGTCAGTTTCGCCATCGTGCCGCTCTTTGCCTTCGCCAATGCAGGCGTATCGTTTCATGGACTGACCTTGGAAAAGCTGACAGAGCCGATACCACTTGGGATCATCGCGGGGCTGTTCATAGGCAAGCAGATCGGGGTCTTCGGCGCCTCTCTGCTTGCCGTCCGGCTGGGCCTCGCTGCGATGCCGGACGGGGCCACGACGACGAAGTTCTATGCAACGGCCATCCTGACCGGCATCGGTTTCACCATGAGCCTCTTCATCGGAACGCTGGCCTTCGACAACGAGGCGGTGCTGAAACAGGTCCGGCTCGGCGTCCTCGCGGCTTCACTGCTGTCCGGCATCGTCGCCGCGCTGCTTTTTGCGGCCCTCGGCCGATCAAACGAAGTTCCGGCTTCCCGATAGGGCGGAGCAAACGCGCCACACCGCCCATGAGATCGAAGCCCGGATGGCAGCCGCTGCTTGTATTCGCCATGGGCAAATGATCTAGCTTGTCCAGTCAAGGGCAACGCCGGTTGAGCACGAGCTTTACCAGATCCACTGCACCGCGCCGTCTGAAACTCGCGCCAGCGCGATCCGTCAGAAACGTAGCGCTCGGTATGCTGGTGTGGTTTTGCGTTACGGGCCTTGCGCTTGGAAAAGACGAAGGCGACGGTGAGGAGGATGCGGCCAAGGCAAAACCAGCCCTGCCGAACTTCTACCTCGATATGAGAACCATCTACTCGACGCTGCCCGCCGGCTCGCTCTCGATCGGATTCAGCGCGCCTCCATTGTTATCGAGGCTGGCGAACCTTTCCTCACTCCGAACCCTTACCTCGCCGTCCATCCAAAGCGTCTCGGTCGACCTGCCGTTGACCGTCGACGTCAATGATCGGCTCTCGGTCTATGGCGGGGTCAGCGGAGCCACCTCGCAGGCGGGTACCGATCCCTGGACGATGTTCTCGATCTACGCCTTCACCGTCGGATTTCAGGCTGACCTCTATCAACAGAACGGCGGAATGTTTCCGACCATCACCATCCAAGCCAATGCGACGCGATCGATTTCGGACGCGCCGCTGGCCACGACGGCCTACAACACCATCCTCGAGGCGGGCTACGCGCTGGACACGGATGAGACGCGCGGGTTGCTGGCGGGGATGCAATACACCAGGGTTCTGGTCGATACCCCGTTCGCCCGCGTCAGTCCCGACGTCATGGGCTATGTCGGCGGCTATTATCATTGGGACAACAACTGGAAGTTCACCGGCCGTTTCGGCGTGCAGCACTTCGGCGGCGCGCAGCTTCTGAACCTGACGCCGTTTCCCGCGTTCACGCAGCCGATCGTGCGCTTCGACCTCGACCGCATGGATGACGACGATAATCGGCTGTTCGGCATCACCGCGCAGATCGCCTGGACGCCGAAGCCATCGTATCAGCTAACGCTGCGAACGCCGCTCTACGCGATCAAGAACTAGCGGCGACGTTACTGCAGGAGCCGCCGAGGCCGATGGTCCGGCAACAGCCGTTTGACGGATCGGAACCTGCGATCGGGCCACTCTCATGCCGGATGCGGGTCGCGCACGGCCACGCCGCGCAATAGTTTGCCGATCTCCGGCTTGCAGGCACCGCAATTGGTGCCGGCCTTCAGGCGCCGGCCGACGTCGTCGACGCTGGTCGCGCCTTTCTGGATTTCGGCCGAGATCTGGTGCTGGCCGACGCCGAAGCACGAGCAGACGATCGGCCCGATGTCGTCGCCTGTATCGAGCGGCTGTCCGGTCAGCAGCGACATCCGCGCACTCGGTGACAATTCCTGTTCCGCGAACAGGCCGGAGAGCCACGACCGCGAAACCAGCTTGTGATCGGGCGCGATGAACACGCAACCTTCCAGCCGGCCGTCGCGAACAGCGGCGTAGCGGAACCGGCCGGCCTTCGGATCGCGATAGGCAATCCATTCGATGTCGTGTCCGACGCCGAGCTGCGCCCGCGCCCAATCGCGCCAGCTCGGCGGCCGCTCGTCGCCGGCGAGCTCCATCCGCCAGCAGGTCCCTGAAAGCCCGCCGACCCAATAACCCGCTTCGGGACGCTCGATCTCCCGGCGGCTGAGGATGAAGGCATGCCATTTCGGCAAGTAAGCCGCCGCTTTGACCGGCGTGTGCTTGGATTCCGGCTGCCCGGAGATCGGATCGGTCGCCGGATTGACCAGCGCGTTGACCCGGCCATCGCCGGCATACTCGCCGTTCCAGTGCATCGGCACGAACACGCAGCCGCGCCGCTGCTCGGCGGTGACGACAACGCGCGCCACCATCTCGCCCCAGGGGCTCGTCAGCCGCGCGAGCCCGCCATTCTCGACGCCTGCCATGCGCGCATCGTCGGGATGGAATTCGGCACAGGGCTCGAAAACATGCGCCAGCAGCCGCGGCGATTTCCCGGTCCGCGTCATGGTGTGCCATTGATCGCGGACCCGCCCGGTATTGAGCACCAGCGGATAGTCGCGGCTGGTCACGTTCACGGCAGCACGCGGCGTCACCGGCACGAAACGGGCTTTGCGGTCGGCGGTGAAGAATTCGCGCGTTTCGAACATCCGCGGCGTACCGGTCGGATACTCGCGCGTCACAGGCCATTGGATCGGAGTAAGCGCATCGTAGGCGCGATCGTCGAGCGTGTTCAGGGCGGACAGATCGAAATCGCGCGTCCCTTCATTCTCGAAACTGGAAAGCCGGGCGTGCTCGCGGAAGATCGCGGCAACGCTCGGATAGTCGAATCTCGAAAAACCCATGCGCTGGGCGACGTCGCAAACGGCTCGCCAATCAGCCCTTGCAGCGCCGGGCGCCGGCAGGAACGATCGCTGCCTAGAAATGCGGCGTTCGGAATTAGTGACGGTGCCGTCCTTTTCGCCCCAGGTGAGCGCAGGCAGTAATACATGGGCATGCCGGGTAGTGTCGGTGTGCCGCATGCAGTCGGACACGACGACAAGCTCGCATGCCTCAAGCGCGCGGCGCACGCGATCGGCATCCGGCAGGCTGACCAGCGGATTGGTAGACATGATCCAGACCGCCTTGATGCGCCGATCGGCGATCGCGTCGAACATGTCGATGGCCTTGAGGCCCTGCTTGTCCGCGATCACAGGCGATTGCCAGAAGCGTTGAACGATATCGCGGTGCCGCGGGTTCTCGATCTCCATATGGGCGGCAAGCTGGTTGGCCAGCCCGCCGACTTCCCGGCCGCCCATGGCGTTGGGTTGTCCGGTCAGCGAGAACGGCCCCATACCGGGCCGCCCGATGCGGCCGGTCAGCAAATGACAATTGATGATCGAATTGACCTTGTCGACGCCGCTGCTCGACTGGTTGATACCTTGCGAATAGAGCGTGACGACCCGCTCGGTTTTGGCAAACCAGTCGAAGAACAACGCCACGGCGCCCTCGGACAGACCGCAGATGTCGGCGGTGTGCGCAACCGTCTGGCCGGCGACCTGCTGCAGCGCGGCTTCGGCGCCGGTGGTGAAGCCATCCACGAATGCGCGATCGATGGCGTTGCGCGATGCAAGATGCGCAAGCAACCCGTTGAACAGCACGGAGTCGCTACCCGAGCGAAGCGGCAGGTGCAGATCGGCGCCGTCGCACGTTGCGGTCCGCCGCGGGTCGATGACGACGATGCGGCACGCGGGATTGCTGGCCTTGGCGGCCACCATGCGCTGGTAGAGGATCGGATGGCACCAGGCGGCATTGGAGCCTACCAGGACCAGAAGATCGGCGGTTTCGAGATCCTCATAGCAGCCCGGAACGGTGTCGCTGCCGAACGCACGCTTGTGGCCCGCCACGCTCGACGCCATGCACAGCCGGGAATTGGTGTCGATGTTGGCGGTGCCGATAAAGCCCTTGGCGAGCTTGTTGATGACGTAATAATCCTCGGTGAGAATCTGGCCCGAGACATAGAAGGCGACGGAATCCGGTCCATGCTCGCGGACGATTCTACCAAATCCCTCCGCGACGTGATCGAGCGCCGTATCCCAGCTCGTTTCCTGCCCGTTGACCACAGGGGCGAGCAGCCGCCCCTCAAGGCCGATGGTCTCGGCGAGCGCCGAGCCTTTCGCGCACAGCCGCCCGAAATTGGCCGGATGCAGCGGATCGCCCCGGACGGTCACGGCGCCGGCGGGACCCCTGTCAGCGACAACGCCGCAGCCGACCCCGCAATACGGACAGGTTGTCTTCACTGGCACAGGCGATCACCCTCACTCGGCGGGCACAGCCGCTGCCGTTTGGACGCTTAGCCAGACCATGCCGTTCTCCACCTTGGTCGGATGCGCGCGCGTGCATCCCTCGTCGGGCGCGACCGCCATGCCGCTCTTGAGTTCGATGACGAAATTGTGCAGCGGACAGGTCACGCGCTTGTTGTGGACGATGCCTTGCGACAAGGGTCCGCCCTTGTGCGGACAGCGGTCGTCGAGCGCGAACACCTCGTCCTCGCTGGTCCGGAATACCGCAATGTCTCCAGAGCCCGTCCTCACCACGCGCGAGCCGAGAACGGGAATGTCGTTCAACGCCCCGATTTCGATCCATTTGGTCATGCGAGTTCGAGCTCCGCCAGCGGGGTGAATTCGTTACGGTCGACGCCGCGCTGGGCGCGCGCCGCCCAGGGATCGCTCTGCGAGAATTGCTGCGAATAGGCGAAGCGGCTGAACAGCGCCTTGCGGTTGGCGACATCGTCAACCACCTGCTTGCGGATCGCATCGAGACCGACCCGATCGCACCATTTGTACATGCGCTCCAGATACCAGCCCTGTTCGCGATAGAGCTGCGTTAGCGCAACGATGATTTCGAGCGTCTCCTCTTCCGTCGCTGCCTTCGCCAGGAATTCGGTCCCCTTGATGTGAAGACCTGCAGCGCCGGCGAAATGGATCTCGAACCCGGAATCGACGCAGACGACGCCGACGTCCTTGCAGGTCGCTTCCGCGCAGTTGCGCGGACAGCCGGAGACCGCGAGTTTCACCTTGGCCGGCGTCCACGAGCCCCACATGAACTTTTCGAGCTTGATGCCGAGGCCGGTCGAATCCTGCGTGCCGAAACGGCACCATTCCGACCCGACACAGGTCTTCACCGTTCGCAACCCCTTGGCATAGGCATGGCCCGACACCATGCCTGCATTGTTGAGATCGGCCCAGACCGCAGGCAGGTCCTCCTTCTTCACGCCCAGAAGATCGATGCGCTGTCCGCCGGTCATCTTGACCGTCGGAATCTTGAACTTGTCCGCGACGTCGGCGATGGCGCGCAATTCATCCGGCGTCGTGACGCCGCCCCACATCCGCGGCACGACAGAGTACGTTCCGTCCTTCTGGATATTGGCGTGAACTCGCTCGTTGATATAGCGCGACTGCTGATCGTCGCGATACTCGCCGGGCCAGGTCGCGAGCAGATAATAGTTCAGGGCAGGCCGGCAGGAGTGGCACCCGTTCGGCGTTTTCCAGTCCATGAACTTCATGACATCGGGGATGGTCTTCAATCCGTTCTCGACGATGACGCGGCGCGCGTCATCGTGGCTGTGATCGGTGCACGCGCACATCGGCTTGACCTTCGGCGCCGCCGAATAGTCGCCGCCGAGCGTGAAAGCGAGAACCTGCTCGACCAGACCGGTACAGGAGCCGCATGACGATGATGCCTTGGTGTGGGCACGCACGTCGTCGATCGTGAAGAGTTTCTTTTCGCTGATCGCCTTGACGATCGTCCCCTTGCAGACGCCGTTGCATCCGCAGATTTCCGCATCGTCGCTCATGGCGGCGACCGAGTTCTTGCCGCTATGGCCGCCATCGCCGAGATTGGCGGCGCCGAACACCAGTCGCTCGCGCATCTGCGAAACGTCGGTGCCGTCGCGCAGATGCTGGAAGTACCACGGACCGTCGATGGTATCGCCATAGAGCACGGCGCCGACGATCTTCTTGTCGCGCAGAATGATGCGCTTGTAGACGCCGCGGGAGGCGTCCTGCATGACGATCTCTTCCTTGTCCGCACCCGGCGCGAAGTCGCCGGCGGAGAACAGGTCGATCCCGGTCACCTTCAGTTTGGTCGAAACCACCGACCCGTCATAGGTAGCGAAGCCTTTCATCGCGAGGTGGTTGGCGCAAACCTTGGCCTGGTCGAACAAGGGAGCCACGAGACCGTAGGTCTGGCGCCGGTGCTGCACGCATTCGCCGACGGCATAGATTCGTCCGTCGTAAGTCTGCATGGTGTCGGAGACCACTATGCCGCGCTCGCAATACAGCCCTGCCTTGCGCGCCAGCTCCACATTCGGGCGGATGCCGACTGCCATCACGACCAGATCCGCAGGGATCTCCTCGCCGTCGGCGAAGCGCACGCCGGTCACGCGATCCTGCCCGAGAATAGCCTCCGTTTGCGCCGGCATCTTGAACACCATGCCGCGCTCTTCCAGCGACTTGCGCAGCAATCCACCTGCGACCTGATCGAGCTGGCGCTCCATCAGCGTGTCGAGCAGATGCACGACGCTGACGTTCATGCCGCGCTTCATCAAGCCGTTGGCAGCCTCGAGGCCGAGCAGACCGCCGCCGATCACGACGGCGTTCTTGAAGCTCGTCGAGGCCTGAACCATGTGCTCGACGTCCTGAATGTCGCGAAAGCCGATGACGCCCCGGAGGTCCTTGCCCGGAAGCGGCAACATGATCGGGTTCGAGCCGGTGGCGATCAGCAGGCGATCATAAGGTACCCGCGCGCCCTCTCTCGTCACAACTTCGCAGGTACGCCGATCGATCATCTCGATCATTTCGCCCTTGCGCAGCGTTATTCCGTTGTCCTCGTACCACTGCACCGTGTTGAGCATGATGTCGTCGACGGTTTTCTCGCCGGCAAGCACGGGCGATAGTAGAATTCGGTTGTAGTTGCCGTATGGCTCGGACCCGAAGACGGTGATGTCATAGAGATCGGGCGCTCGGTCGAGCAGCAATTCCACCGTGCGGATGCCGGCCATTCCGTTGCCGATCACCACCAGCTTTGGCTTGTTTACTTTATCGAGCATGCTCTGCCTTCTGATCCAGGTTCCGATGGCTCCGCTCGGCGACGCAACTGTGCATCGTTCGATCGGCGAGATAATTGATGATTGAGGAGCGCCCATCGGCGGGCAGAGTATCGTCGACTATGACAATCGATATCTCACGTATTCAAGAGACGTGCCAACGCCGAACCCGTAATTCTTCGGGCGCAACACGCGGCGTCAGCCAGTAAATCGTTAATTGGCTGCACCTTCGCGTGCATAGATGCCCAAAAAATCACCTGTAAGGGCTATCCATTGTGCACAACCCGAATACTCCGCCATGACTTGATGGCAATGTGCCCGTGGAAACAGCACGGCACCGGACTGCCGGCTTTCGGGAGAGCTTTTCCGTTAATACTTCGCACAGCATAATAAAACACCACACTGCACGTTCGAGCGGCTGGTTTTGCCAACAAACGGAGCAGCGGCTGCATTCGCGGCAGTTTGGGCGCACCTGGCAAGGTACTGCAAATACACGCCAAGTGGCGCGCTTGTCTGTCTGGCACGTGAATTGCTGACGTTGAGACCTAGAGTGCGTCTCAACGACGAGCGGGCTCGCTTCCCAAATTCCGTCTCTTGCCGAGATCCCGCGCGGCCCGCGCGGTATCACACGCCGCTGTTCGAGGCTGCTCGATGAAGTTTGCTGAATTCAAGAAGGCCGGCCACTGGCCAACGCTGCTCGCCGCCTTTCTCTATTTCGACATAAGCTTCATGGCTTGGGTCGCGCTCGGTCCGTTGATCGTCTACATCGTGCATGACATGAACCTTGCCGTCGACGAGAAGTTCACGCTCGTCGCCATTCCGGTCCTGGCCGGCGCGTTGCTGCGGGTTCCGATGGGCCTTCTCGCCGATCTGTTCGGCGCCAAGCGGACCGGAATTGTCGCGCAACTCGTCGTCATCGCCGCGACGGGATGGGTTTGCTATTTCGGACTCCCGAGCAAGCTGTCGGTGGAGATCTTCGGTCTCGCGCTCGGCATCGGCGGCGCCTCGTTCGCGGTAGCGCTACCGCAGGCGAGCCGCTGGTATCCGCCGCAATATCAGGGCGTGGTGATGGGAATCGCCGGCGCCGGCAACATGGGTGTCGTGCTCGACACGATGTTCGCGCCGACGATTGCCGAACATTGGGGCTGGCAGGCCGTGTTCGGCGTGCTGCTGGTTCCGATGGTGCTGATCCTCGCCTACTACGTCGTCGCCGCCAAGGACGCGCCCGGAGAGCGCAAACCGATTTCGCTGAAAGCGTATGGCACGTTGCTGCGCGATCCCGACAGCCGCTGGTTCATGTTCTTCTACTTCATCACCTTCGGCGGCTTCGTCGGGCTGGCCAACGCGTTGCCGCTGTATTTCACGGTGCAGTATCACGTATCAGGCGTCGCGGCGGGTCTGTTGGTTTCCTTGATCGTTGCTTTCGGCTCGGGCTTCCGCCCCGTCGGCGGCCTGATCGCCGACCGCATTGGCGGCATCCGCTCATTGTCGATGTTCTTTGGCGTCGTTGTGGCGGCGTATTTCGTCATCGCCTTCCTGCCGGAGGGGCCGGCCGCGCCGGCGGCTGCGGGTTGGGGGCTCACCGAAATGCCGCGGATCGCCTGGATGTCGGTGCTCTTGTTCTCGATCGGAGTGCTCGCGCTCGGCATGGGTAATGGCGCCGTGTTTCAGCTCATCCCGCTCCGCTTCCGGCATGAGATCGGCCTGATGACCGGCATGGTCGGTTGCGCCGGCGGCATCGGCGGTTTCTTCCTTGCCAAGGCCCTCGGCGTGGCCAAGGGAATGACCGGCGGGTTCGGCGCAGGCTTCCTGTTTTTCGGCCTGCTGGCGTTGCTTGGTTTCCTCGGGCTTGCCATGGTCAAGGTGCGCTGGCGCACCACGTGGGGCGCCGCATCGGGAGCGCGGGTCTGACGACGCGCGCTGCTAACCTGACAGGTCGCGCGGGTGACGATCGGTTCGCAACGAAATCTCGGGGTTCGCGTCGGCTTCGTCAGCGAGACCGGCAAGCGGTCCGCCAATGAAGATTATGTCGGGACCTGCCTCGGCCGGTCCGGTCTAGCCAACCGCGATATCGTCGCCGCCGTCGCCGATGGCGTCGGCGGACACAAGGGCGGGCGCGAAGCCGCCGAGCTTGCGGTTCGTTGCTTCATCGACGCCTATTATTCCCTCCCCGAAACGCTCGGCGTGCGTCGCCGGGCATCGCGTTCGCTGGAAGCTGCCAATAGCTGGATCTACACGCAAGGCCGCACCGATCCTCGGCTCAGCGGGATGAGCTGCGCCTTCTCGTCGATCATCCTGTCGCGGCGGCTTTGCCACATCATTCACATTGGCGACACCCGCGCCTATCGGCTGAGCGAGGGACGGCTGGAGCGGCTGACCACCGACCACATCGCTGGACGCGGCGATCTGGCTCACCTGCTCAACCGCGCCATCGGGTTCGAGGATTTTGCCCGCTTCGATTACGCGACCGTCGGGCTGCGGCAGCACGACAGGCTCCTGATCTGCAGCGACGGCGTCCATGGCGTACTCGCCGATCACCGGCTGCAGCTACTATTGAGCGAGCGCACCTCGCCGGAAGAATCCGCCCGCGCGCTCGTCGACGCGGCGCTGGATGCCGGCTCCACCGACAACATGACCGCTTTGGTACTCGATGTCGTCGACCTGCCGCCCGCCGACCGCGACGAGCTCACCCACTCGATCGCGACGCTTCCGATCCTGGACTTGCCCGAGACGGGCGATGTGGTCGACGATTTCACCCTCGGCGAAATACTGTCGGACGGCCGCTACAGCCGGCTGTTCAAGGCGATCGACAACCGGCAGGGCCGCGACGTTGTGCTAAAATTTCCTCATCCGCGCGTGGCCAGTGAGGGCTCCTATCGCCTCGCCTTCGTCCGCGAGGCATGGGTCGCGGCGCGCGTGCGAAGCCTGTGGATCGGAGAGATCATCGAACTGCCTGCCGAACGGCAGACCCGTCTCTATTCGGTGATGCCGCTTTACGAAGGTGAGACGCTGGAACAGCGCCTCAATCGCCCGCCACAGCTTTCGCTGGCCGAAGGCATCGGCATCGCGACCAAGCTGGCGCGCGCGGTTGCGACCCTGCACCGGGCCGGCATCATTCATCGCGACATCAAACCTGACAACGTGATCCTGTTGAAGGGCGGCGGATTGCGGCTGGTCGATCTCGGCGTCGCGCGGGTGCCGTTGCTTGAGGACTTCCCGGCCGAGGATATTCCGGGCACACCGAGCTACATGGCGCCGGAGCTGTTCGGCGGACGGCCAGGCGACGAATTTTCCGATCTCTATGCGCTCGGCGTCACCGTGTACCGGATGTTCACTGCCGCCTATCCCTACGGCGAGATCGAGCCGTTCTCACGGCCCCGCTTCGGCAAGCCCGCGTATCTCTCGCGCTATCGCCCCGATCTGCCGGCTTGGCTGGACGCGGTGGTTGGAAAGGCGCTCAACGTCGATCGCACGCAGCGCTATGGCGACGTCATCGAATTCTCGCACGAGCTCGAAAATGGCGCGATGTGGGCAAAGCCAGCCGTCACATCACGGCGCTCGCTCTACGAGCGCGATCCGCTCGTGTTCTGGAAGAGCCTGTCGGCGGGCTTGGTCGTGCTCGTCGTCCTGCTTCTCGCATGGATCGTAAAAAATTAGCCCGACGCTCCCAAGGAAGCGTCGGGCCATATCATGTGAGCGAAGCAAGCCGCACTGGCTTCGCAGTCTGGTTTACACCCCGGTCTGGGTGATGAACTTGGTGTTGAAATAACCCTCCATCGCCTCGGTGCCGCCCTCCGAGCCGTAGCCGGAATCCTTGACGCCGCCGAACGGCACTTCGGGCAGGGCCAGACCAAAACTGTTGATCGAGACCATGCCGGCTTCGATCGCTGCGCCGATCGCAGTCGCCGTCTTGGTCGAGCTGGTGAAGGCGTAGGACGCGAGACCGAACGGCAAGCGGTTCGCCTCCTCGGCCACCTCGTCGAAAGTGGAGAACCGCGAGATCAGCGCCAGCGGCCCGAACGGCTCCTCGTTCATGGCGCGGGCGTCCTTCGGCACGTCGCTGACGACCGTCGGCTCGAAGAAGTAGCCCTTGTTGCCGACGCGGTGACCGCCGGTCTCGAGCTTGGCGCCCTTGCCGACCGCATCCTGCACCATGCCCTCGATGGCGGTGACGCGGCGCGGATTGGCGAGCGACCCCATCTTCGAGTCGGGATCGAGACCATTGCCGACCTTCATCGACTTGGCGCCTTCGACGAATTTGTCGACGAACTCACGGAACACATCGTCCTGCACCAGCATGCGCGTCGGCGAGATGCACACCTGGCCGGCGTTGCGGTATTTCGCCGCCGCCAGAATCTTCGCCGCCGAGGAGACGTCGGCATCCTTGAACACGATCGCCGGCGCATGGCCGCCCAATTCCATGGTGGCGCGCTTCATGTGCAGGCCCGCCAAGGCCGAGAGCTGTTTGCCCACGACGGTGGATCCGGTGAAGGAAATCTTGCGGATCACCGGATGCGGAATGAGATATTCCGAAATCTCTGACGGTACGCCGTAGACAAGGTTGATGACGCCGTCAGGCACGCCCGCATCGACGAATGCCTTGATCAGTTGTGCTGGCGACGCCGGCGTTTCCTCGGGCGCCTTGACGATGATCGAACAGCCGGCCGCGAGCCCCGCGGAGAGCTTGCGAACCACCTGATTGATCGGGAAATTCCACGGCGTAAACGCCGCGACCGGGCCGACCGGCTCCTTAATGGCGATCTGGTAGATGCCGGGGCCGCGTGCCGGAATCACCCGGCCATAGGCGCGCTTGGCTTCTTCGGCGAACCACTCGATGACGTCAGCGGCAGCCATGGCCTCCATCTTGGCCTCGGCCAGCGTCTTGCCCTGCTCCATCGTCAACAGCGGCGCAATCTCGTCATTGCGCTCGCGCATGATCGCGGCGGCCTTGCGCATGATCTTGCAGCGGTCGAACGGCGCCACCGCGCGCCAGACCTTAAAACCCTTGGCGGCGGCTTCCAGCGCCTCGTCAAGGTCGGCACGGTCGGCATGCGCCACGGTGCCGATCGTCTCCTCGGTCGCCGGATTGAGTACGGCGATGGTCCTGCCCGACTGGCTCGGACGCCATTTGCCGTTGATGAAGAGCTGGGTATTTGAATATGCCACGAATTTCTCCCTGAGCTTATTGACCGCCAAATGGCGCGCGGCGGAAAATCAGGCGCCTATATGATGGAAGCTCGACTGAATTGCAAAGCCGTTCAATGGTGTGCGGCCGCGCGACCGGCGCATAGCGCCTCCGCTGCCTGCGCCATGCCGAGGCCTGGATTGCTTCGGAAGCGCGGCTGATCGGTGAGGCTCGCGGAATCCGGCTATCGCGTCACGCCACTGTCACCAACCAGCAGGTAACCACCTGGCCGGCTAGCGGCGAAGAGGCCACCGGGGCGGCCAGCGTCACGCCGCCAAAATCGTTTCGGGTGTCGCTGCAGGCAAATTCTGGCTGTCGGCGACCGCGCGATTGGTGATCTGTCCGCGGTGCACGTTGAGTCCGGCGCGCAGATGCGGATCCTCGATCAGCGCGCGGATGCCCTTTTCAGCCAGCGCAAGGCCGAACGGCAGCGTGGCATTGTTGAGCGCATGGCTCGACGTTACCGGCACCGCGCCCGGCATGTTGGCGACGCAATAGTGCACGATCTCGTCGACGAGATAGGTCGGCGCCTGATGGGTCGTCGGCCGCGACGTCTCGAAGCAGCCGCCCTGGTCGATCGCGACATCGACCAGCACAGCACGGCGTTTCATGCGGGCAAGTTGCGCGCGCGAGACGAGTTTCGGCGCGCTGGCGCCCGGCACCAGCACGGCTCCGATCACGACATCGGCCCCAATGACTTCCTCTTCGATCGCTTCCAGCGTTGCATAGCGCGTGCGCACGCGCCCCTGGAACATCTCGTCGAGAACGCGAAGGCGCGGCAGCGAGCGGTCCAGAATAACGATATCGGCGCCGAGTCCTGCGGCCATCCGCGCGGCGTGCATGCCGACCACGCCACCGCCGATAACCGCGATCCTGCTCGGCGCAACGCCGGGCACCCCGCCGATCAGCTTGCCCATTCCGTCCGCCGATTTCCGCAAGGCAGCGCCCGCCGCCTCGATCGCCAACCGTCCAGCCACTTCGCTCATCGGCGCAAGCAGAGGAAGCCCTCCATGAGAGTCCGTCACCGTCTCGTAAGCGATTGCAGTGCAGCCGGATGCCAGAAGTCCCTTGGTCTGTGCCGCATCGGGCGCAAGGTGCAAATAGGTGAAGAGGATCTGATTCTCGCGAAGCTGACGCCATTCGCTCGGCTGCGGCTCCTTGACCTTGACCACCATGTCGGCGGTGGCGAAGATTTCTGCGGCCGTATCCACGATTGCGGCGCCAGCCGAACGGTAGATGTCATCACTTGCGCCAATGCCGATCCCGGCGCCCTGCTCGACAATCACCGCGTGTCCGCGCGTCACATATTCCCGCACCGAAGCCGGCGTCAGGCCAACCCGATATTCCTCGACCTTGATTTCCTTGGGCACACCGATCCGCATGGGCTTGCTCCTGCATTCGAGGTTGTCCGATTGCGTATAGAGTACTTCTGAGTTGGCAACGCTTCTCGGCGAATTGCGGCTTGCTGGAAGCGAATTACGCATATATTCTGCATTTTACCCCTACAAATTAGGCACTTGTAGCGTGAATGAACTGGATCGCATTGATTATCGGATTCTGACGGAGCTCTTGACCGACGCCCGGGCGAGCCAGATCGAGCTCGCCGAAAAGGTCGGACTGTCGCCGACCGCCTGCGCGCGCCGTATCCGTCAACTCGAGGAAAGTGGAATCATTCGGGGCTATCGCGCCGATCTCGAGCCGACTGCGCTCGGGCTCGTCACGACCGTCGTGGTCACCATCACGCTGGAAAAACAGAGCGAGGATTACCTGGCCGCGTTCGAAGCAGCGATCGCCCGCTGTCCGGATGTCGTGTCCTGTCACTTGATGTCGGGCAGCGACGACTATCACTTGCAGGTCATCGCGCGCGACATTGCGGACTTCGAGCGCATCCACAAGCAACATCTTTCACGGATGCCCGGGGTTGCGCGCATCCACTCGAGCTTTGCGATGCGCGAGGTGGTGCGCAGGGCCATCCCCGAGACGGCATTGCGGCGCTAGCCAACTCGACGCAATCAGCATATCCACTGCGGACATCGCGCTATCGACGAGCATGTTGCACGTCAATCGACACGATTGCCGCGAACAACGAGCACGATGCCGAGCGCAATACGAACTCCGCGCCGCCTGGGAATGTAGATGCCCTACCAACGCGTAGAGTAGATACGACGGCCGAGTATCAATCGTTTTTTTCGGCGTCATCCGGTGAGCGGCGGGTTGCGGGCAGATGCCGACCGGGCAAGCGCGACTTGACAAGAACCGAACACCCTGTATGTTACGTTATAACATAACGCTGTCTGTGGGTGCACATGGGCGAAGTCATTCGACTTGTTCCGAAGCCAGAGCTGGAGCGGGCTCGCTTAATTCGAGAGGCCCGCGCGATATATGACAGCATATTTCCGCCGACGGATGCGGTCAGCGAGCATCCGGATGCTCGCCTCGGCCAAGAGACGCAATCGGGCAGAAAGGGCCTGCTCCGGGCGGTACCGATGCTCTGACCAGCAGCGACTCGATGGTGACCGGCATTCTGCTCGCAGCTTCATCTAGTGCATGCGGTTCTCGACAGGCTTGCCCTTGAGACCGTCGTGCGAGTGCCTGAGATCGAGCGTCGGTTTAGGTTGCTCCCTCACAAAGCTCTGCACCATCTCCCCCGGGCCGCCCTTCGCAATCGTGGTGCCGCCGTCAGCAAATAGAAGCGCTCCCGTTACGAAGCTCGCCTCATCCGACGCGGCGAACGCAAAGACATTGGCCATCTCTTCCGGGGTGCCGCGCCGACCGAGCACGGTACCGGCAAGAGTTTGCTTCTCCATCTCTGCGTTCATCGGTCCGGTCTCCTTGTGCGTCCAGGCCGTATCGATAGGACCAGGGCACACACAGAGCGCGCGCACGCCGTATTTGCCTTGTTCGTAGGCCACGCCGCGCATGAAAGCGTGAAGGAAGCCCTTTGAACCGCCGTAGGGCGCCGCCGTCGGCTCACCCATTTCGCCGGCCTCCGATCCCGTCGAAATCACGACACCCCGCGAGCGCTTCAGATGCGGCAGCGCAAATTTCGTCATCAGGAATGCAGAACGGATATTGTTACGCACGATGTAGTCGAACATCTCGACCGAATGATCCTGGCATTCGGCAATTTCAGGAAAGACGCCGGCATTGTTGATCAGGATGTCAAGGCTGCCGAATGCGTCGATCGCCAGAGCGATACAGGCTTGCGCATCCACCTCGTCCGCAACATCGCCAAGAAACGGTTCGGCTACGCCGCCGCGTGCCCGGATGGCATGGACGACGTCCTCCACCGGATCGGCGGATAGTCCGGCAACAATGACTTTCGCACCTTCTCGCGCAAATTTGTGGGCGATAGCTTCGCCGATTCCTGTCGCCGCACCTGTCACGATTGATGATTTGCCGTTCAGCCGTCCCGCCATCGTCATCCGCTCCGCTTTGCTCTGGTCCAAGCGTTGAACACACTCGTAGCCGCGATGTTCCGCGCGGGGCACCGTGGCCGCGCTGCGAATCGGCGGCGCGCGTGGAACGGTCGCCACGGGCGCCGCATGAACTCGGTTTCCTCGCGAGTGCTGCAGAAGTCAGCAACACCGAGATTTCCGGTCGACAGAGGGGAACGTCCGCTTGCAAATTTCGTTGGCGGCCTATCAGCAAGAGTGGAGGCCCCAGATGAGAGTTTGCGATGCCATGACCACAAACGTGCAGCTCTGCACGCCGCAGGACAGCATCAGGGACGCAGCCGAGGCGATGGCAACGCTCAATATCGGGCTGTTGCCCGTGGCTGAAAATGATCGGTTGGTGGGAATGATATCCGACCGTGATATTGCCACCCGCGGAATAGCGATGGGCCGAGGTCCGGATGCGCCGGTGCGCGACGTCATGACAGCAGACGTCAAATACTGCTTCGAAGACCAGGATATCGATGAGGTCACTCGCAACATGGCCGATATTCAGGTGCGGCGGCTGCCGGTGCTCGCTCGAAACAAGCGACTGGTCGGTATCATCGCGCTCGGCGATATCGCGGTTTCCAAGCCGGGTGACGGCGCCGCTACCGCGCTGCATGGGATTTCGCGGCCGGGCGGGCAACATGCGGGCGCGGTCACCGGCTGAGGCATTTAGTCGGAGGACTGCAGGAGCGTTTGCGTCACTAAGCCTGTGGACCGACAACTCAAGCCAGCAAGGTACGTAATCGCACGACCTTCTATCGATGCAAACAGAAGGAACAGAGGGCCGAGCGGGAGCGGGCATGCCACTGGCGCACTACGACACCCGCTCGTTCCATGCAACACGTCGCCACTACCTGCGGTACGTGCCGACGAGTTCAGCCTGGCCGATCGCGTGCTTCTCGGCTGCTTTCCAGATGTCGGCTACCGGCATGCTGGGCGAACGCGAAAGCTCGTCGACATCCAAAGCCGCTAGCTTGAAGTGATAGTGATGCGTACCATGACCCTTGGGCGGCGCAGGCCCACCATAGCCTAGTTCGCCGAAATCGTTCACGCCCTTCCCGAGACGCTCCGTCTTTGGCCCGTGACCGATGGCTTCCGGCAGCATCGTCCGCTCGCCCATGATGTTATAGATGCCCCAATGCCGAAACGTGCCGGACGGCGCATCCGGGTCCTCAACGATAAGGGCGAAGCTCTTCGTGCCCGGCGGTGGATCCGACCATTGAAGCGGCGGAGACACATTCTGGCCGTCGCAAGTGTATTTGACCGGAATCGGCTGGTCGTTGTCGAATGCAGGGCTCGTCAACTTGAACACCATATGCAGACTCCCGTGCTCATGGAATGCGAAAGGGTCGCAGCGGCGGGCTCGCTCGGTCCTCCGGAATGTAGCGACACACCTTACCGGTCGATTCCGCCGATAGGGAGGAACGTCGGACCGGCGCTTGAGTTGCTTTAACGAGGCACGCTGATCGGCGTTTCCCGCGCGCTCAGGATGATCCCCTGCAAGCCTGTGCGGGGCACGCCGATGCTGGACAAGCGCAGCAACCATCTAGGGAACCTGGCGCATGGCCCTTTCACCGGAAGCCGAACAAGTTCGCGAGAGGACTAATCGCGAGCTGATCGATCTCTTGCACGAGGCGGGCGAGCATCTCCCGGCGCCCGAGCAGGACGGTTTCACATCCTATTTCGACCGGTTCGGCCCTGCGAAAATCGTGATGCTCGGCGAAGCGACACATGGCACGTCAGAATTCTATCGGGCACGTGCCGCGATCACCCGCCAGTTGATCGAGCAACACGGCTTCAACATTGTCGCGGTCGAGGCCGATTGGCCGGACGCAGCAGTGCTCGATCACCTCGTCCGGCAACTGCCATCTGAGCCGCCCAAGGAGCGGCCGTTCGAGCGTTTTCCGATCTGGATGTGGCGCAATATCGAAGTGAAGCAATTGATCGAGTATCTGCACTTCCACAACGATGCGTGCGCTGCGGACCGGAGAGTCGAGTTCCGGGGGCTCGACGTCTACAGCCTCAACAGCTCCATTGCCGCTGTCATCGCGTATCTCGAACGCATCGACCCGGAGCGCGCCCGCGCGGCGCGCGAACGCTATTCCTGCCTGACGCCCTGGCAGGCAGACCCTGCCGGTTACGGACGCGCTGTGCTGTCCGGCCGCGACAGTTGCGAAGATGCGGTGGTGGCTCAACTGCGCGAGCTTCTGTCACACCGGCTTTCGCATCCGGAAGTCGGCGGCGAGGCCTTCTTCAGTGCCGCGCAGAATGCGCGGATCGTGCGCGCGGCCGAGCAGTATTACCGCATCATGTATCGCGGCTCGACCGAATCGTGGAACCTGCGCGACCGTCACATGTTCGACACGCTGCAATATGTGATGCACGAACGCGGGCCGCAGGCGAAGGCGGTGGTCTGGGCCCACAACTCCCACATCGGCAACGCCGCGGCAACTTCGATGGGTTGGGGCGGCGAATTCAATATCGGCGAGCTCGTCCGCAACGCCTATGGCGACGAGGCTGTCTTGATCGGCTTCGGCACGGATCGCGGCACAGTGGCTGCGGCCTCCGATTGGGGCGGCGAGATGGAAATCAAGTCGGTTCGGCCGGCACGCGAGGACAGCTATGAATACCTGTTCCGCCGCACAGGCCTGGCGCGATCACTGACCGATTTGCGGCCGCCCGGCCGAGGCGAGCTGCGCGACAGGCTGACCGGTCCCAGACTTGAGCGAGCGATTGGTGTCATCTATCGACCCGAGACGGAGCTCCTCAGCCACTACTTTGAGGCGGTATTACCCGAACAGTTCGACGCGTTCGTCTGGTTCGAAGATACCAAGGCGGTGACACCGCTTGCGACACGAGCCACAGCGGGCGCGGCAGATACTTATCCCTTTGGGTTCTGATCATGGCACGTGCACGGGAACAGCTCAGCGAAGTCCTGGTCGGTCCGCACCACCTTGCGGGCATTTTGGGCGTGCCTCACGATGCGGCCGGCATCGTTATTTTTGCGCATGGCAGCGGTAGCGGCCGTCTAAGCCCACGCAACAACCAGGTCGCAGCGGCTCTCCGTGAGGCCGGGTTTGCCACGCTGCTGCTTGATCTCCTCAGCCCGGAGGAGGAGCGGGACCGCGGCAACGTATTCGACATCCCGCTGTTGGCATCACGGCTTGCAGATGCCGCGGACTGGACCCGCAACAGGTCAGAGCTCGCGAAGTTTCCGATTGGTTATTTCGGCGCAAGCACCGGTGCAGCGGCCGCGCTGGTCGCGGCTGCCGACCGGCAAAACGTCGCTGCGGTGGTTTCGCGAGGCGGTCGCCCGGACTTGGCCGGCAAAGCGCTACGCGCCGTTAGGGCGCCGACCCTGTTGATTGTCGGCGGAGCCGACCTGCCGGTGATTCCGCTCAACAGTTCGGCTTTTGCGGAGCTCTCTTGCGAGAAGGACCTCGTGATCGTGCCGAAGGCGACGCATTTGTTCGAAGAACCCGGCGCGCTCGAGCAGGTGACGCAATATGCCACGCGCTGGTTCCGCCAATTCCTGGCGTCGCCCCTCCCCGAAGAGGTGATCGACGCCGATACGGTTTTCGCCGACCGGCGAGACGCCGGACGCCGGCTGGCGTCAGCGCTCATGAAATTCAGAGACAGCGACGCGGTCGTGCTTGCGCTGCCGCGCGGCGGCGTACCCGTCGCGTTCGAGATTGCGCAAGCGCTGCACGCCCCGCTTGACGTAGCGCTCGTGCGCAAGATCGGCGCGCCGGGTCATGAGGAGCTCGGGCTTGGCGCGGTCGTCGACGGCGCCCATCCGCAGATCGTACTCAATGAGGACATCGTTCGCGAGATCCAGCCGGGCGCGGCCTACCTGGAAGCTGAGACTGCCCGCCAGCTTGCCGAAATCGAACGTCGACGGCGGCTCTACCGCGGCGGTGATCCACCGCCAGAGATTGCTGGCCGTACGACCATTGTCGTAGACGACGGCATCGCCACTGGCGGAAGCGTGAAAGCCGTGCTGCGAGCGCTGGCAAGGGCGAAGCCGGGCCGTCTCGTCCTTGCGGTGCCGGTTGCGCCACGCGATTCGCTTGACGAACTGAGTGCGGAGGCAGACGAGGTCATTTGTCTCAAGAGCCCCGATCCGTTCTTTGCGGTCGGCATGCACTATAGGGATTTCAGCCAGACTTCGGATAAGGAAGTTACCGAACTGTTGCATCGTTCCAAGGCCAGCAGCCCAAACCAGGCGCGTGCGTGAGGAGCTTGTGACCAGCGGTCAGCGATGGCCGCCAAATTTCGTCGCGATCTTCTCGGCATCGGTCCCCCGCCGGCGCCTGCTCGTTCCAATTCTGCGGGCTCAAAAATAGGAACCGGCCGCAATTTTGCGATTTAAGTCTTCGGCCATTTGTATGCCGGAGCTCACTCGATGCGCGCCCTCACCTGGCACGGCAAAAACGATATCCGCTGCGATACCGTGCCCGACCCGAAGATCGAGCATGGACGCGACGTCGTCATCAAGGTGACGGCCTGCGCGATTTGCGGCTCCGACATTCACCTCTACGACGGCATCATGCCCAGCATGGAAAAGGGCGACGTGCTCGGACATGAAACCATGGGCGAGGTGGTCGAGGTGGGGCCGGAGATCAAGACGCTGAAGGCCGGCGAACGCGTTGTCGTACCATTCACAATCGCTTGCGGGGAATGCTTCTTCTGCAAGAATGGCTTCTACTCAGGTTGCGAACGATCCAACCCGAACGCGAAGTCCGCAGAAAAACTGTGGGGGCATTCGCCCGCCGGACTGTTTGGCTATTCACACATGCTCGGCGGGTTTGCCGGTGGACAGGCAGAGTATATGCGCGTGCCGTATGCCGACGTCGGACCAATCAAGGTTCCTGACAGTCTCACTGATGAACAGGTGCTGTTTCTCTCCGACATCTTCCCGACCGGCTACATGGCCGCCGAGTTCTGCGACCTCAAAGGCGGCGAGACGGTCGCGGTCTGGGGTTGCGGGCCCGTCGGCCAGATGGCCATCAAGAGCGCCTTCCTGCTCGGCGCCGGGCGGGTGATCGCGATCGATACCGTGCCGGAGCGGCTGGCGCTGGCGCAAGCATCCGGGGCCATCACACTCGATTTCAGGAAGGAAGAGATCTACGATCGGATCCAGGAGCTGACCCAAGGCCGCGGTGCCGACGCCTGCATCGATGCGGTCGGCACCGAACCGGACATCCGCTCCGGCTTCGACGCGGTCGTCGATCGAGTCAAGGTCGCCACCTATCTCGGCACCGACAGTCCGCACGTCCTGCGCCAAGCCATCCATTGCTGCCGCAATTTCGGCGTGGTCTCGATCGTCGGCGTCTATGGCGGATTGCTGGACAAAATCCCGATGGGCTCGGCGATCAACCGCGGCCTCACCTTTCGTATGGCCCAGACACCAGTGCAGCACTACCTGCCAAAGCTGCTCGAGCGGATCACCAAAGGCGAGATTGATCCTTCCTTTGTCATCACCCACCGCGCCACGCTCGAACAAGGACCGGAGCTGTACAAGACGTTCCGGGATAAGAAGGACGGCTGCATCAAAGTGGTGATGAAACCCTAGTGCAGCTTGGAGGCCCCCTCGACGGACGTGCAGCGATCCCGGCGCATCAGCTTCGGTCGCGCTGGATCGCTGCGGCGGAGCTTGGCCTCATCAGCAGCACGTTCTCAACCATCGTCAGCCAGCTTTTTGCTGCGCGCATCGGACGCGATGCATGGGTCGACTGGACGACGGTCGCCGCGATACCGGCGCGCGACTGGGCGCTCAGTGCCGAGCCTTCGTGGAGCGCGGTCCTCGCGGGAATTGCCTTTCATCAATGGGCGGATTTTTCCTGGGCGATGGTGTTCTTCGGTGTACTCGGCCGCTGGACCGCGCAGCTTCGTCCGCTCGCCATCCTGCTGCTTGCCCTGCTCTGGGCGGTCTTTTCGTCTGCGACGGAATGGCTCCTGCTGGTGCCGCTCATTCCATTCTGGCAGCCGCTGTTCACGCTTCAGCAGCCCTATTGGATCGGCCTCCTCGTTCACGGCGCATCAGCCCTCATGTATCCGCTGTTTGCATGGCTGCGCTGGGCGCCCGGCTGCGCGCCGATCAGGGATGTGCGGGTCGTCAAAGTGTGGGCGGCAGCGTCGGCGGCTGTGATCCTCGTGCTCGGGGGCATAGCGTTCTTGAGCACTATCGGCCGCGAGTTGCCATGGATGGGGCGGGACAGGGATGCGGACCAAGCCTATATCCGCCACATGACCACGCATCACGCCCAGGGGATCGAGCTGGCCAGTCTCGGCGCCGAGCGGGCCCGCGATCCGCATCTGCGCGCGCTCGCAAACCTAATGGTCGCAAGCCAGAGCGGCGAGACCAGGATATTCGAGAGCTGGTGGCAAAGCTGGTTCAAGACACCGATGCCGGATTGCACGGCGGATGAGCGCGCGATAATGCCAGGCTATCTGACGCCCATGCAGATACAGCAGGTCAGGAGCGCAGCGCCGGAGCAATTCGATGCGCAATTCACCGCAATGATGACTCTGCATCACAAGGGCGCCGTCAAGATGGCCGATCTGGCTTGGCGCAGCCCCGCAGACTTTCGCCTGCGCATCATGGCGCACGCGATCCGGCATGAGCAGCAAGGCCAAATCGCGCTCATGCAAGGGATAGAAGGAACTACGGCGGTCGCGACGGCGCTCCGCAACATGTTTGCCGACAATGTTAACTAGCCGACGCTCACACGAGGGTGTGATTACCTGCGCATCCGAGCGTACGGCGTCGGCCGTTCGGTTGCCGCCGGGGAACTCGCGCCGCCCGAAGAAAGTTAGTGGCGTGAAGGTCCTGCCCTTTCAAAGCAAGCGATAGCCATGAACGTTCTTTCAGTCTCACCCATCGCGCGGACCATGCGCGCGGCTGTTCTTCGCGGACCGGGCGTGGCGCGCGTCGAGACGGTGCATCGGCCAGAGCCTGCAGCCAATCAGGTACGCATCCGCTTGCAGGGCTGCGGCGTTTGCGCGTCCAACCTCGCGGTCTGGGCGGGCCCGCAGTGGGCGACGTTTCCGACGGAACCCGGCGATCTCGGTCACGAAGGCTGGGGCATCGTCGATGCCGTTGGCGAGAACGTCACGGGTGTATCGATCGGCGAACGGGTGGCCGCGCTGTCCTATCACAGCTACGCCGAATACGATCTGGCGGATGCGAACGCCGTGGTGCCGATCCCCGTAACGCTCAAGGATCAGCCGTTTCCAGGCGAACCGCTCGGTTGCGCCATGAACATCTTTCGGCGGAGCGAAATCGGCACGAGACAGACGGTAGCAATTGTCGGAATCGGATTTCTCGGCGCTATCCTGACGAGCCTGGCCGCCAGTGCCGGCGCCAACGTCATCGCCCTCTCCAGACGGCCATTCGCGCTCGAAATGGCCAGGCAAATGGGAGCAGCCGAGACCATTCTGATCGACGACAAATCAAGCGCCATCGAGCGCGCAAAAGCGCTGAACGGGGGTGAGCTCTGCGATCGCGTGATCGAGGCGACCGGAAAGCAGTGGCCGCTGGACCTTGCCACAGAGCTGACGCGCGAGCGCGGCCGCCTGATCGTCGCAGGCTATCATCAGGACGGACCGCGACAGGTGAATATGCAGCTCTGGAATTGGCGCGGGATTGACGTGATCAATGCGCATGAGCGCGATCCGCAGATCTACATGCGTGGCATTCGCGACGCCATCGACATCGTCAATGCGGGCCAACTCGATCCGAGCCCCCTGTATACGCACAGTTTTCCCCTCGACCGCCTGGGCGATGCCCTCGACGCGACACGCGATCGTCCGGACGGCTTTCTCAAAGCCCTGGTGACATGCACATGACGCAAGTGTCGATCAAGACTAGCCCCGCGCGCGCAACGACGCGCCCGCGGATCGGCTTCCTCGGCGTAGGCTGGATCGGACACCATCGTATGAGAGCGATCGCCGAAGCGGATGTGGTCGAGATCGCAGCCGTTGCCGATTCCTCTGATGCGATGATTGCGCAGGCGGCGCCGCTTGCGCCTGATGCGAAAGCGCTTTCGACATTCGAAGAGCTTCTGGACCAGGACATCGACGGCGTCGTCATTGCAACGCCAACAGCACTCCATGCCGAGCAATCGATCCGCGCACTCGCCCGCGGTAAAGCGGTGTTTTGCCAGAAGCCGCTGGGACGCACGGCTCAAGAAGTCCGCGCGGTGATCGATACGGCGCACTCGGCAAACCGGCTGCTCGCAGTCGACCTTTCGTACCGATTTACCGAGGCCATGCGTCAGATCCGGCGGTTGGTGCGGAGTGGCGAGCTCGGACATGTTTACGCGGTGGAGCTGACCTTCCATAATGCCTACGGGCCGGACAAGCCGTGGTTCTACGACCCGGCACTGGCGGGTGGCGGTTGCGTGATCGATCTGGGAGTTCACCTGGTCGACCTGGCGCTATGGGTGCTTGATTTTCCGGCGGTCGCACGCTCCTCCTCACGGCTATTTGCCGATGGCCAGTTGCTTTCCACGTATGCTGAGCGCGCCGAAGACTATGCACTCGCCACAATCGATCTGGAAACTGGCGCGACGGTGCATCTTACCTGCTCATGGCGGCTGCCTGCCGGGCGCGATGCGGTGATTTCCGCGGCCTTCTACGGCACGCGCGGCGGCGCCGCGATGCGCAATATCAATGGATCGTTCTATGATTTCGTCGCCGAACTCTACCGTGGAACGGCAAGTGAAACACTCGCGACCCCGCCGGATGCATGGTTCGGACGCGCCGCCGTCGAATGGGCGCGGGCGCTCGCTGCGGGCACGAACTTCGATCCTTCCGTCGAACGATGTGCCGACGTGGCGGCGGTGTTGGACCGGATATATGGCAGGTGAAAGCCTTGCCTGCAGCTACACCACGTTTGACATGCCTTAGCGGGGCTTCAGGATGCGAACGGTCTCGCCATCCAGTCTGATGTTGCCATCGATGCCGATTTCCTCACCGGTCAAGAGATCGCTCAAACTCCCGCCGGACAGCTTCTCGATGATATCGTGCGGAATCGACATTTGTGCGGGCGATTTGCCGTAGCTCAGAAGCACCAGCACGTTGTTTGACGGTGTGCCGGCCACTCGCAGATAGGCCAGCACATTCTGGCCGTCGGCCACGTCCAGCATGCGGATTTCGCGCGAACGCAGCGCGGGATGCTCTTGGCGCAATGCGATCAGCCGCTTGTACCAATGCTGCAGTCCATAAGCATCATCCCATGCGATCTGGCGGGCATCCTTGTACGGCTCGTAGGCTGCACCGACCTCCTCGCCCGTATAGATGCCCGGAATGCCGGGCAGCGTCAGCAGCATGGCCGCAGCGACGCGGGTCCGGCCAACTCCGTGGCGTGAACGGAAACGCGGCCCGGTGTCATTGTTATCCAGAAACCGGAATACCAGAACGTCGCCTGACGCCGATGCTTCGATCGCGGAACGCAGTCGTCGCGCCGTGTTTGGCTTGTCCTCGAATGCATCGCGCCAGGCCCATTCACCAAGCTTCCCGGTCCAGTCATAGGCTGCATCAAACCCATGTCGGCCGTAATAGGGGTCGCGCGCGGAAGCTTCGGCAAGCAGAAACAGATCTGGCTTGATGCGCTTGAGCTCCGCACGCCAGCGGGGCCAGAACTCCGGCGCCCGCTGCTTCGGGCCCCATGCGGCATCGACGCGGAAGCCGTCCACATCGAATTCGCGCACCCAATATGCGAAAGCCTCGATCACCAGGCGCTGCACCTCCGGATTGGCGTAGTTGAGATTCTTGAGATTGCTCCAATCAAAGTAGTGCTCGGCCTTGCCGTCCCGCCCGCGCGCGAAGAAGCTGAAGTAAGGTGACGAGCGCTCACGCCGCACAGAATCTGCGAAGTACGCGTGCTGATCCGACAAATGGTTCGGAACGAAGTCGATGATCACCCGGATCCCGCGCGTGTGGGCAGCCTGGACCAGTTCACGCAGCTTCCGTTCATCGCCAACGCTCTGCCGTATCCGAAAATAGTCCGTCACGGCGTAGCCGAAGTCGCCCGGCGGGCTTTCGGTAATCGGCGAAAGCCACAGGGCCGTCACCCCGAGCTCCCTGAGCTGATCGAGGCGCGCGGTGACATCGGCAAGGCCGCGAGGGCCGAACAGCGTGGGCACAACACCATATACGACGGCGCGGTCGATCCAGGCGGCGTGATCATGCTGGGCATCAACCGTCCGCAGGGTGCCGCCCTGCGCACGAAGCATCACCGTCGCCTCGTCGGCGCGACCATTGCCATCCGTGACCTTGACGGTGACGTAATATTCGCCATCCGGCGGCACATCGGAGAACTCGATGCGCGCGCCGTTCGCCGGCAATCCAGCAAGCGGTGCCGGATTGTCATCGCGCGCGCGCCATTCGTACGCGGCGATCGCGCTGCCGCGGACCGGCGCAGGCAAGCTTCGTTGCGCACTCAGCGTAACGCCCCTGCTGTTCTCGGATGTGTCGACCAATGCGGTTGGCGTGTTGCGGAGTCGGACGTTCCAGCTCTGCTGTGCCGACCCACGCTCGACGCCGTTTTGTCGACATTCGGCCCTGACCTGATTGTCACCTGGCTGAAGCGAAATCCGGGCGTGAGTCCGCCCTTGCTTGGCCGGCAGTGTGACGGCCGAGCCCGGTGAGGTGACCACAATTTGATCGCAGCGGCCTTTAGGGACAGTGATGTCAACCGATTTGGAAAAGTCCCACGCATCGCCTCCGGCGGTGCCGAATGAGACGGGAACCTGATCCGTGGCGCCTGTCAACAACAGGGCCGCGCCAAGCAGGCCGGCACGTATCAAATGCAGGTACTTGCGAGACGCACTTTGCCGGGACGCTATTTTCATCGCCGCTCCCGACCCAACGTCATTGGCCGAGAATTTCATCCGCTGTCTCGAGGAACAGGTGCGGAATAGTCCGTATACCCGGTTCCATCAAGGCGCGCCCATGAATCGACCTCGTTGGCGATCAAGCCGCGACTTTGCCGTTTCACCAGCGACGCGTAATGGCCGCCGGCCTTCATCAGCGAGCCGTGGGTTCCGCTCTCCGCGACGGTTCCGTCCTTCAGAACGACGATGCGGTCGGCACTCACCACCGTCGATAGCCTATGCGCAATGATGAAAGTCGTTCGCTGCCTCTTGAGATTGTCGAGCGCGTGTTGCACCGCCTCCGCCGACTCGGCATCGAGCGCAGACGTAGCTTCGTCGAGCACCAGGATCGGCGGGTTCTTCAGCAATGCGCGCGCAATGGTGATCCGTTGGCGCTCCCCTACCGAGAGCTGACTGCCGCGCTCCCCTACGAACGATCGTATCGATCCGGAAGCCGGTCGATGAACGCTTGTGCGTGGGCGGCGCGTGTGGCCGCCAAGATGTCCTCCTCACCCGCCTCGGGACGCCCATAGGCAAAGCGGAAGTTGGCCCAACTGAACAGCATGTCCGTTCTGCCCTCGATACTGTTGCAAAAGCCGAAAGTTGCATCAGTCCGAATTTTTGGTGAAACCTTAAAACGCGAGGCGATCGACGATTCGGATAACCTCAATCGCGTTACCGAAGTGTTTAGCATGAGGCGATGAGGTCCCTCAGATCTCTACACGAAAATCGCGCCTGCGGCCCTCAGAATTTTTGACACCTTCGGCAAAACGACTTTTGCAACACAATCCCCTCGACAGCAGACATCGGAGGAATGATGCCGCATGTCCGCTTGGGAGCCCTCAAGCGTGAGCACCGTTGCCATCACTGCGGGGCGCAAATGCCCCACCTTCACCATGATTTGTGCGTACATCCGGCCGCGCCTACTGGGCAGGGCCACGCCAATGACAGCTCAGTTCCATGAGACAACAGAAGCGGAATTCGAGGTGCAGGTTCGCAACCTCGTGCGCCTTGTGTCAGCTTGCACCTTGGGGCTTTGGTCCTTTTCTGCGGGCCTGCTGATCGGGAGCTTTTTTCTGTTTTGAACAGTGTTGCAGAGGCCGTCAGCACAACAATTTCGCTGGCGCATTGATGAGTGACAATCCGAACCAGCTTCTCTGGCGCGAGCGCACCTTTGAGATGCGAATGGCCGGGGTGCCGGAGGGGTAATGCCCGCTTTGGCGTCGGTTTGGCCGGACCACGGTGACTTCCGGTCTACCCCGGTGAACGGACATTCTCAGGATAGGTGGGCATGTCTCAAGGGTGCCAGGAGCGGGCATTCAGTTCGCTCTCGCGGATGGACTAGCTCCGCTCGCGGGGGCCCTGCGGCGGCTGAGGATTGTTGGCGGGATTGGTATCGTACTTGGATATTCGCGTGATGAGCCCGCTAGTGGCGAGCCGCTGCAAGTCCGCCTCCAGCGCGTCAGCAATCTCCTTGGCATAGACCTCCCGGTCGTCCACGTAGACTGTAAAGGATCTCAAATACTTTTCCTTCTTCGCCGGATTTTCGATCGTCGCCTTCGTCCACTGGTAGAGCGGATAGTTTTCGACGCCGTGCTCTTCTGCTGCGGCGACATACTCCGCAAAGGCGTCGAACTGACATTTCAGCGCAGCGCGATGCTCGGCGAGGATATCGAACAGCGGCGCCAGTGCCGGAACACGGTGTTTTCGGCGTACCGATTCCGCCGTGGCAGAATCGTTCAGATCGAACCTAACCTGGTACTGCCACTGAGAAGTCACGCTAGTCTCGCATTCTGTGGCACCCGATTTGTCCCTTTCCGATCGCAAGGCGCTACCAGCAGTCGTTTCAGCAAACGACTCGCTGCCTGCGAACCGAAAAGTGAGCCGGCGGCTTGACCCTGCCGTCAGTTATTGAGAGCGGCCCACTGTTCCTTTCGGGCATGCGGTCTGACTCACTGGGGTGACACCCTGGTATTTTTTCTCGACGATGATGTATTGAATCGTGGTGTCTCCTAGGTTTGCAAACTCATGCCATGGGGTTGGAGGCGCATCGAACAATGCGCCGGCGGGTATATTAATCTTACGTATTCCTTTCTCGTCCTCGATCTGTCCTTGGCCTCCGCTCACCACATAGGTAAGGTAACCCGGGTGTGAGTGGCAGACGTGCATAGCCCCCGGTGGGAACGTGCACCGGGCCACGCGGACATGCGCGTCGTCAAAAAGCTTCTCGCAAGGTTTCTTGCCTTGCCACTCAACAGATAGTGCGTCGGGCACGTCGTCGGCCCTTGCCTCATCGACTCCGCCGAAGATACCGGACGGCCCAAGCGCAGCGACAGATAAAACGATCAGGGCGCGGGTGAATGAAAAGATCATGAATCCCTCCCTTGTTATCCGACGTTTCAGATGACCAAGGATCGGCGTGAACGATAGCGGTCGCTCCCAAGAAAAAAGCGCCTTCTATCGATTGTCCGAATGCTTGGCTGCCTATGTGCGCAGCCGAAAAAGCAAGTGGCAATTTCGCCACCTTGGAGCTTTAGGTTACGTCGTGGCAGCCGCCTCTTCAAGAGATTGTGGGCGCGCTCGGCTACCGGAATTCGGATGCGTTTTCCGTTTAGGGTCATGTGTGGACGACGCCCACGTTGCAAGAAGAATCTGACGTTCGGCTTGCGGTCGGGTACAAGTCATGTGTCCGGCCTGTTTGCGCGGCACCATGACCGCTGGCCCTGATGTAGTCCGCGGATCGGGTCCCAATCATTCGCACGGGCTTTGACGCCCATGACCCAGAAGCGGGTCGTCCCAATCGACGGCTCGACCGTTTCGCATCACGCCATCATCACCCTCGCAATTCGGTTGTCTTGCCCCGCCGTCGCCTCAGGCTCCTATTGCCAAGCCTCTTCAGGCGGCTGCAGCAAGCTCCGGCGCTCGATAGTATCCTCCCTTGGCCATGATCGCCCAAGCGATGCGCGCCATCTTGTTGGCAACGGCAACGGCGACGAGCGGGGCCGGCTTCTTGGCCAGCAGCCTCATGACCCAGGGATGCTTTTGCGGCTGCTGCCGGGCGTGTCGAACAACGGCTGTTGCACCGATGACGAGCAACCGTCGGAGATAGCGATCTCCTTGCTTGGAGATGCCGCCGAGCCGCTCCTTGCCCCCCGTCGAGTGCTGCCGCGGCACAAGTCCGATCCATGCCGCAAAATCCCGACCGGATTTGAAGTCACTCGGGTCTGTGACAGTAGAAGCAATGGCCATGGCCCCGATCACGCCAATCCCGGGCACGGTCTCGAGGCGGCAGCTCATGTCATTGGCACGATGATGGGCGTGAATGGCGCGATCCAGAGTCGCGATTTGCAATTCCAGAGCAGCGAGTTGGTCGACAATGGCCTGCAGCGCCTGTTTCATCGCAGATGGAAGAGCTTCGCGGTTACTTTCGTCCGTGATGATCGCGGCAAGCTGCGCGAGACCTTCGCGCCCCGTCTCCGCAACGAGGCCGAACTCGGCAAGGTGGCCTCGGAGCGCATTGATCAGCTGCGTGCGCTGACGGATTAAAAGATCCCGCGTTCGATGCAACATCAGCAAGGCTTGCTGATCGGCCGACTTAATCGGCACGAACCGCATTGGTGGGCGTGTCACGGCCTCACAGATGGCGGCTGCGTCGGCAGCATCGTTTTTCGACCGTTTGACATAGCCCTTCACGTAACTCGGCGGCATCAGGCGCACGGTGTGACCGAGCTTGGAAACTTCACGCGCCCAACGATGAGCGGTTCCGCAGGCTTCCATGCCGACCAGGCAAGGGGAATCTTGCTAAAGAAGTCAATGACCTGCTTGCGCCGCAACTGACGAATGATGACGACCTTGCCCGCACTATCCACGCCGTGCACTTGGAACACGTTCTTGGCAAGATCAACGCCGATGGTGCTAACCTGCATGTGGACGACCCCCTCCGGTGATTCGTTGTTGAACAATCACCCTTTGGCACATTCGATGCCGGGAGCGGGCGTCGTCCACCACATCATTCGCGTCGATTTGACCGGACTATGGCGACTTCCGGTCTAGCCCGGTGAACGGACAATCTCAGGATAGGAGGGCATGTCTCAAAGGTGCCATGACCCGACATGCCACTCAGACAAACGCAGCGGCAAGACTCTCGCTCAATATGCAAAGGCCCCGCTCGGCTTCGGCCGCAGCGGGGCCGGTCTAGAGGTGGTCTCATGCAGGTGGTGCCAAGGAGGCTCGCTTCCAGACACGATGAGTGATGGACACCACCGGTTTGCAAATTAGAGTTGGTATACTTCACTGCGTCTTCTTGCGGGGATCATCAGCCGGGTTGATGTAGTCGATGCCTCCTGGGCCGATGAACTGAACTTGGATGATCGCCTCCTCGTTTCCCGTCCAAGTATAATGAGCGTGCTTCGCCGGCATCGCCTGCAAGGCACCCGCCTTGACCACCTCGCCTTTCGTAGAGTCAAATTTTTCGCCCATGCCAAAGCCGACGCTACCGCTGATCACGGTGACGGTCTCGGCATAGGGATGAGTGTGCGGCGGAATTTTATAGTTGGGCGGAAGCTTGACGCGCTGGACCACCACGCTGCCAGCTTTCGTTGGATCGCCTACCAGGACCGCGGTTTGGCCACCCTTCGGAATGTTCGGATTGTCCTTCCATGTCAGCGCATCTGGTTTGACCATGGTCACGGCATCTTGCGCCAGTGCCGGACTTGCCAGTGCGATCAAGACCGTCAAGGCCAGAAGCTTTTTCATGAGGTCCTCCTTACGATTGTTGCTCCATTTTTCAGAGTGCTATTGCTTGCCGACAGCACGATCGCCGCCCCGCTCCCCATAGCGGGTTCTCCATGTTCATTTGCTCGGATCAGGTCGCGAACTTCCGACGGTAGCCGGAATTTTGTACTCGCCGCGGAGTTCATCCCACAAGGCCGTGTCGCTGACCAGCACGACGTGGTATTCACCGCGGCCCGTGATCCCTGCATATTTTCCCGTGCCGCCAGTGAACTCGAAGGTGCCGCGGAACTCTTTCGGCTTCGCGTCTTTCAGGACGTACTTGGCAAAGACCTTGGATCCATCGGCCTCTGTGAAGGTCTTATGGCCGCCGCTGGAAATGCCAGCATCCGTCAGATCAACAACCTGATAGCGAGCTTTGTCGAGGAATGGCTTGCCATCGGCGTTGAACACGGCGCCGTCGTATTCGGTGACCGACACCGTATGGTCGGCCCTGTCTTCCACCTTCACGCTCTTACTGGACAGGGTGACCAGAACGGCTCGACCGAACCATTGGCCCGCTTCTTCCGCCAAGGCCGGCACAGCGCCCCCCGGGACTGCCAAAGCAAGCACAACACAACGCACATCCACGATGAACTGAGATGATGTCTCATGGTTTCCTCCCAGATAGGCTGCAGGTTACAATTTGGTCGGAGCAAGAATCTCCATGATCCAGTTTCACGATGCCAATCATACCACTGCTTCCAAGGAGGACTTGCGCAGACCCATTTTTGGATAATGCGTCTATTAGACGCGTGATTATGCATGTTTCGGTTCAGATCGCCGCGCTGCCAAAGGATGCGCAACTCTGCAACGATGGCACCTTCGAAAGATACATCGCGGCACCCAACGTGGGGGTGTCGGTACGAACTCACAGGCTCTGGATGCGCTGTGATCAGGTCGTTCCTTCCAAATGACCGCGTGGCATTCCCCGTGTTGACGACCGACGCGTCCTGAAAGGTATCTTGGGTCTTGCACTCGATGCTCCCTAGCGCGATCCGGAAATCGATGCCCGCCGCATTTAGTTGCGCGCTTATGAGTCCACGCCCCTACCCAAACCGCGCCCGCGAACGCTCCCTCGCCTTCTCTGCCTCGACTTCGCGGTCGCGCGGCGGCGCGTTGGTCTGCAGCGAGGCGAGCAGACGCCGCGCACTGTCGGAGACTTCGGAAACCGCGCGGTTGAACGCCTCGGCATTGGCCTGCGACGGCGAATTGAATCCGGAAAGCTTGCGCACGAATTGCAGCGCGGAGGCATGGATCTCCGCGTGCGTGGCCGGGGGATCGAAATTGAACAGGGTCTTGATGTTACGGCACATGGTTCTCTCTTCTGCAGAGGTCTTCGATCAAGGACGAACGGCCGGTGCAAAATCCGACAGCCTGGCTTATTCTGTCATGAATCCAGCGGCGCGTTCACCCCCTGTCGGCACCTGCAAGCAGCGAGTTCCCGATGCCCCATCTGACCTACAAGATCGTCGAACATGACGGCGGCTGGGCCTACACCGTCAACGGCGTGTTTTCCGAGCCGTTTCCGAACCGCGCCGCGGCGCTGGCAGCCGCCCGGCGCGCGGCCGCCGAGCAGCGGGTGCCCGGCCGCACCGAGGTCATCGAATACGAAACCGCTGACGGACGATGGCACTCGGAAACCGCCGCCGGCAACGACCGGCCGGAAACCGAGGTGGAGGGCTAATGCATCGTTGGGCGATCTGATGACGGAGAAATAGCCGGTGTGCTAGGTTCCCTGCCAAGCGGTTCGCAAAAGATAGCCGCAGGTTCTGGAAAACTGTGAGTCTTGGGGAGACGATGATGAATTTTTTGCACGCGGCCTTTGCGGCCGCCGCACTGGCGCTCACCTCCTTCACTGCCTTCGCCGCCGATTATCCCGCACCGAAACAGGGCAACTGGATCGCCAAGAATTTCAAGTTCCACACCGGCGAGACGATGCCGGAGCTGCGGCTGCACTACACCACGATCGGCGAGCCGACCGGTCAGCCGGTGCTGGTGTTGCACGGCTCGGGCGGCTCGGCCGCCAGCATGTTGACGGCCACCTTCGGCGGCGAATTGTTCGGCCCCGGCCAGCCGCTCGATGCGACGAAGTACTACATCATCATTCCTGATAGTCTCGGCCACGGCAAATCGTCAAAGCCCTCCGACGGCATGAAGACCATTTTTCCGAAATACAATTACGAGGACATGGTCGATGCGCAGTATCGCCTTGTCACGGAAGGTCTCGGAGTAAAGCATCTGCGGCTCGTCATCGGCAATTCGATGGGCGGCATGCACACCTGGATCTGGGGCGGCAAATATCCTGACTTCATGGACGCGCTGGTGCCGATGGCCTCGCAGCCGACCGAGATGGCGGCGCGCAATTGGATGCTGCGGAGGATGATGCTGGAGACCATCAGGAACGATCCCGAGTACAATGGCGGCAACTACACCGCCCAGCCGCGCATGATGAAATACGCCATCAATGCCTATGGCATTGCGACCGCCGGCGGCACATTGGCATATCAGGCGCTGGCGCCGACGGCGGCGAAAGCCGACAAGATGGTCGACGACCGGCTGGCTACCGCAATCACCGCCGACGCCAACGACTTCATCTACCAGTGGGAGGCCTCGCACGATTACAATCCCGCACCCGCGCTGGAAAAGATCGAGGCGACGCTGCTCTTGATCAATGCCGCCGACGACGAGCGCAATCCGCCGGAAACCGGCGTCACCGAGGCGGCGATGAAGCGCGTGAAGAACGGACGCCTGTTCCTGATCCCGGCCTCCAGCGAGACGCGCGGCCATCTCACCACCGGCAACGCGAAGTTCTACAAGAAGGAGCTGCAGGAGTTGTTGCAAACCGCGCCGCAGCGGGCGATGTGAACCCGATATTCGTGAAAGCAGAGGCACGATTATCTTCGAAACTCAGGGCAACTACCCCATGGAACGTTGCGCGCGCGCTCTTTGTCGGGAGTACCTTTCAGCCCGGCGTGCAGAACGTTCACTGCCTGCAACTCGTATCGATCGGTGGCGAGGTCATGAGAAAAGATCACGTCAATGGTCGTGTACCACCATATCAGGCAAAGAACACACACAGGCGCGAAACGCACTTGCGGCAGGTAGTATGTGAAACGGACGCGCGAACCGGCGCGTTCTTGAGTTTGGACGTATTCTGCGCCCATGCTGCGCATGACGGCATGGCCCGAAGCAAGTTGGCGATTCATGGACGCGTCGGGTCCAGCAAGCTCTCTGATATGCGAGAGAAGCTGATCATTGAGATTGCTGTTGAAAGATGCTGTCGGGCCTCGAAAGTCCCTGTCTGACGGCCAAAACACCCCATTCGACAAACCGGGCCATACTGTCCAGCGCTGCTCGCCGGCTCGCGACAATATGTTCTGGTATTCAGCACCGCTGATCGAACCGATGCTGCATTTCTCCAGTCCGAAACGTTCGGTGAAGCTGAAAGCCCAAAGCAATATGGGGAGCGCAAACAGCAATCCCACGGGTGAAAGCAGGCCTATCGCAGTCTTCGGGTTCGTGCCCAACGCGTTTCCAATCGTGAAGATGACCGTTGACCGGCTCCTTCCACCAAGCACGGGCGGTTAGACCGCATGTCAGGCAGCTTGCTGCGCCCGGCAGCTCACCACGAATCCATACGCAAGATCGATAGCACGTTCGTAGTTTTCCTACTTCAGGGCAGCAACCAGTTCAGTGCGATCGTTGAGCCGGCAGTGGCTCGCATCAAACTGTGTACAGGACGGGACCAGCCGGAAAGTCCCGATTTCGCAATGCATCAAATCTGCTTCGCTCACATCGCTCATTATTTGAGCGTGCATCCGCAACCGGGCTCCGCTTGAATTGTCTTCGGATTACGAATCGTGGGCGGCATGCGCCGGCGCGAGGACGAGACAAACGCAGCGGAGGATCGGATGCGAAGGCTTGCGCCATTCGGCTTGCTCGTCTGCCTTTCGGTGCTGGCCGACGCAGCGCTTGCCGTCGACAGGGGCCAGTACGACCACGTGCCGCCTGATATTCGCGCCTGGTTCAAGAGCGTGATCGCGCCGAACGGCGTGCCATGCTGCGATATCTCCGACGGGCATCGCACGAACTACGACGTCCGCGGCGGGACCTATTGGGTTCCGATCGAGGGCCAATGGATGCAGGTGCCCGAGCGCGCGGTCATTCGCGACCAGGGCAACCCGATCGGCGAAGCCGTGGTGTGGTACGTCCACCACCGCGGCAGCATCATCATCAGCTGCTTCGTGCCGGCGGACGCGGTTTAGGTTCTTCAAGATGACGGCGGAACCCGCGGATGATAATCTGAAGAAAAACGCAAAGGAGCCGCCCTTGTCCGATCTTGCCCCTTCTGACCTCGCAACGATCTATCCCGCTCCCACGCCGCGCGTGATCGCCAAGGCGCGGCCGGAGATCGACGCGCACGCGAAAAAGTTCATCGGCATGTCGCCGTTCTGTGTGCTCGCCACCTCAGGCTCGGACGGCAGCGTTGATGCGTCGCCGCGCGGCGGCAATCCCGGCTTCGTCCATGTCGCGGGACCGAACCTGCTGTTGATGCCGGATCGCTCTGGCAACAACCGGATCGACAGCTTTCGCAATATTGTCGAGGGATCGGGCTTCGTGCAGTTGATCTTCTTCGTGCCCGGGATCGACGAGACGCTGCGCGTCGGCGGCAAGGGCAAGCTATCTGTCGATCCGGAGCTGATGGCTTCGATGATCGAGTTCGGCAAGCCGCCGCGCGCGGTGCTGCATATCGACGTCAGGGAAGCCTATTTCCACTGCGGCAAGGCGCTGATGCGCTCCAAACTGTGGGCGGCTACGCAGGTCGAGCGTTCGGTGATGCCGAGCATCGGCGAAGTGATCCACGACCAGACCGGACTTGGCGAGCGCGAAAGCCAGGCGGAGATTTACGAGCGCTACAAGACGCAGTTGTAGGGATTTCTCTCTCCCCGTCATGCCCGGGCTTGTCCCGGGCATCCACATTTGGTGGTTGCGGGGCCAAGACGGAGATGGCCGGGTCAAGCCCGGCCATGACGAACTGACAGAGTTGCGCGCTAAAATTATACGCGACGCCTCAGTCCCCGTTCTCGAGGCCGCCGACGTGCTTCTGGGTGTAGAGCTCAAGCCCGATGCGCTGGATCAGGTCAAGCTGGGTTTCGAGGAAGTCGATGTGATGTTCCTCGTCCTTCATCACGGTCTCGAACAAGTCGCGCGAGACGTAATCCTTCACGCCATGGCAGTAGGTCGCCGCTTCCTGATAGAGCGTGCGCGCGGTCATCTCGGTTGCCAGATCGCATTCAATGATTTCCCTAACGTTCTGGCCGATGCGCAAGGGATCGAGCACCTGCATGTTGGGAAAGCCGTCGAGGAACAGGATCCGGTCGGTGAACTTGTCGGCGTGCTCCATCTCCTCGATGGATTCCTTGCGCCAGACCTTGGCAAATTCCAACAGGCCCCAATTGTTCAGCAGCCGGTAGTGCAGCCAATACTGGTTGATCGCGGTAAGCTCGCTACGCAGGCCCTTGTTGAGATAGTCGATGACTTTGGGATCGCCCTGCATGGTCCACTCCAATTTCCTCAGGCCGACGCGACCTGACACTGTATTTAGAACGCTTCTAAATCAGTTTAGTGCCAAGGGCAACCGTTCCACGAAAAAAGCCGTGGGGAACGGTGGAAATCGGTGGATTTTAAGGGTTTTTCAGCAGGCCGCGAGGGCGAAGGCCGGGGCGGCTTCCTGCGCCGGCTCGTCATTGGCGGCGTGACGCGTGTGCGGGCAACCGGCGCAGCACTCCTTGGCGCAGGCGCCGAGCGCTTCATCGATGATGGTCTTGATGGTGCGCGCGCAGCGGCCGCATTCGGCGCTGCAGCCGAGGCAACCGTAAATCTGTTTGGGATTTCGCGGCAGGTCCGAAGCCGCACTTACGGCATTACGGACATCGTGGTCGCTCAAAACGTTGCAGGAACAGACGATCATGAAACCGGTAAGACCCTTCGGTGATGCGACTTCATCGATATTTAAGAGCGCGCCGAGATGCAAAAGGAAAAGCCGCATTTTCAAGCAATTCCAAACTGATGCCGGAGAAACACTGGAATGAATCTAAAAGGCCGGAATTGCGGTAGATCACACTGCCGGTCACTTGCCCGTTGGGTTTCGGGATCAATCGCCGCCATCCCCTCTCACCAGAACTCCGCTGGAAGCCATGCCCACAGGTGTCGCCGCCGCGCGCTCGCGCCGGGGGGACGTTCGGTATTGTTGCACCGCCAATCCGCCGGCCGTTCGCCATTTTGTCGCCCGCGGAGACATCGCCGTTCATTGATCATTCAAGCGAAATGTGGAACTTTCGCCGGGACAAACCCGAATGTCCTTTGCTCCACGAGAAAGGTGAGGCCATGAAGAAGACATTGATGGCGCTCGGTGCCGCCGCCGCGTTGACCGTTTCGGCCGTGGCTGTTCCCGCTCCCGCCCAGGCGCAGCGCGGCGTTGCCGCGGGCGTCGCAGCCGGATTGATCGGCGGCGCTATTGTCGGCGGCGCGATTGCTTCGCAGAACGGCTACTATTACGGCCCCGGCTATTACGGGCCCGGCTATTACGGGCCCGGCTATGGCGGCCCGGCCTATGTGGTCGATCCCGGCTACGGCGAATCCTGCTTCTGGCAGCGGCAGCGGTTCTGGGATGGCTATGGCTGGCGGGTCCGCAGCGTCAGGGTTTGCGACTAGCACCCCGTTCATCTTCATTAAATTGCGTCCGACATCCCGGAAAGGCGCTGCTGTTCCGGGATGCATGTCATTTCCGGCCCGAAAAAGACCGCTTTTTTCGTCGACCGTTTGAGACGTTTACCTTCGATTGACCGATGTGCGCTTTTTTAGCGAAACAGCGTGTGAGTCATCCCCTAAACCCGGCGCCCGAAGGCGTCACTCCAGGAGAGCCCAGGACATGAAGAAGACATTTGCTGCCTTCGTCGCGGTCGCAACGATTGCCGGTTCGCTTGCCTCGACGCCCGCGAGCGCACAGCGTGGCGTTGCCGCAGGCGTAGCGGCCGGCTTGCTCGGCGGCGCGATCATCGGCGGTGCGATCGCCTCCAGCCGCCCGGCTTACGGCGGACCGGTGTATGTGGAAGAAGCGCCCTATCCGGCGTGCCGCATGGTGCGCGAGCGCTTCTGGGATGGCTACGACTGGCGCTATCGCCGCGTCGAGGTCTGCCACTGATCTGACTGATCGGCGCGCGAGCTGCGCGTCTTAATCGAAAGCCCGGCCGATATCTCGGCCGGGCTTTTTGTTTGTCGCTTCCGTAGATGGGGTAACGGGCCGGCCGATCGAGCCGCACGCTCGCTACGGCGCGATTTGAGAGCGCGCTCGCGTGCGGCTTTGCCGGGAGGCGGTCGTCCCTCAAACTGATGGTGTCAAAAACCGGAGTCGGGCAAGCCCGCTCCAAGCATCATCGAGGGACGACCATGTACTACTATGCCGGA
>NZ_JADPKF010000027.1:0-102595 GCF_023073815.1 Bradyrhizobium sp. 157 | reverse complement strand
GAGGGTGTCGACGTTGACGCGGATCGACTGGTTGGCGATCTTGTCGGCTTCTTGGACGTCGACCTCGATCGCGGCGGCGCGCTTGGCCGGCTTGGCCTTTAGTTCCTTCGCAGCTTCTGGCGCGGGTGCCGCCTTGGCGACCGGTGCCGGCGCGACTTCGGTCGCGGTCTCGCGGAAGGCGCGCTCGAGATCGTCGAGCGAGACTTCGCCCGGACGCAACGGGCGTTCCAGCACCTGCTCGACCAGCGTGCCCTTGGTCTTCGCCGGCGCTACCGGCGGCGCGGCCACCACGGGGATCGGCGCCGGTGCGGGTTCAGCCGCGGCTTCCGCGTGATGGCCGCCGTCGGCCATCGCATGCAGCTTCTCGATCAGGTCTTCGTCGGTGCCCTCGGGCTCGGTCTCGGTGGCTTCGAGGCCGGCGAGGATTTCCTTGATGCGGTCGATGCTCGACAGGATCAGCGTCACGGCTTCCGCCTTGACCGGCATGCCGTCGCGGAACTTGCCCATCAGGGTCTCGCCGGCATGGGCGAGTGCTTCCAGCCGCGGCAGGCCTAAGAAGCCGCAGGTGCCCTTGATGGTGTGGACCAGGCGGAAGATGTTATCCAGGATCTTCGCGTCGCTCGGGTCCTGCTCGAACCGCACCAACTGATTGTCGACCGTATCCAGGCTCTCGCTGGTCTCGGTCAGGAACTCCCGCAACAGGTCATCCATACGAGCACGCCTTTTTAAAATTCAGATACTGGTCTTCTCCAGAAATAACCCTTCGGATTTCACGGCTACGTTAATTTCACCGTCCGTGCTAATACGGATATGGTGAACAATGTCGTGATGAGCCGGTCGGTCGCAGCAGCGAGTCGAAGATCGCGGCCGAGACGCGATCGACGAAATTTGAAAGCTTCGACGGCGAGCGGACTGCACTTCCCGGATGGGATGTTGGAAACAGCGCGGTGAGAGTCGCGTTCACAAAAAAACGGCGGGGAGATCCCCGCCGTTTTGATCTTGTATTTGGCGCTTATTAACGGAGCAACTGCAGCACGCTCTGCTGGCTCTGGTTGGCCAGCGCCAGCGCGGACACCGCGATCGACTGGCGGGTCGACAGCGCCTGGCTGTTCGCCGCTTCCTCGTTGGTGTCGGCCAGCGTCAGGTTCGACGAACCGGTCTGCAGCACGTTGATCAGGTTCTTCGAGAAGTCCTGACGGATCTGCACGACGGAGAGGTTCGAACCGAGCGCTGAAGCCTGCGTCCGCAGCGCGCTGCTGGCGGTGCTAAGCGCGGTGATCGCAGTGTTCGCCGAGGCGTTGTCCAGGAAGTCCGTGCCCGCGGTCAGCTTCGACAGACCGAGCCCGACAAAGCCGAACGACACTCCCTGGATCGTCAAGGTCGACTTGCCGGTTTCGTTGAAGGTCAGCTTGAGCTGATCGCCATTGAGCAAGTTGATGCCGTTGTACGAAGCATCCTGGGCAGTAGAGCTGATCTGGTCCAGGATGTTGTTATACTGCGCCACCAGGTTGGAACGAATGAGCTGCGCACCGGGATCGGCGACCGGAGCAGCGCCCGCCAGACCGTTAAAAGCCGCGCCACCACCAGCCGCCGTGCCGCCGATGGCTCCGATCGTCGAGGAAGCCGCTTCGTTGGTCGTCGTGATGGTGATCCGTCCAGTCGAGTCGAGCGACGCCTGGAGGTTGTTGGCGGCGAGCGCGGTGTTCAGATCATTCAGCGATTTCACCGTGCCGCCGGTACCATTACCGAACGTGATGTTGGTAGCAGTGCCGTTGCCGGTCGCGCCGATGGTCAGGGTCAAGCCGTTAAGCGCGCTGACACCACCGCCGCGAGCAGTCGTACCAGCCGTCAGGCCGAGCTTGGCAAGGCCGGTGCCGCTGGTTACGAGGTCTTGCGCGGTGCCGGTGTGCAGGGTGATGGCGCCGGTGCCCGAGATCGTCGAGGCAACCGCGGTGCCGGTGATCGCGTCGATCGCGTCCAGAACGTCTTGTACGTCGGAGGTGGTGATATCGAGATCCAGGGTGCCGGCCGTCGCCGAACCAGTGGTGCCGCCGCCGTTCTTGAAGTTGATCGTCGTGCCGTTCACAACGATGGTATCAGCATCGGCAAAATTGGATGCCAGGTTGTCCGAGGTGGAACTTGCGGTGCCGGCGAGCAAGGTAGCGCCCGTGATTGCGACACCGCCGTCGGTGTCGTCATTCAGAACAGGACTGCCAGCAGTTGCCGCTGCGTCGGTGAAGGCCGAAGGGGTACCGCGAAGATCCGATGCAGTTGCGCCGGTGATCACGGCAGTCGTGACGCTGGACTTTGCAGAGTAACCCACCGCAGCTTGCAACGCCTGATTGGCAACAGATTTCGCGCTGTCGACTAGCTTCTGCAACGAAGAGATGCCGGTGTTGGCGGCCTGCAGAACCTGAACGCCGTTGCTGACGCCATCGAGCAGGTTGTTGATGTCGCTGGCGCGGTTATCGAGCGAGGCAGCAGTGAAAAAGTTGGTCGGATTGTCGAGGGCCGTGTTGACCTTCTTGCCGGTGGCGAGACGGTTCTGCGTCGTTGAGAGCAGTTCAGCGGTCGACTGGAGGGAGAGGAGGTTCTGGCGAACCGACGCGGAGAGGACAATGCCTGACATGTTTATTTCCTTCTGGTTTCGAAGCCATTTCTTTGGCTCTGCCAGCAATACAGAGCGAGATTTAACAATGCCTCAACTTGACGGCTCTGATTTGCAGCAATCGGACACTGAACTGCCAATGGTTAAAGCTGACCTAAGCAGTAAACCGTAAAAACACGGTTAAGTGGCCATGACCGCGGCTCGCAAACATTCTGGCGATTGCTGCGAGAAATGACTTGTCCTGACTGGCTGACTGCGGCTCTCACGGCGGTGGGTCGCATCAAACGGTTCTGACGCGACCCGCTTCGCAAGCCGAGATCGTGCCGTCGCGCTCGAAGGGCATCGAAACGACGGAGGGCGCTAGAGCATGATGATTTTTGGTTAGATCGATTTGGCCGCAGACGCGCTTCACCTCTCCCGCTTGCGGGGTCGAGACGAGCGAAGCTCGCTCTTAGGTCGGCGCGAAGCGCCGGGTGGGGGCTCTCTCCACTCGGGCAGTGTCGCCCGCGGCGACACCGCCACCCCAGCCCTCCCCCGCAAGCGGGAGAGGGAGCGCACCTTCTTCGTGGTCGCAATCAAATCCAATTTCATCATGCTCTAGACACGGCCTGCCTGCCGCTTCACGTCGAAGTCGCCCTACTTCGATTTATGATGAGCAGAATCCTGCCGATGCGTGTCGCGATCTCGTCGCGGGACGGATTCTCGCCTTCCGTGCTGGGTTGGCCGAACAATCATGCCAGGCTCCGATGGCTGCGTGCTTCGGCCGCCAGGGGCGCCATAACCGAACACTCACATCGAAGAGGTACCAAGCTACAAAGGCGTCGTATTCGCCAGTCGCTAGTTCGACTGGGCGATGCCGCTGAAACGTGAGCGGGCTTCGGCAAGGCATTCGTTGACGACCGCCAGGAGTGCCCCCGGCGTGAACGGCTTGCGCAGGCAGCGTGTGGCGCCAAGCTCGAGCGCCATGCGCAGGAAGTCCGGCGCCGGCGAGTCGAGATTGGCAAAGGCGTATCCCGACATCGCAACCAGCGGAATCGTCGGGGCGCGCTCGTGGAAAATCCTGATCGATTCGAAGCTGCGCATGTGCGGCATGAAGATATCGACGAGCATCAGGTCGAAGCCGGAGTCTTCCAGCGCGCGAAGCCCGGCTTCGCCACCATCGGCTATGGTCACCTCAAAACCGTGACGTTCGAGATAGATCTCGATGGCCGCGCAGACCATGGGATCGTCATCGACGATGAGAACACGTGTCATGTCAGCCCCCGGAAGGTAGGACGCGCTCCGTCCACCCGGCCGGGCGGTTCCACAAAAGGAACCTCTCGACTGATCGTGCGGCAGCTTTATCTTGCGAATCAGTGCGCCAACCCATTTCCGCCGTAAGCAGGCCACCCTGTCTGCCCTATACAGTGCATAATCCCGGTTCCACAACCTGGGCTGATCGAATTGGGAATTGTACATGGCCTGCCACACGGCAGGTCGCGCCGTCGCTGCTTCGGTTCAGCTCCGCCATCGATGCAAGCAGCAACCGCGCTTCGATGTTCGCAGGTATTGCCGGCGGCGCTTAAATCGCGAAGCGTCGGAGCGGGTCAAGGCCCACCTGATCGATGCGTCGGCGCCATCAATCTACGGTTGCCCGACAATGGCGGATCGACGATGGCCCGCGATTTTTCGGAACGACAGCGCGCGGAAGTCGCGACGGCGATCGGGACTTCCTTGCCACTTGCAGGTGCTCGCGACGACAGGCGCTGATCGATCCAACCGTCTTGGCGCCGGGCTCGGCCGAGCGGATCCGCGCGCGCCGAAACGCGGCCACTCAAATGCTGGTACTGGCACGGCACTCGCACAAATGCCTGCGGCGCGGTTCGTCCCGGAGAGCCCCGTCGTAACGCCGATTGTCTGCGTCCATTTTGCCAGTTTTTCTTGCCAATATTTCTTGCCAATATTATGTGCAAGGATCATCCTGCAGTTCGGACTGTACGCAGCAGACGCCAGAGACCGGCTTGGCCATAGGGCAGGAGACTGCTTTGGATTCAGCCCCTCGTTCTCCGAATGGATTTCTGTCCTCGCTGACCGCGGACGATTTCGAATTGATCCGCCCGCATCTGCGCGCCGCCGACCTCAGCCAGGACATGGTGCTGATCGAAGTCGACGAAACGCTCAAGCGTGCGTATCTTCCGCACAAGGGCGTCATCTCGCTGGTCGTGAAGCTCGCGCGCGGCGAGCACGTCCAGATCGCGATGATCGGCCGCGACAGTATCTTCGGTGCATTCGCTGCCCTCGGCGACCCCGTGGCGTTGAACACCGCCGTGGTGCTGGTGCCGGGCGCGGCCTCGACGATCGATCTCGACCAGCTTCGTGTTGCCGCTGACCAGAGCGCAACGTTGCGTACCGCACTGGCGCGGCATGGCCTCGCCGTCTATGCGCAAATCCAGCAGACCGCCGGCTGCAATGCCTCGCATACGGTGGAATCCCGGCTAGCGCGGTGCCTGTTGCATACACGCGACCTCTCCGGCAGCGACAAGCTGGTCCTGACCCAGGAAGCGATGGCCCAGATGATCGGCGCACGCCGCAACAGCGTTTCGCTGGTGGCCCATACGCTGCAGCAGGCGGACTTCATCCACTACAGCCGGGGGCATATCGAAATCACCAACGTGGACGGCCTGATCAAGACCTCCTGCGAGTGCTACGCGACAGTTAAGTCGCAGTACACGCGGCTGCTCCATCCGCGCATCCACAGCGCGGCTGCGTAGTCGCTTGCTGCGGTCGACCACGGCCGCAGCCCGATCTGCGATACGCATCGCATCGCCGTTACGCGCGAAGATTGCGCCGGCCCCCTACCTCACCGTATTAGTACGGCCAATCGCGGCTTCTGCGGCGTTTCAGCCGCAGGAGATTAACGCGCTGTTCAACGAGCCCTGATAGTTGTCACGGTGCTGACGGGTGCGGGTTCGAGACTCTTTCGCGTGCAACGCGCATTCACCCGTGTTCGGCGGCATACTGTTTGCGCGGAGTACGAACATGGCTTTTGACCTGTCGATGCCGATCCTGGTGGTCGATGACTACAGCACCATGATCCGCATTATCCGCAACCTTCTCAAGCAGCTCGGATTCGAGAATGTCGACGAGGCCAGCGATGGATCGGCTGCGCTCGCCAAGATGCAGACCAAGCGATACGGGCTCGTGATCTCCGACTGGAACATGGAGCCGATGACTGGCTACGACCTGCTTAGGGAAGTCCGCGCCAGCCCGGAATTCTCCAAGACGCCCTTCATCATGATCACCGCGGAATCCAAGACCGAAAACGTGATCGCCGCGAAGAAGGCCGGCGTCAACAATTACATCGTCAAGCCGTTCAACGCCGCAACGCTGAAGACCAAGATGGAAGCGGTGTTTCCCGACGCAGCCGGCTGACATCATCCCGAAACGCGAGGTTAGCCGTACTTCTACGGTTTGAGATTTTCACCTCCGGATAACCCTGACTGAGGATAGTTGCGTGGACCAAGGGAGTGCCCTCATGTTCACGTTTGAAACGAGCGATCAGAAAGAAGTGCGGCGTTTCCGTATCGCCCAGTTCAATGGCAGGACTGCAACCGTGCGTTCGGCCGGATCGGCGGTCACCGGCCACGTCCGCTCGATCGTGGAAAACAAGTCGAGCGTTCCGGCGGCGTGGACCATCACGATCGTCCCGGAAGTGCCCAAGCCGACGCTCTCGTCGCGGCCCGCGCCGCGGGGGCGCTCCTTCGTGGAAGATTTTTGCTGAACGGCAGAACGGCCCGATCGCGGCGGATCGAGATGCCGGCTCGGCCTGTGATCGATCGGATCGGACCGTCGTCAAAATCGCGAACAGTTCATCCGGGCTTGTCATACGGGCTTGGGATTGAGACGGGCGAATCCGGCCTGAGTTCGGTACGGATAGTAGGGATAGGCCGGCATGACGTCGCTGGCCGCATCTAGCCGCCGTATCTGCTCCTCGCTCAGCGACCAGCCAACCGCACCGAGATTGTCGCGGAGCTGCACCTCGTTCCGGGCGCCGACGATCACCGAGCAAACAGTCGGCCGAGTCAGAAGCCAGGCGATCGCAATCTGCGGCACACTCTTCCCTGTTTCGTCCGCGACTTCGTCCAAGACATCAATCACGCGATAGAGCCGCTCGTCCTCGACCGGCGGGCCCCATTGCGCCGTCTCGTGAAGGCGACTGTCTTTCGGCAGTGGCTGACCGCGCCTGAGCTTGCCGGTAAGCCGGCCCCAACCGAGCGGACTCCACACCAGAGCACCCACGCCCTGGTCGAGCCCGACCGGCATCAGCTCCCATTCGTAGTCGCGTCCAACAAGGGAATAGTAGACCTGATGCGCCACGTAGCGCGGCCAGCCGTGACGCTCGGCAAGGTCGAGTGATTTCATCACCTGCCAGCCGGAGAAGTTGGAGACGCCGACATAGCGCACCTTGCCGGCACGCACCAACACGTCGAGCGCGTAGAGCACTTCTGCAATGGGCGTGCCCGCATCAAACGCGTGGAGCTGCAGCAGGTCGATGTAATCCGTGCCCAGCCTTCTCAGGGACGCATCGATGGCGCCGAGCAGGCGGTGACGAGATGAGCCGGCGTCAAACGGACCATCACCCATCGGCAGGCTTGTCTTTGTCGAGATCAATAGTTTGTCGCGGCGGCCTTTGATCGCTGCACCCAGTATCTCTTCGGACGCGCCGTTCGAATAGACATCGGCCGTGTCGAACAGCGTAACGCCGGCGTCGAGACAAATGTCGATCAGCCGCCGCGCTTCCTCGGCATCCGAGCGGCCCCAGGCGGAAAAGAGCGGGCCTTGGCCGCCGAACGTGGCCGCGCCGAAGCTGAGGACCGGCACCTTCAAGCCCGAGGCACCGAGATTGCGATATTCCATGATCTACACTCCTATTCTGCGGGACACGTGATCGAGCTTGCGGACATCCGGTCGAGCCGCAGGCTCCAGAACGCCAGCGCGAGACCGAGGGCCGTGATAACCGCTGCGACTACTGGCAAGGCGGCGAGGCCGAGACCGCGATCGATGGTCACGCCGCCAGCCCAGGCGCCGAGCGCGTTGCCAAGGTTGAAGGCGGCGATGTTCAGGCTGGAAGCAAGGTTCTGCCCGGCCGCTCCCGCCTTCTCGATCACGCGAATCTGGAGCGGCGCCACCGTGGCGAAAGCTGCCGCGCCGAGCAGGCCGACCAGCAGCACGGCCGGCGCCTTGGCAGAGAGCGCGAGCGCAAGCACGATGAGGACGATGACGAGGCCGGCGAGAGTTCCGATCAGAGCACGCGGCAAGCCACTATCTGCAAGCCGTCCCCCGGCGATGTTGCCGATCGACAGCCCGACGCCGAATACGAGGAGGATCGGCGAGACCGCCGCCTCCGAAAACCCGGTAACCTTGGTAAGGATCGGCTGAATATAGGTGAATACCGTGAAGAGACCGGCGAACCCAAGCACGGTCATCGCCAACCCGAGCTGCACCTGCGGCCGGGCGAGCACCGTCAGCTCTTCGCGCAGCGATGTGTTCTCGCCGTTGCGGCCCACATGGTTCGGCACCAGCAGGGCGAGCACGATGAACGCGACGACGCCGATCGCCGCCACGGCCCAGAACGCGGACCGCCAGCCGAACGACAGGCCGAACCAGGCACCGAAAGGCACACCAAGCAGCGTGGCGGCCGTCAGGCCCGTAAACATCATCGCGATCGCCGAAGCCCGCTTGTCTTGTGCGACAAGCCCTGTCCCCACAACCGATCCGACGCCGAAGAAGGTACCGTGCGCGAGCGAGGTCAGAACGCGCGCTGCCATCAGCGCGGCATAGCTGGGCGCGACTGCGCAGGCGGCATTTCCGAGCGTGAAGATCGCCATCAACGCCAGCAGCACCGCCTTTCTCGGCATTCGGCGCGTGGCGAGCGTCAGGATCGGTGCGCCGGCGAAAACCCCGAGCGCGTAGCCGGAAATCAGCAGGCCGGCGGCCGAGACGGAGACCTGCATGTCGGCAGCGACCTGTAGCAGCAGACCCATGATGATGAACTCGGTCGTGCCGATGCCGAAGGCGCCAGCGGTAAGGGCGAGGACGGCAACAGGCATTGTTTTGGCTCCCGATCAGCAGTGATCGGCCAATAATGATGCGTCGCGTCATCTGGAACTAGAGGGAGACAATTCCATTCATTTATGAGATGAATTCATCATGCCCCGCTTCGACACCAACCGTGCCGCCGAGATGGAAGTGTTCGTGCGGGTCGTCGACCTCGGCGGTTTCACTGCGGCGGCGCGCGAGTTCAAGCTGACGCCTTCCGGCGTCAGCAAGCTTGTGTCGCGGCTCGAAGCGCGGCTCAGCACACGCCTCATCAACCGCTCAACGCGCAAGCTACAGCTCACGCCCGAGGGGCAAGCCTTTTACGACCGGACCATGCGCATTCTAGCCGATATGGACGAGGCCGAGCGCGAGGCATCGGCAGGCGCCTGTCCCCGCGGCCATCTCCGGGTCAACAGCAACGTCCCGTTCGGGATGCGTCACATGATGCCGCTACTGCCTCTGTTCCTTGCGCAAAATCCCGAGGTCACGCTCGATATCATGCTCTCGGACACGGTCATCGACCTGCTGGAAGAGCGCGCCGACATCGCCATACGCGTGGGCCCGCTTCGGGAATCGAGCCTCGTGGCGCGCAAGCTCGGTACGAGCCGAATGGCCGTTGTGGCATCGCCGGACTACCTTGCGCGGCACGGAGCTCCTCGCACGCCAGGCGATCTTGCGCGCCATAAAGGCATCGGCTGGACCTTCTCGCGCATCGTCGAGGGCTGGCCGTTTCGCAAGGGCAAAGGCATCGAGTCGCTATCACCGCCGCCCGTTGCGCGGGCAAGCGATGGCGAGGCCGCGCGCCTTCTCGCCCTCGGCGGCGCGGGACTTGCGCGCCTTGCCCTGTTCCATATCGGTCCCGATATCGAGGCGGGCCGCCTCGTGCCTGTTCTGGAGGATTTCAACCCGGGTGACTGCGAGGATGTTCATGCCGTCTTTCTAGGCCAGGGCGGTCCCCTGCCCGCCCGTGTGCGCGCGTTCATCGACTTCCTGGGCGATCACATCCGGATCGACAGCGTTAGCCTGGCGCGCGGTCGCCAGGGAAAATGGAAAGTGGCAGTTGCCAACGCACATGGCCGGCCGCGGGACGCGTGATGATTGCGACGGGCTTCGCGCGCTACGTTTTCGCCTTGCTGTCGGTCGATTGGCGCAATTGGCGTCTCATGGCAAACAATGGCCAGGCCTGGGCCGCGGATCGCAAGCATGGGTTCGCGAAAAATCAGGCGGGCTGCAGCAGCGCCTTGCGAACCAGATCCGCGGTGTTGCGGGCGCCGAGCTTGCGCATGGCCTCGGCGCGATGGCTCTCGAATGTCCTTGGGCTGATATTCATCCGCAAGGCGCCTTGCTTGTTGGAGTAACCTTCGCTGATCAGGCTCAGCACCTCGCGCTCGCGCCTGGTCAGAGGCTTCTGCCCGGACTCCTGGGCCAACAACAGGCCCGGCCTGCGGGCGCCATCCGCGGAGCGGCCGACGTGGCCCTCGCTCGCCTGCTTGCGAACGGCGTCGGACGCTTGATGATTGTCCGACATCTGTTTCACCAGAGCGTGCACACGTTCGGTTTGCTGAAGCGCGTTCTCCACCACCTGTTGCAGGTAGAGCCGGTTGCCGGATCCTTGCGAAAACTGCTGGCTGTGCTGCTTGATCTCATTCATGTAGAGCAGCAGCGCTGTCAGCGGTCCGTTCAACTGCCGCGCGATCGCCGCTCCCGCCTCTTCCGCGGCACGCGAGCGCGCAGCCGACAGCCGGACGATCTCAGGATTCTCCTCGAGAGGTGTGATGTGTTCCATCCACTTCGTGAAGTGCGAATCAGCGGCGCGATGGTCTTGTCCCGACATATAACTATTTTATCGGTTCCACCCTCTTTCATAGTTAATTTCTTAACCGGTAAGAATACGGAGAATCCCGCCGGTGCGTCCCACCACTGGACTGAATTGGCTAAAAATCACTCGCAATCAGATGTTTTCGAAGAAGAATGCGTGATCCGAACATAAGGGCCTTAGGCCACTGGCCCCGTATCTTAACGGTGATGGCATTTGCTTTGTTAATGGATCTCAGCCGCTCTCGATGTGGTTTCCCGTCGGCGCACGGGTCTCCCTCCCCCTCGACGCCCGTTCCGCACCGGCGTGCTGGCGGCATCGCCCTGACGAATACGTTCGGCTGAGAGATTGTTCGGCCGGAAAGTGAGGCCAGGACTGCCGCACCGAGTTCTATCCGACCTACGATGACAAGGCGATCGGCACCGCAGCGCACGAGAAGGCGCAGTGGACCTAAGGTCAGCCGAGCCTGGAGATCTGCTCCTCGGTCACGACGCGCTCGACATTCTCGGATTTGCTCCTGATGCGATAGCGTGGGCGGCCGTCGGCTTCGATCGGCAGGCAGGAAACGATGGTGTAGACGCTTCGTTCTTTCGCCGTGGCGCGGCCCTGCGGCCCCTGCTGCTGGTGATGGACGTCGTCGTTGATCGCGAAGTTATGAGCCATCGTCGGTCTTCCCGCTGAAAAAGCGCTTGTAGTCTCAACGGCCTGGCAACGCAACACATTGTCCGCCTGATGTGCTTCGGATTTGGGGCCCACCGTGTCAGGCCGTCAGGAGCGCCTTTCGCCTGCCTACACGCGCGATCGACTTCTCGATCGCCGAACCGGACAAGGTTCCCTCGCGCAGGCCCTCTGCGATGTATTCGGCAATCTTGGCCATCTCCTGTTCCTGGTCGAACAAATTGTTGCCGATGCAGAGCATATCCATGCCGGCTTTGAGCGATTGCAGGCTGGCTTCTCGCGTGCCCAACGCCTTCTGCAATCCTTGCATCTGCATGTCGTCGGTGATCAAGAGCGTATCCGGAAGGCGCTTGTGCAAACGGCCAAGCCCCGCCGCGGACAGCGTCATCGGGCAATGTTCGTCCCATTGTCTGACGATGGCGTGGCTGACCAGCACTGCATCGCCGAACATTTTTGGCGCAAGCGAATAGAACAGCTCTTCCTGCTCACCGCGAAAGGCATCGGAGATATCCATGAATTCCTGATGCGAATCCACCACCGCGCCGCCGATGCCGGGGAAATGCTTCAGGCACAGGCCGATACGATGCGTCCGCGCTACCTCGCTTGCCAGCAACGCATTGGCTTCCACCTCGGCGATGTCGGCGGAGTAGGAACGCTTGATCTTCCCGATATTCGGGTTGTCGGGATTGTAGTCGACGTCGATGACGGGCGCGAAATCATAATGGATGCCGAGCCGCCGCATCTCGGCAAAGCTCGCGGTGAGGATCGCGTGCTTTTGATCCGGTGCAAGGAGATTGAATTCCCTCGCACTGGGAAGCGGCGCAAACCCGCGGCTTTCCTTCAGCCGCCGCACCAACCCACCTTCCTGGTCGATGAACACCATCGGCCCCGACGGCAGCGCGGAAATCTCGGCGCAGAGGCGTTGCACCTGTTCAGGCGATTCGATGTTGTTGTCGTATTCTCGCGTCCGGCAGGAATAGTCGAACAGGATCACCCCACCGAGACCGTAGCGGGCCGCAAATTCCTTCAGCCAATTGGGAACGATCTTGCCGAAGAAGCCGAGGATGAAGAGTTCGCCGATGTCATTCATTGCGGCGGCCCTCCTTCGATAAGGCACATCGGCGCGCACCCGATCTCGATCAACCAAGCACTATCAGCGCGTCGAGGTCGATCTCGGTCAATGTCCCGTTCGTGTCTCCACCAGATTTTTTCGTTGAGCGGCTGATTGCCGGGGCTTGAACAGGCGCCACCGGAGTTTCGGGTCGAGATGTCGAGTCGTCTGCAGGCAGTCTGCTCAATTTCCTCTCGAGGGATCGCCAGCAGCATCAGTACCGGACGCTTCCGGCGCTACGTTCGCCGACGCACCCCGGTCGGTCCAATCCGGCGGCAGCCCAATCCTCTCTCCGATCATGCCGGTCAGTCCCGGCGCTCGCCCGAATGCTTCACAAATCGCCTCCTTCGGCGCGCCACCGAGAGAGGCCTTCAGGCTGCCGATGGATGGCGGCGCGGAGATCTTCCCGAACGGACTCTCGGCAGTAACAAGCAATTTCCCGAAATCGTCTCCGAAAGCACTGGCGAGATCATAGGCATCCCCGTCGCTCGATACGCGCGGAGCGCTGGTGAAGGAATTCGCTCCGCGGGCCCAGATCATGGCAGCCTTTTGGTTGCCGCCGCGATCACGGGCCTCGGCCTCGACAGACAGGCTCCCGAGTCCGATCGGAAGCCGCGGCACAGGGATGGGCACACCGGGAGCCACGACAGACGGTACAACGCTTGCGACCTTGGAGACGCCGGCGGCCGTCGCATCGGTCGGCGCAATGTGGGTAATGACCGCCCGGACACTCAAGTCCGCCGCTTCTGTCGGTGCTACAATTCGGAAGCGCTCGCTCAGCGCAAAACACATCGCTCTGTTTACCGCATTCTTGATCAGGCTGCGCTGCTGGTCCGAGAACGGCTCTCTTGCCGCGGCTACCGTGAATGCGGTTGGCTCGATCCGCGCGGTCTTCGCGCCGAGAACATCAGCTTTGCTGACCCGAACTTGCGACTTGGTCAGAAGACCATCGGACGGCGTCAGATTGTCGTAAGAGGCTAACGACCCGGACCGCTCCAGTGGTGCGGTCGCGCAACCGGCAGCCATCAAGCCTAGCGTCGGGGCCAGGACCCATCTCATGGCGAGGCAACGAGGCCAACCGCCGATCCCTGGACCATGCGCCGGGAACGCGCGACCGGAACAGGAGAAAGCGCGGTGCCGGGCTCTGATGCCAGGATTGGCTGCCATGTCGCATTCCAGCGCGTGAGCGTCGTCCCGTTGCCGTCGAAGGCCAGGTCGAGAAAAGCCAGAGTGAGTTCCGCTGTCGCAGCCTTCACCTTCGGATTTAGCGCCGGGCCGCCTGTGAACGAGCGATCTGTAAAGATGCTGTGCGAGCCGCCTTCGAATACAGCAAGCAGCTTGCGGGGTGTGGCAATGCCGTTGAAAACGGTTAACCGATCGGCAGCGGGCGAGTGGTATCCGGGAATTTCGATGACGTCGTTGGTCGCAGTCACGTGCAGGTTCGGAACCGTGATCTTGCTCAGCACCGAAGCAAGATCGGACTCGCCATAGAACGGCGGCGCAGAGATCACGATCGCCGCCGCAAAGCGCGGGTCGCGGGCCTCGACCCACTGCCCTTCACGCATCACGCGGGCGCCAACCGCAAGAAGGGCCGTGTTCGCGCCATATGAATGTCCGGCCGCCACGATACGCCGACGATCGATCTGGGTGCCGTAGGGGCTCGACAGCACGCGGTCCAGGGCGAAGCGCAGATCCCAGGCCCGCGCAAGCGCCTCGCTCTCATGAGCCGCTCGCTGCAAGCGGTTCACGACGGTGAGAGGATTGCCCACCCAGAGCGACGAATCGCTGCCCGCATGCTGAACATGCAAACTCGCAATGCCGCGGGCAGCCCAATATCGGCCCAGATAACTGTAGCCCCGGCGGGAGCCACCCATGCCATGGGAGAACACGATGAGCGGCACGCGCAAACCCGACGCGACACTCGTGGGCCAATGCAGACGCGCCGGAACGGCCCGCGAACGCGCGGGATCGACCCAGTCGAAATCAATGAAAGCGGGCGCGGCGGACTGCGCTCGCGCTGGATTTACCGGAGCGGCGGCCGTGATTGCGACGGCGAGCAGCATGGCGCCGAGGTACCGTCGCGTCATGTTGCCCGCCACGATTGTTTCGCCCCGGCCACCCGCGAGAGCGGATTGAACATGCCTCGAGAGAGTATCGCCGCCCACCCTGCTCTTCATAGACACACCTTGAACACAATTCGCACTGGGTGTAATCTTATATTGCACTGAGTGTAATTTTGCAAGATAACAAATTCGTGTCAGAACTGGTCATGGAAAGTTCGGCCCCCAAGGAGGAACGTCCACGCGAGCGGAAGCGGCGCGAGACGCTGCATCGTATCGCCGAGCAAGGCCTGAAGCTGTTTTTGACCCGCGGCTATGAGGCCACCACGCTCGAGGCGATCGCGGAGGCAGCGGGAATCTCGCGGCGGACGTTCTTCTACTACTTCAAGTCCAAGGAAGAGATTCTGCTGGCGTGGCAGGACGGCGGTTTCACCGAGACCCTGCGAACCGCCGTGCTGGAGCAATCGACCAGACAGTCGCCACTCAACGCGGTGAAGAACGCCTTATTGGAGCTGACGACCCGCTTTCAGGCCGATTACAAGCAAACCAGGGTGATCGAACGCCTGATGTGCGCCAACGAAGCGCTACGCATACGACACCAGGCGAAATATATAGAGAAAGAACAAGCGGTATTCGACGCACTCTGCCAGATGTGGCCGCAGCCCAAGCGACAGCCTGCGCTGCGCATCGTCGCCATGATCTCGATCGGAGCGCTTCGTCTTGCGATCGACAACTGGAACCGCGACCAGGGGAAACGACCTATCGCCATTTATCTCAAAGAGGCTTTCGCCGACCTGAAGTCGGAGATTTGAAACGCCCGCGGCTCGCCCGTTGCCAGGCTCGAGAGTTCGACCCAGGCACACGCCATTGACGCAAGGTCAATCCCTTCTGCGGCCTGCCCGGACTCTGTCCTGAGATCGACGATGTCAGCAACATCAACATTGTAGGCGCAGATCGTCAAAGGATCGAAGCGATGCTTCGCTTCATCGCGGCTCGCTGCGCCGAAGCGCAAGAAGGCGGGTGCTTGGCTGCAAGTTCGATACGCGTCGAACGGAACCGGCAAAAGAAAGCCGAGTTCCGGCTGGGGCAAGCTGGATATGTGACGCCTCGCACATTTGTCGGCGCGCAGGTGGGCTAGGCTTCAGTCCGCGAGAGGTGCTGTGGAAAAGACTTAGTCCGCGTCAACCGCTCGACCTCTTACGAGATGCTGCTTGCGTAACAAGCAGGCGACCGTCGACCAGGCTGAAAAATTCCGGGTGCCAGGTGCGGCTCAGACGCCGTTTTGGCACGAGAGAACAAAGCTGAAAGCGTATACAATGCGGCGCATCCCAAATCTCCGATCGATCAACCCAATCGCAAACCGATCATTGCGGCCAGGATTTCGTTGCGCGATTTCGAAGGCCGTGAAGCGAGCGGTGGTAGCAACTGCATGCTGCTTCACTCTGCTGATCGGCCTCCAACCTGCTCTTGCCGACGCCGCGTCCGATCGGGACATGGCCACTCGCTACGAGCAGGCGGCGCAAGCGGGCGATGATGAGGCCCAGTTCTATCTCGGGGCGCTTTATTCGTCAGGCGTCGGTCGTCCGCGCAGCGACCAGGAGGCATTTCGCTGGTTCTTGCGCGCGGCCGACCAGGGACATGCCCATGCCATGCTGATCGTTGCCGGCCTTTACGCGAGCGGGCGCGGCGTAGCGAAGGATAACGTGAAGGCCTATTCCTGGGCCCACATCGTCGCTTCTGCGAGCAAGCTCGACGAGGACCGCAACGGTGCGCGGCAACTGATGTCCCTCCTCATGAAGAAGATGACGAGCGACGAGATCGGCCGCGCCGTGGTGGCCGCAAGAGCTTGGCGCGCCGTTCGGGTTGCCGGCGCGGCCAGGGACTCCGTCAAGTCTTCCGACAAGGCTTCGAAAATCGAAAGAGCACTAGACAGCTCAGACCAACCCGAGCCGGCCGCGCCTCCACCTGCACCCGCCGCCGTGCAGCCAGCGCCCGCCGCCGCGCCGCCGCCTGCTGTGTCGCAGTCGGCCCCATCCAACATCACGGTATTGCCGGCATCTCCCAAGGCCACGTCGGCAGCTCCAGTGAAGAGTGCGAAGAAGGAAGATGTTCGTGATCTGCTCGACCAGGTTCCACCGGGCCTGCGCAAGCGATTTGGCTTCTGATTCAGGGGACGCGCCATGAAATTGCAGCATCTGATCGCAACCGGCATTCTGGCCGTCGCCACGGCAGGAGTTGGCTATTACGCCTATCCCCATTTGCTTCGTGCACCGTTGGTGACCACCAGCATTGCGGGCCTCGCGCCGGTCTCCGAAGCGGTTTACGGCACCGGCACCGTCGAGCCCGAGCGCTGGGCCAAAGTGGTGCCGCTGCAGCGCCGCCGGCTGGTCGAGCTTTGCAGATGCGAGGGACAGGTGGTGAAGGCCGGCCAGATTCTCGGCCGCCAGGACGACGCGGAGGAGCGCAGCGCGCTGGATCAGATGGAAATCAATCGCGGCCAGCTCGAACGTGATCTGGCACGCGCCGAGAAGGATCGCGACAAAAGCGACGCCGCGCGCACCGAATACGAGCAGCGCTGGACCAAGCTTGAGGAAACGAAATCGCGGATCGCCGCGCAGAAGGTACGGCTCGATTCGCTGCTGCTGAGAGCTCCGCTCGACGGCATGGTGCTGCGACGCGACGGCGAGGTCGGCGAGATCGCCGGCCCCACCGATGTCTTGTTCTGGGTCGGACCGCCTGCGCCGATGCAGGTCGTTGCCGAAATCAATGAGGAGGAGATCAACCGCATCGCGGCCGGCCAGAAGGCTCTTCTGCGAAGCGAGGCTTTCCCCGGAAGGGCGCTGCGAGCCACGGTCTCCCAGATCACGCCGAAGGGCGACCCGACCCGCAAGACCTTCCGCGTCTATTTGCGGCTGCCACAGGATACGCCGCTGCGAATTGGCATGTCAGTCGAGACCAATATCATCGTCCGCGAGAAGCCGGCGACTATCGTCGTGCCTGCAGAAGCCGTCGCAGGCGATTCGGTCCAGATGGTCGATGACGGCCGGGTCAGACGCGTGCCCGTAAAAGTCGGCATCCGAGGCAGCCGCAACATCGAGATCATCGGCGACGTATCCAAGGGCACCCCTGTGCTTTCACCCGCACGCATTGATCTCGCTGACGGCGCCAGGATTCGCATCGACAACAGCTCGACCAGAGCTGTGGAGCCGGCGGCCGCGAGTGAACCGATCGATCAGCCAGCCGCAACACCGGAATCAGCCGTGGTAGCCGCGGTCACCACAGCTCCTTCGGATCCCGATGATGCGGTGATTTCGGCAGCCATGACCGCCCACATCGATTCCGTCGTGAACGACGCCCGTCGCAACCTCATCAGTAACAGCCGGTAGCCGCCGTGAAGCTTCTGTTCAACATCGCATGGACTCACGTCAGCACCCGGGTGCGGCAGACCCTTGTGGGCATGGCCGGCGTATCCATGGGAGTAGGCTTCACCATCATGATGGCGGGCCTGATGCAGGGTTCGCAACTCGACTTCCTGCGGCAGCTCGTCGACACCATGCCGCACATCACGGTCGAGGATGAGCGGCGCTCCGTGCCGACGCAACCCGCAGAGCAGGAATATGCGGCGGTCCAGATGTCCGACATCGCCAATATCGGCAAACGTCCCGGAATCAAGTATCCGGAATCGGCGATGAGTTCACTGCGCTCCTGGATACCCGGCGACGTGGCTCCCTCGGCGAAGACCACCGCGATCATCAATCACGGCGGCGCGCGCGTCGGCATCACCTTGTCCGGTATCGACCCCCGCCGTGAGGTTCAGGTCTCGAAACTTGCCACGCAAATGCGTGAGGGAAAGCTCGATGACCTTTCACGCGCGCCGAACGGCATCATCATGGGCGAGGCGCTGGCCGAAAAACTCGGCGTGAAAACCGGCAACACCGTCCTCTTGATCGGCGGCCAGGGCGTCCAACTGAATTCGACGGTTGCCGGGCTATATCGCTCCGGCCTGAAGCGCGTCGATGAGAGCCAGATCTATTCGCTGATGGGCCCCGCGCAGGTCATGATGGGACAAAGCGGGGTCGTCAACCAGCTCCGACTGCGGTTGAACGATCCCATGTCGGCGCAAAAGGTCGCAGCCCAGGTCGAAGCGCAGACCGGCTACAAATCAGTGTCCTGGCAGGAAGCCAATGCCGACTTGCTGTCATCGTTTACCGTGCGCGATTTCATCGTGCTTACCGTGATGGGCGCGATGTTGCTGACATCGTCCTTTGCCACCTACAACATCATCTCGACGATCACGCACGAGAAGCGCCAGGACATCGCGATCATGAAATCGCTGGGCATGCGCGAGTACGCGGTGCGGTGGATTTTCATCATCGAAGCCGCCATCATCGGCGTGGTCGGCATCCTGTTCGGGTGGATCCTTGGTTACCTGCTCTGCTACGGCTGGTCGAAGATCACGATCTTCAATCCGCTGACGGGCGCAACCGTTCCGCTTCAGATCTATTACTCGCTGACGCACTATGTGATCGTCGGCGGCATTTCCCTTGTCTGCTGCGCAGGGGCGGCCTACTTCCCGGCGCGCAAGGCAACCTGCGTCCATCCAGTTGAAATCATTCGGGGGGCATCATGACCGAGGTCGCTTTGCAAGCGGTGGAGCTGGTTCGCCGCATCGAGGGCGCGGTTTCGCACACCCTCGTCAACGGCATTGATCTTGCGGTGAACAAGGGCGAATTCGTCGCCATTACCGGGCCATCGGGATCGGGCAAATCATCGCTGCTCTATCTCTTGGGCCTGCTCGATGCTCCCAGCGAGGGCGAGGTCATGATCTGCGGTCAGCCGACATCGAAATTATCCGAGACAGAGCGAGCCGACGTTCGCCTGACCAAATGCGGTTTTGTGTTCCAGTTTCATTTCCTGCTGCCGGAGTTCACCTCGCTCGACAATGTGCTGCTGCCGATGCGCGCCGCCGGCACGATGACTGAAGGCGAGATGCGCGAGCGCGGCCTTGCTCTGCTTGGCTCGCTTGGGCTTGGTGAGCACGCCAACAAGCGTCCCAACCAGCTCTCCGGCGGCCAGCGCCAGCGCGTCGCCATCGCCCGCGCGCTTGCCAACCGTCCCGAGATCATCGTCGCCGACGAGCCGACCGGCGCCCTCGACACCGCGTCGACGGAACAGGTGTTTTCAATCCTCCGCGAAATCGCCGATCAGGGCCAGACCGTGATTGTGGTAACCCACGATCCAGCGCTCGCCGCCCGCGCCGACCGCCGCATCCACATCGTCGACGGCAAGGTCGCTGAGATCACGGGGCGCGGTGGCGGCGAACTGGTTTGTGAGGCGGTGAATTAATCAGAGTATGGCGGAGAGGGAGGGATTCGAACCCCCGATAGGCTTGCACCTATGCCGCATTTCGAGTGCGGTGCATTCAACCACTCTGCCACCTCTCCAGGCGCCAAGGCGGGCCGGATTCGGCCCTGCGGTCGGACCGTGTTCTAGGCGAGGAAGCCGGGGCAGACAAGGCGCGCGGCGGAGAAATTCGCCAAAAGCGGACCGGGCGGCTTTTGAAAAGAGGTGGGACCGCCAGACGCGACAAAAACTGGCGGTCCCGTGCCGCTGCTTTGAAATCCTGGCCGGGAAGTGCGGCTTCGCCGGTCAGCCGGAGCGACGAAATAACGGTAGCAACGGCTGCGGAAACGGCAACGCTAACCCGTTTTTAACCTAACCAGTCAACCTTACCTCCCGCGAAAACGATCAATCCCGGCTCTTTTTCGCCTTCTTCTCGTCCTTGCCGTTGGCCTTCCGCCTGTTAGTGAAGCGCGCATTGCCGAGCCCGGTGCCGATGGTCAGCACGCCCCAGCGCTCGACATCCTGCATGAAGGGAACTTCGGAAAGGCCCTGCACCACGCCGTCATTGTGCATCAGCACGGCGGTGTCGTGATCGCCAATCTGCGGGATCGCCTCCACCAGGCTTGCCGGCAGGTTGAACTTGCTGCTTTCCCAGTTGCCGGGCAGGTTCTGTGCGCCCTTCTCGATGGAGCCATCCTCGTTAATGACGCCGGGGCACGCGATGCCGATGAAGGGCGCAAGTTTCAGGCCTTCGGTTTCCGCAGCGTCGATCAGGTCCTTCAGCATCTTCACCAGCCGCTTGACCGCGCCTTCGCGCGTCGGCTCATCGTCGGCATGCCGCCACAGCTCGGACATCCAGACGTCAGCCTTGGACAGATCGGGCGCCTGCTTCCAGCTGGTCTCCACGACGCCGCAGCGGATGTTGGTGCCGCCAATGTCGACCGCAAGAATGCTGTCATGGCCCTCGAAGATCCAGGACGGCGCCAGATGCAGCGTGCCGATCAGACCGGCGTCATCGGGATGAAAGCGGATCGGCAGCAGATCGACCTCGAAATCCTCTGCCGTCAGGATGAGGTCGGTACGCGCAATCGCGAGCTCGCCGACCCGGCTTTGCCGAAAGCCGCCCCCGACCACGATGCGCTCGGTGTCAGCCCAGGCCTTGGTCTTGAGAAACCGCTGCGTCACATAGGCCAGCTCCTGGGCGAATTCTTCGATCGCGCTGTGCACCAGCGCGGCTGCGCCGACATCGGCGCCGATCAGCGCCTCGTCGAGTTCGCTCTTGGCGATGTCGCCGCTGGATTTTTTGCCCAAGGGATCGTCGCCGTTTTTCTTCAGCGGCTTGCGCAAGTCGTCCAATATCTTGCGGAAGGCTCCCTTGCTGGCGCGGTCCCCGAGAAAGCCTTCGTCGTCCTTCAGTTCGACGTTGAAACTGTCGACCTCCACCGACGGCAGGCGGCTGGCCCCGTGGCGGGCGATGCCCGTACTGGTAGTGATGTCTTCTGCCATTGCCCTCACCCTGCCGGATCTCGCTGGCGACAACGGGCAGGGAACCCGTTGGTTTCAAAAAGCGAGCGAATGGCGAGTGGCGAATAGCGAATGGGAGCGGCGAACAAGGAGCCCTATTCTTCGCCATTCGCTGCTCGCCATTCGCCCTTTCGGGCCAAATCCCTCATTTTTGGCCGATTTTCAGGCCGTTTCGCCTTGACTCGCGGCGTTCTCGGGCTATAAGTCCCCGCATCCGGCGCGGGATTTCTCGCGCCACTTGTTTTTGCGCGAAATCTTACGGGGTTTGCTCCCCGGCCGCGCGAAAATCGTACCCATAACGACTGACCAAAAAGCCGACCCGGACAGCCCTTTCGGGAATACGTCCGAGGCCGGGATCGAACACGAAGGAAAAAAACGATGTTCGCAGTCATCAAAACCGGCGGCCGGCAGTACCGCGTCGTTCCGGATGATGTGCTCGAGATAGGCAAGATCGCCGGCGAAGTCGGCACGATCGTGCAGCTTGGTGAAGTTCTGGTGGTCGGCGGTGACACGCCGGTGCTGGGCGCGCCGACGGTGGCAGGCGCTTCCGTTGCGGCCGAAGTGCTGGACCACAAGCGTGGCCCGAAGGTGATCGCGTTCAAGAAACGTCGCCGCAAGAATTCGCGCCGCAAGCGCGGCTATCGCGACGAGATCACGGTGCTTCGCGTCACCGAGATCCTGACCGATAACGCCAAGCCTTCGATCGGCCCGCGGCCGAAGAGGGAAAAGGTCGCCGCTCCCGCCGCTGAAGCGTCGTAGACGCCGCGAAGGCAAGAGCGACAAGAAGTGATGCGCTTCGACGAAAAGTTGAAGCGCAACAAAAAATGAAATGATTCCGTCAAGGAATTGATCTAGAAATATTCGAGAAGTCGGAGACGGGCCATGGCTCACAAAAAAGCAGGCGGATCATCGCGAAACGGACGCGATTCAGCGGGCAAGCGCCTTGGCATCAAGGCGTATGGCGGCGAACACGTGATTCCCGGCAACATTATCGCGCGTCAGCGCGGCACCACCTGGCATCCCGGCCTTAATGTCGGCATGGGCACCGACCATACTCTCTTTGCCAAGGTCGAGGGTCATGTTGAGTTCCGTGCAAAAGCCAATGGTCGCACTTTCGTATCGGTAGTTCCGATGACGGAGGCGGCCGAATAGACGGTGGACGAAATTCGAGTCCGCCGGATCCTGTTGAACCGGCGGAGTCGAAAAGGGCTCCAGGGGAGGCGGGAAACCGGCCTCCCCTTTTTAATTTGCGCATATTCGCAATCAGGAGCCCGACATGTTGCAGGACATCCCGATCCAGACCCCGACCTTGCGTCAAGCGAGTAGCTGCGTCCTCGAGACCGAACGGCTGACGCTGCGCCGGCCGACGCTCGCGGACGTAAAAGCGATTGCGCGTCTCGCCAATGATCGCCGCATTGCGGAAAACACCCGCCGCCTGCCGCACCCCTACCTGCAGGACCACGCGGTCGAGTTCGTGCGGGCGAAGGCCACCGATGACAGCGAGACGGTGTTTCTGATCGAACATAACTATTCGCCGATCGGCATGGTCGGCATCGACCGCGCTGACCCGGACGCGCCGGAGCTCGGCTACTGGCTCGGCGTCGCACATTGGGGCCAGGGCTTCGGCACTGAAGCTGCGCGCGCGGTGATCGACTTCTTCTTCGAAGAATTCGATGCCGAGCATCTCGTTTCGGGCGCCCGCGTCGCCAACCCGGGGTCGCGAAACATTCTGGAGAAATGCGGCTTCCAGTGGAGCGGCGTCGAGTTGCACCGCTTCGAAGCGCTGGGATCCTCGACCCCGGTCGACCGCTTCCGCCTGACACGCAGCGTGTGGGCATCGCTGAAGAACTGGGGAAGCTCGACAAGGAGAGAGCGGTGAGCGCCCTGCCTCCGCAAACAACGGGCGTCGTCCCTGCGAAAAGCAGGGACCCATAACCACAGGGTCGCGTTGTTGAGCCAAGCTGTTGTCGCAGCTTTTTTCAACAATTGACGACGATAGGTATGGGTCCCGGCTCGCGCTTCGCTTGGCCGGGACGACGGCTGTGGCTGGTTTCACGCCGGCGGATTGACCACCGGTTCCTCGCGCCCAAGCTGCTGCTCTCGCAGGAAGATATAAATGCCCGCACCGATGATGATGGCAGCGCCGACCAGGGTCGAGATCGACGGCACGTCACCCCATACGACGAAGCCGAAGATCACCGCCCACACGATCATCGAATATTGATACGGCACCACGACGCTGGCCGGCGCCAATTTCAGTGAACGGTTGATGCACAACAGCGCAACGACGGAAACCACGCCCGCCGCAGCGAACAGGACGAGGCTGCCGAGGGTGGGCGTCACCCAGCCGATTGGCGACATCAGCGCGCCGAGCAGGAATGTGCCGCCGAACTGCGAGGTCGTCAGCACGATATCCGGCGTGTCCCGCAATGATCGCGTGATCAGCATCAGGAACGCAAACGACAGGCTGCCGCCGAGTGCGATCATCGCGGGCCAGCTTACTGTTTGCGTGGACGGGCGCAGCGCAATCAGGACGCCGCAGAATCCGACCAGGATCGCGGTCCAGCGCCGCCAGCCGACCCGCTCGCCGAGCACGATACCCGATAGCGCGGTGACGAAAATCGGCGAGGCCAGATAATAGGTGATGACGTCGGCGAGCGGCAGATAGACGGTGGCGAGAAAGAACGCCGCGACTTCGAGCGTCGAGAGCGTCACGCGCAATAGCTGCAGCCACGGCCGCTCGAGACGCGAGAACTCGGCGCGCTGCTTCCAGATCACCGGCAATAGCACCAGCAGCGCCGCGCAGGCGCGCAGCCAAAGCAACTGCCCGACCGAATAGGTCGCGACCATGAATTTTCCGAGCGCATCGCCGAACGAGAACATGAAGATCGACAGCAGCATCAATCCAATGCCGGCGAGGCGCGCCGAGCGCTCGTCATAGGTCGAGATTTTGCCGAACAGGCTCATGACGTTTCCTGCTTTTTGCTCTTCGTCATGGCCAGCGCGTCCCGGCCATCCACTTTTTGTGCAGCACGTTGTAAAGACGTGGGTGCAAGAGACATTTAGCGCGAAGATGCGCTTCGCGCTATTGCCTGGATATGACGAACTGAGACGGATCGATTGCCGCAGCCACAGCGCTGCGATACCGGTATCGCTCCAAAATCGGCAGGAAATCCGATATGACCGAGTTCGACCCCACCCAGCATCGCATGGTGAGCGAACAACGCTGGTTCGAGGATTTTGTGCTCGGCGAACGCTTCGTCATTCCTAGCCGGACCCAGACATCGGCGGTGTTCGCCGCGTTCCAGACCGCAAGCGGCGACACCCATCCGATCCATTACGATGTCGAATATTGCCGCGCCCGCGGCATGCCGGACCTGCTCGCGCATGGTTTTCAGACCCTGGTCCATACCGCGCCGGGTGCAGGCCTGTTTCCCTATCTCGTCGAGGAATCGCTGGTCGGCTTCCTCGAGCAGTCGAGCAAGTTCCTGAAACCGGTCTATGCCGGTGACACCATCTACCCCGCGCTCGAAGTGATCGAACTCGTTCCGGGCCGCTCGACCGGCATGGTGACACTGCGCTCAACCGTGTTCAACCAGCGCAAGGAGCTCGTGCTGGAAGGAATGCAGAAGTTCCTGGTTCGCCGGCGACCGGCCCCGTAGAAGCCGTGGCTTCCGGTTCGAAACCAAAAAAAGCCCCGAAAATTAAGGCTTTTCGCCAATGTTGCGAGCCTTGAGGGTTGCCGCGCGGGGGCCCCTGCCCTAACTAGTACAAATCATGAAATTCCTTGACGAGGCAAAGGTCTATATCCGTTCCGGCGACGGCGGCAACGGCTGCGTGGCGTTCCGCCGCGAGAAGTTCATCGAGTTCGGCGGGCCCTCCGGCGGCAATGGCGGCCGCGGCGGCGACGTCATCGTCGAGGCGGTCGATGGGCTGAACACGCTGATCGACTATCGCTACCAGCAGCACTTCAAGGCGCAGAAGGGCACCAATGGCATGGGCAAGGACCGCCATGGCGCCAACGGAAAACCGATCGTTCTGAAAGTGCCGGTCGGCACGCAGATCTTCGACGAGGACCGCGAAACGCTGATCCACGACTTCACCAAGCTCGGCGAAAAATTCGTGCTTGCCGAAGGCGGCAATGGCGGTTTTGGCAACGCGCATTTCAAATCCTCCACCAATCGCGCACCACGCAACGCCAACCCCGGGCAGGAAGGCGAGGAACGCTGGATCTGGCTGCGGCTCAAACTGATTGCGGACGCCGGTCTCGTCGGCCTGCCCAATGCCGGCAAGTCGACCTTTCTCTCCGTCGTCAGCGCGGCCAAGCCGAAGATCGCCGACTATCCCTTCACCACGCTGCATCCGCAGCTCGGCGTCGTGAATGCGCAGGGCCGCGAATTCGTGCTCGCTGATATTCCCGGCCTGATCGAGGGCGCACATGAAGGCGCCGGCCTCGGCGACCGCTTCCTCGGCCATGTCGAGCGCTGCCGCGTGCTACTGCATTTGATCGACGCAACCTGCGAACACGCCGGCAAGGCCTACAAGACGGTGCGGACCGAACTCGAAGCCTATGAGGGCCATCTCGCCGAGAAGATCGAGATCGTCGCGCTGAACAAGATCGACGCGGTCGCGCCGGATGAAGTGAAGAAGCAGAAAGACCGGCTGAAACGCGCGGCGAAGAAGACGCCGCTGTTGCTCTCCGCCGCGACCGGCGAAGGCGTGCCGGAAGCGCTCAACGCGCTGGTCGAGGTGATCGGCGAGGCTCCGGTTTCGCTGAAGGCCAAGGGCGGTCAGGACCCGTGGGCGCCGGTCCCGCCGCCGCAGGGCTGATACAAAGTTAGCCTTCCCGCGGCCGCGCCACTTCCAAATCGGGAAACCGGCGCGTATTGCTTCCGACCATCCGCATCATCCGACCGCATCATGAAACGCCCCGCGCTCAAAAACTTCCGCCGCATCGTCGTCAAGGTCGGCTCCTCGCTGCTGATCGACTCCAATGCAGGCGAAGTCCGTTCGGCATGGCTGTCCGCGCTGGCCGCCGATATCGCCAAGCTGCACGGCGAAGGCCGCGATGTTCTCGTCGTCTCGTCAGGCTCGATCGCGCTCGGACGCAGCCGGTTGAAGCTACCGCGCGGCACGCTGAAGCTCGAAGAAAGCCAGGGCGCCGCCGCCGTCGGGCAGATCGCGCTGGCGCGAATCTGGTCGGAAGTGCTCGGCGCCCACGGCATCGGCGCCGGGCAGATCCTGGTAACGCTGCAGGATACCGAGGAGCGCCGCCGTTATCTGAACGCGCGCTCGACCATCGCCAAACTGCTGGAATGGCGCGCAGTACCCGTGATCAACGAGAACGACACGGTTGCCACCAATGAAATCCGCTACGGCGACAATGATCGCCTCGCTGCGCGCGTCGCCACCATGACGAGCGCCGATCTGCTGATTCTGTTGTCTGATATCGACGGGCTCTATGACGCGCCGCCCGGCGCCAATCCCAACGCAAAACTGATCCCGATCGTCGAGTCCGTTACCTCGGAGATCGAGGGCATGGCGGGCGCGGCTGAATCCGAATTGTCGCGCGGCGGCATGTTCACCAAGATCGAGGCGGCGAAGATTGCGACCACATCCGGCACGCATATGCTGATCGCCTCGGGCAAGATCGAGCATCCGCTACAGGCGATATCAGATGGCGGACGCTGCACCTGGTTCCTGACGCCGGCCAATCCCGTCACCGCGCGAAAACGCTGGATCGCGGGCTCGCTGGAGCCGAAGGGCACGCTGACCATCGATGCCGGCGCGGTCGCGGCGCTGCGCGCCGGCAAAAGCTTGCTGCCGGCTGGCGTGACCCGGATCGACGGCCAGTTCGCCCGCGGCGATGCCGTGGTGGTGCGCGGCCCCGACACCCACGAGATCGGCCGCGGCCTCGTCGCCTACGACGCGGAGGATGCGGAGAAGATCAAAGGCCGCTCCTCCCCGGACGTGATGGCGATTTTGGGCATCAGCGGCCGCGCGGAGATGATCCACAGGGACGATCTGGTGGTGGGCCCGAGCGGAGCCATTCCGGCCAAGTAGGCCAATGGCCGAGTGGCCGTTTGCCGGTACCGCCAGCCAGCCATGCCGGCTCCGGACCTCGCAACAGCGGGATTTCCGTGCTAGGACATAGCCTTACTCTAGACCTTGAGACCTGTGATGACCGCCCCCTTGAAGGCAATCGACGGTAACGCCGATCTGCCCGCTTTGATGACCGACCTCGCTTCCCATGCGCGCGAGGCCGCGCGGGTGCTAGCGCTGGCGCCGCCGGAGCAGAAGGACCGGGCGCTTGAAGCGATCGAGCGCGCAATTCGCGCCAACACGGCAAAGATCCTCACGGCCAATGCCGAGGACGTCGCAGAGGTGCGCGCCACAGGCGCGACCTCGGCCTTCATCGACCGCCTGACGCTGACACCGGCGCGCATCGACGCGATGGCCGACGGCGTTGCGACCGTGCGCGGCATTCCCGATCCGGTCGGCACCGTCACCGAGAGCTGGCAACGACCGAACGGCATGACCATTGAGCGCGTGCGCGTGCCGCTCGGCGTGATCGGCGTGATCTTCGAGAGCCGCCCCAATGTCGCGGCTGACGCCGGCGTGCTGTGCTTGAAGTCCGGCAATGCCGTGATCCTGCGTGGCGGCTCCGACAGCTTCCGTTCCTGCCGGGCGATTCACGAAGCCCTCGTACAGGGCCTGCGCGAGGCCAGCCTGCCGGAAGCGGCGATCACGCTGGTGCCGACGCGCGACCGCGCGGCGGTCGGGCTGATGCTATCCGGATTGGACGGCGGCATCGACGTCATCGTGCCGCGCGGCGGCAAGAGCCTGGTGGCGCGGGTTGAAGCGGAAGCGCGCGTGCCGGTGTTTGCGCATCTCGAAGGCGTCAACCACGTCTATGTCGATCGCACCGCCGATCTCGAAATGGCTAAGTCGATCGTGCTGAACGCCAAGATGCGCCGCACCGGCGTCTGCGGCGCCGCGGAGACGCTGCTGGTCGATCTCGCGGGCGCCGCCGCCAATCTGAAGCCGCTGATCGAGATGCTGGTCGAGGCCGGCTGTGAGGTGCGCGGCGACGACGTCGTGCAGAAGGTCGACGCGCGGGTGAAGCCGGCGACCGACGAGGATTGGGATACCGAATATCTTGACGCCATCATCGCCGCGCGTGTCGTTGACGGCGTTGACGGGGCAATCACGCACATCCGGAACCACGGCTCGCGCCACACCGATGCGATCGTGGCCGAGGATGCCAACACGGCCGAGAAATTCCTCAGAGAGGTCGATTCGGCGATCGTGCTGCATAACGCCTCGACGCAGTTTGCCGATGGAGGCGAGTTCGGCTTCGGCGCAGAGATCGGGATTGCCACCGGCAAATTCCACGCCCGTGGCCCGGTCGGCGCCGAGCAATTAACCAGCTTCAAATACCGCGTTCACGGCACCGGGCAGACGCGGCCGTGACCGCAAGCCCGCGCCCGCGGTGACCCGTCCGATGAAATTGCAATCCGCCGCGCAAGACATTCCCTTCCATACCAATGGCATGCGCGTCGGCATGCTCGGCGGCTCGTTCAATCCGCCGCACGCGGCGCATCGCGCCATCAGCCTGTTTGCGTTGAAGCGCTTGAAGCTCGATCGCGTTTGGTGGCTGCTGACCCCCGGAAATCCGCTCAAGGATACCGGCCGGCTGCACGGCCTTGCCGAACGGGCGCGCGCCGCGCGCGACGTTGCCGACGATCCGCGCATCGACATCAGTTGTCTCGAAGCTGTCATCGGCACCAAGTACACTGTCGATACGATCATTCATTTGCGCCGCCGCGTGTCCGGCGTGCGCTTCGTCTGGATCATGGGCGCCGACAATCTCGCGCAGTTCCATCGCTGGAAAGATTGGCGGCGCATCGCTGCCGAGGTGCCGCTCGCCGTGATCGATCGTCCGCCGCAGAGTTTCCGGGCGCTCGCCGCGCCGGCTGCCCAGGCGCTGGCACGGTATCGATTGCCCGAGAATCAGGCGGCCCGGCTAGCCGATCAGCAGGCGCCGGCCTGGGTTTTCCTCACCGGCATGAAACTGAACCTGTCGTCGACGGGCCTGCGGAACTCCGACGGGAGCTGGAAGGCAAAAAAGAAGTGACAGTTCGGTTTGAACCGGCGGGTGGGACACTGGAACATTGAAACCATTAACCCCACATGCCTAATATGGTCCGCGGACGTCGGGATTCGGCGTTCGCGATACAGTGAAAGGAATGGTCCCTGGCCACATCTGTATTGTCAAAGTCCAAGTCTGTTTTGCCCAAGGTTCCGAGCACGACCGCCAAGACCGCGCGTAAAACATCGACACAAGCTGCAGCCTTGAAGGCGCAACCCGACGCCGACAAGACGCTGAATATGATCCTCTCCCGCCTCGACGATATGAAGGCGGAAGAAACGATCACCATCGACCTTCGCGGCAAATCCGCCTTTTCCGACTACATGATCGTCACGACCGGCCGGGTTAACCGGCATGTCGGTGCGATCGCGGAAAACGTCACGAAAGCCCTGAAGGAAACCGGCATCAACAACATCCATGTCGAGGGCTTGCCCAATTGCGACTGGGTGCTGATCGATTCCGGCGATGTGGTCGTGCACGTGTTCAGACCCGAGGTGCGTGAATTCTACAATCTTGAAAGGTTGTGGACGCAAAACCCGGCGGCGGCAGCGATCTGAAACCTCGGCCGATGCGAATCGGCTAAGGCGCATGTAGTCTTCCAGCGCGCGCGAAAAACGCGCGTGCCGGAAAGTGCGCGCCAGAAACAGCATTCATGCGCCTCGTCGTGGTTTCAATTGGCCGGCTGAAGCAGGGCCCGGAGCAGGAACTGGCCGAGCGCTATCGCGAGCGCTTCGAGGACATCGGCCGCAAGCTCGGCTTTCGCGGGCTTTCGATCCATGAAATTCCCGAAAGCCGCGCACGCGACATTGCGACCCGGATATCGGAGGAGGCCGCCGCGATTTTGGCGACGATACCGGAGAAGTCCGTGCTGGTGGCGCTGGACGAGCACGGCAAGAGCATCGACAGCGCGACCTTCGCCCGGCAGCTCGGCGCTTGGCGGGATGAAGGGGTTGCCAACACAATTTTCGCCATCGGCGGCGCGGACGGACTTTCGCCCGATTTGCAGCGCAAGGCTATATTGCGCATTGCGTTCGGCTCGGCGACCTGGCCGCATCAAATGGTTCGCGTCATGCTTCTTGAACAGATTTACCGGGCCGCCACCATTCTGGCCGGCCACCCCTACCACCGCGCGTAAGGCACGGTGACGTGAATACAGAGAACGCTGAATAGCCGGATGCATTCAACGCGGGACATTCATTCATACCCTCGCACCGCCCATCGCGGCGCGCCGACGTCAGCCGTCTCGTTTCCTCTGATCCTGCTGTCCGCAAGCTTCGCCGTGATGTTGCTTTCGCCGGCGATTGCGCAATCCGCGGCGACCGCGCAGCAAGCGACCGCCGTTTCCCCCGATGCCATCAAGCAGCGCGAGCAGGAGCTGGAGGCCACGCGCGAGCAGCAGCGCAAGGCGGCCGAGCTGCAACAAAAGCTGAGGGCCGATATTGCGGCGATCGGACAGGACCGCTCCAAGCTCAACCAGCAACTGATCGACATCGCCACCCAGGTTCGCAACGTCGAGACACGCATCGGCGAGACCGAGGGGCGGCTACGCCCGCTCGACAGCCGCGAGCAGCAAATCCGCGCTTCGCTCGATTCACGCCGCTCCGAAATCGTCGAGGTGCTGGCCGCCTTGCAGCGTGCCGGACGGCGCACCCCGCCCGCGCTGCTGGTCAGGCCCGAGGACGCGCTGCAATCGCTGCGCACTGCCATGCTGCTGGGATCGGTAGTCCCCGAACTGCGCGGACGTGCGGAGAAACTCGCCACCGATCTCGGCGAGCTGGTGAACTTGCGCAAGACCATCGCCACCGAGCGCGACGTGCTGGCCCGGGACCGCGACAGGTTGAAGGACGATTCTGTCAGGCTGGCTGCGCTGGTGGAAGAACGACAGCGCAAGCAGAGCGCGATCGAAAAGGACATGGAGGCCGAAGGCGCACGCGCCATCAACCTGTCCAAGCAGGTCGACAGTCTGCAAGGCCTGATCGCGAAAATGGAGCAGGATTTGAAGAGCGCCGCCAAGGCGGCCGCAACCGCCAGCCTGCAGGGCGCCCCGGCTGCCCCGGGCGGCAAGCCCAATCTGGGAGCATTGAAAGATCCCGCCCGGCTGAGCCCGGCGATCGCCTTTGCCTCCGCCAAGGGGTTGTTCGCCTTTCCGGTCAATGGCCGCAAGATTCGCGATTTTGGCGGTTCCGACGGCGCGGGTGGCGTGGAAAAAGGCATTTCTTTGGCGACGCGCGCCGGGGCCCAGGTCACAACACCGTGTGACGGCTGGGTTGTTTACGCCGGACCCTTCCGCAGCTACGGACAACTCTTGATCCTCAATGCCGGGGGCGGGTATCATGTCCTGATCGCCGGGATGGAGCGCATTTCGGTAAACATCGGCCAGTTTGTACTTACGGGAGAGCCGGTCGCGACCATGGGAACGACGTCCCAAGTCGCATCCATTCTCGCGACGACCGCGAGCCAGCCGGTGCTCTATGTCGAGTTCCGCAAGGACGGCACTCCGATCGACTCAGGCCCATGGTGGGCCGCAAATGAAGGCGAAAAGGTTCGCGGATGATGCGCAAGACTTCTGTAATTCTTCTCAGCGCCGCCACCGGTGCGGCTTTGACGCTCTTCGTCACGCAGCCTCGTTCCGTGCTGATGGGATCGAGTGCGCGTGCTGCGACGTCTGACACCTACCGCCAGCTCAATCTGTTCGGCGACGTGTTCGAGCGCGTGCGCAGCGATTATGTCGAGAAACCCGACGACTCCAAGCTGGTCGAATCGGCGATCTCAGGTATGCTGACCGGCCTCGATCCGCATTCCAGCTACATGGACGCCAAGAGCTTCCGTGACATGCAGGTACAGACCCGCGGTGAGTTCGGCGGGCTCGGCATCGAGGTCACGATGGAAGACGGGCTGATCAAGGTCGTCTCGCCGATCGATGATACGCCGGCGTCGAAGGCCGGCATCATGGCCAACGATATCATCACCAATCTCGATGACGAAGCCGTGCAGGGTCTCACCCTCAATCAGGCGGTCGAGAAGATGCGGGGACCGGTCAACACCAAGATCCGTCTCAAGATCATCCGCAAGGGTCAGGACAATCCGATCGAAGTGACGCTGGTGCGCGACAACATCCGGGTCCGCTCCGTCCGCGCGCGCGTCGAACAGGAAGACATCGCCTATATCCGCGTCACCACCTTCAACGAGCAGACCACCGAGGGCCTGAAGCGCGAGATCGGTAACCTCTCGAACCAGATCGGCGACAAGCTGAAGGGCTACATCATCGATCTGCGCAATAATCCCGGCGGCTTGCTGGAGGAAGCGGTCACCGTTTCCGACACCTTCCTGGAGCGCGGTGAGATCGTTTCGACCCGCGGCCGCAATGCCGAGGAGACGCAGCGCCGCGCCGCCCATTCGGGCGACCTGACCAAGGGCAAGCCGATCATCGTGCTGGTCAACGGCGGCTCGGCTTCGGCTTCCGAAATCGTCGCCGGCGCGCTGCAGGACCACAAACGCGCGACGCTTGTCGGCACGCGCTCGTTCGGCAAGGGCTCGGTGCAGACCATCATCCCGCTCGGCAGCGGCAATGGCGCGCTGCGCCTCACCACCGCGCGCTACTACACGCCGTCGGGCAAGTCGATCCAGGCCAAGGGCATCGTGCCCGATATCGAGGTGCTGCAGGACGTGCCGGACGAATTGAAGTCGCGTACCGACACCAAGGGCGAGGCCTCGCTGCGCGGCCATCTGAAGAACGATGGCGACGAGAAGACCGGCTCGCAATCCTACGTGCCGCCGGACGCCAAGGACGACAAGGCGCTGAAGACCGCGGCCGACCTGCTGCACGGCATCAAGTCGACGGCAAGCGCACCGGCAACCGGCGACAAGGCGGCAGTCGACAAGCCAGCCAAGGCGGCGAACTGATCATAGCCCCGTAAATTTTAGTGAAGAGGCGGCCTCCGGGCCGCCTTTTTGTTGCGGTTCCGGCCCCTCCGCTGCCCCGGCCAGGCGGCTTTTGCGCGCGGCGCAGCGCCCGATCCGACTCCTCGTGGTATCGTCGGCGAGGTTGATTCGGGGAGGTCTATGACGGAAACGGCCGACGAACTGAGCACGCCGCTTGGACAGAAGACGGAGCGCCAGAAGCGGCGGTTTCGGCTGCCGTTCACCGCGGTGCAGGCGCTGGCCATGCTGCTCGGCCTGTTCCTGGTCGCCTTCCTGACGATCGCTCTGTTTACGGACAACCCACTGGGTGGCGAGCCCGTCGCGCGCGTTGCATTGCGCAAGCCGGCGGGGGACGACAAGCAGCCGGCGACTTCCGGCCACACCGAACAGGCCGCAAAAAGTCCATCCCAGCAGGCTCCGGCCGGCGACAACAAGACCATCACCATCATCGATGGCTCCAGCGGCAAGCGCCAGGACGTCGTGATCGGCAGCGATGCCGCCGACAAATCCGGCTCAGACTCCGCACCGGCAACCGCGATGGCCGGCATCGACCAGCGGCTCCTGGAAAAATCGCGCTACGGCATGATCCCGGCAGTTGCCGACGGTCTGAAACCCTTCACCGTCTACGCAGCCGACGCCGACCGCACCAAGGCCGCAAAGATGCCGGTGGTCGCCATCGTCATCGGTGGCCTCGGCGTCGGCGCTGCCAAGACGACCGATGCCATCATGAAACTGCCGCCGGCCGTGACTCTGGCGTTTACGCCTTATGGGGCGGATCCCGCCAAGTTGGCTGAGCGGGCCCGCGCGCAGCGCCATGAGATCCTGCTGCAGGTTCCGATGGAGCCGTTCGATTATCCCGATAATGATCCCGGCCCGCAGACCCTGCTCACGACGCTGACGCCGGAGCAGAACATCGACCGGCTGTATTGGCACCTCAGCCGGTTCCAGGGCTATGCCGGGATCGCGAATTTCATGGGGGCGCGTTTCACGGCGACCGACACGGTGATGCAGCCGATCATCCGAGAGGCAGCCAAGCGCGGCCTCGGCTATCTCGACGACGGCTCCTCGCCGCGGAGCGCGGCGCCGTCCCTGACGGCAGCCCAATCGATGCCCTTCGCCAAGGCCGATTTCACCATCGATGCGGTGCCGACCTCGGCCGAAATCGACCGGACGCTGGTGAAACTGGAGACGCTCGCCAAGGAGCGCGGACTGGCCGTGGGCGTCGCCTCGGCGCTACCGGTTTCGATCGAGCGGATTGCCGCCTGGATCAAGACTCTTGAGGCCCGCGGCATCATGCTTGTGCCATTGACAACGGCAATGCTGAAATCAAAATCAGGCTAGAGATCAAACTGATGGCAGCAATCCGGACTCCCTCGGACTGCGCCGCCGCGGCCGGTTTGCGGGTGGACTTGCTGCAGGCAAAGGAGTCCTGACGGGATGGCGCGCTACGAGGACCTGCCTTACCGGACCTGCGTCGGCATGATGCTGATCAATGCGGCCGGGCTGGTCTTCATTGGCCGGCGCGCCGGCGGCATCGAGCATGTCGATGAAACCCACGTCTGGCAGATGCCGCAGGGCGGCGTCGATCCCGGCGAGGACACCTGGGAGGCCGCCAAGCGCGAGCTTTACGAGGAAACCAGCGTTCGCTCGGTGGAGAAGCTCGGCGAAGTCCCGGATTGGCTGATCTACGACATTCCACGCACGGTGGCAGGCCGCGCCTGGAAGGGCCGTTATCGCGGGCAGCGGCAGAAATGGTACGCGGTGCGCTTCACCGGCAAGGACAACGAGATCAACGTCGCCAGTCCCGGCGGCGGAGGGCACAAGGCCGAATTCGTGAGCTGGCGCTGGGAGCCGATGAAGAATCTCCCGAACCTGATCGTTCCGTTCAAGCGGCCGGTTTATGAACGCGTGGTCAAGGAATTCGCCAGCCTTGCAGGCGGTTAGCATGACGCATCTTCCAAGCAGTGCTCCGTCGTTCCGGGGCATACGAAGCATGAACTACGATGTGCAAGTGCACATCGGAGAATCTCGAGATTCTCAGGTGCGCAATTGCGCACCATAGTTCGCGCCAGCGCGCGCCCGGAGTGACGGCTGCAATGTCCGACAAACCCTATCGCCCCAACGTGGGAATCGCGCTGTTCAACACCTCCGGTCAGGTGCTGATCGGCCGCCGCTTTCGTGACGACGGGCCGGAAATCATCTTGCCGGGTCTGGAATGGCAAATGCCGCAGGGCGGCATTGACGCCAATGAGAACCCGCGCGATGCCGTCATGCGCGAACTCTGGGAAGAGACCGGGGCGGTCAGCGCCGAATACCTCGGCGAGACCGATTGGATGAATTACGAATTTCCGCCGTATGATGGGCCAGTCGACCATCGCTTGGCGAAATTCCGCGGCCAGCGGCAGAAATGGTTCGCATTGCGGTTCACCGGCCGCGACGACGAGATCGATCCGCTGACACAGCGCAACGGCCAGCCGGCCGAATTCGATTCCTGGCGCTGGGAACGGCTCAACCGTGTCGCGGACCTCGTAGTGCCGTTCCGACGCGACGTGTACCGGATGGTGGTGCAGCAGTTCGCGGAATTCGCCCGCTAGATTCCAATCAGAACCGAAAAAGGTCCTAGTTTTAGCTGAGTCTGCGAGAGGGCGGATGCGAGGCGCTTGACAGCGGCTCGTTGCTGAATATTTTTTGCGCAAAGCGGCTTCACCGCTCTTACTCACGCAGAGGAACGAAAGCGACCGTCAAGGAACGACGAAGATGATCGACGAAAAACTGGCCCGCTTGCGTACACACCGCAACAACATCGACCGTTATCGCCGGCTTCTTAAAACCAGGCTGACAGAGCTTGAACAACAGTACATCGAAAAACGGCTCTCCGAAGAACAGTCGGCTCTGGAACGACTCGCTGCCTCTACATTTCCGCTCACCTTCCAGGCCCCGGGGCGGCATTCGCATAGACCGGGGCCGCCGATCTCGTCGGCAGCCTGACATGTCCATGGCGGCGCGCCGTTGTTGGCTGGTCTTGCCAGGGCCGGGAATAACCGGCGTGACCCAATGGTGGCCTGACATGAAGGACGTGATCGTAACCAAGCGTCGCCGCAGTTGGGAATGGCGGGTAACGGACGAGAGCGGCAGGCCGATCATGAGCGGCAGGGAACGCAGCCGGCCGGCGGCCCGCTATCATGGCTACCGAGCCTTGTTCATGCTGCTCGCCGTCGGCCAAAGGCCGAATGAGATGCAGGCCCAGCACTCGGGGCGCAATATCGGGCAAATTGTTGAGCGCGCCCGGCTTCATCCGGTTGTGCGAACCGCGCCTTCGGCATCGGCGGGACCGGGGTCGGGCGGCTTACCGCCCGATTAAGTATCCGACCACCGGCGTAACGGTGCACCGAAAATTTGGCCCGCCGGTCTTGAAACTTTTCGATCGATTTCTAATTCGATTTTTGCCGCCGACAGCGGTGCCGGATGCCAGCCTGGGTCCGGCGAGTTGAGTGGGCGCCGGATGGTGTCCGACGCTCCTTCGTATCCATCTTGCTCTTAGGAGGACTTGGCTATGAGGACCTTTGACTTCTCGCCCCTGTGGCGTTCCACGATTGGCTTCGATCATCTGGCCGACCTGCTCGATAGCAGCTTGCGGCATTCGGCCGACGACAATTACCCGCCCTATAATGTCGAACGCTGCGGCGAAGACGCCTACCGGATTTCGCTCGCGGTTGCCGGTTTCGGCATGGACGATATTGCCGTAACCGCAGAACGCGACACACTGATCATCGAGGGCAAGAAGCCCGACGCCGAGCAACGCGAATACCTCTATCACGGCATCGCGGCGCGGCCGTTCCGGCGGGTGTTCAATCTCGCCGACTATGTGCAGGTCAAGCAGGCCTCGTTCAAGGATGGCCTCTTGATCGTCGATCTCGTTCGCGAAGTGCCTGACGCGATGAAGCCGCGGCGCATCCCGATCGGCAACGCCGGCGCTTCCCACCAGATCGAGCAGAAGGCGGCTTAAGCCGCTTCGGCAGTACCGGTTCGGCGCGCGGATAACCGGCCGCGCGCGAGCCAATGCAAGCAACATCAACAATCTCTGTAAGGAGGACATTATGGCTTTTCGTGATCTGATCCCCTGGTCGAGAAACCAGGAGCTTGCGCCAACGCGCGACAGCTTCGATCCCTTCTTCACCCTGCACCGGGAAATGAACCGGCTGTTCGACGAGGCCTTCCGCGGCTTCGGGATGCCTGCCCGCTTTGGCAGTCCGCTGATGGAAGGTCGCTTCGGATGGCCGCGCATCGAGCTCAACGAGACCGACAAGGAGCTGAAGGTGTCGGCTGAGCTGCCCGGGCTGACGGAAAAAGACGTTCAGGTCGAGATCGCCAATGGCGTTCTGACGCTGCGCGGCGAAAAGAAATCCGAACGGACCGATAATGGCGGAAAGTATTTCTCGGAGCGCTACTACGGTGCGTTCGAGCGGCAAATCCCGCTCGATGGCGTCGAGGAAGACAAGGCCGAAGCCAAATTCCATGACGGCGTCCTGACCATCACGCTACCGAAATCCGAACAGGCGCAATCGGCCGTCAAGCGTATTCCCATCGTCAATCAGTGACGAAATTGGCGACGGCGCAGTGCGCCGTCGCCACCACCAACGTCTCGATCGAAAGGAGAGCAAGGAGACCCTGTCGATGAACAAGGCCGATCTGAGCACCACTGAATTTGCGTTATTTCATCCCGCCGCACATTACGGCTCCCCAAATGAAGTATTGAACGACCAGCAGCTTTCCGACGCCGAGAAGCGGGTGATCTTGTCGTCGTGGGCATCCGACATGTTCGCGGTCGAATCCTGCCCGAGCCTGCGCGAGATTCCGGGCATGGATCATACCATCCGCCTCGCCGACATTCTCGCCGCTCTGCGTCAGCTTGACGGCGATGAAGAACTCCAGCGGCACGTCGAAATCAGCACGCCATGGCGGCCGCGTTGGAAAACAGCCGTTCGGGGGCTTTCATCATGCTGACACCCGCCATTCTGGCCATTGCATGGATTAACCACGCGGCCGCTTTGTGGGCGGGGCCGTGGCTTGCCTTGCAGCACGGCGCGGCACCGCAAGCCGGCTCCTGATCCGACCCCTTCTAATCCGCGGACGAGAACCCACGTGAACCGACTTTTCGCGATTGTGCTGGCGGGCCTGGTCGGCGCCGCGACTATTGCAACTCAGGCCTCGGGACAAATTCCGAACCTGCGAACCGGCGGCACAGTACCGACGTTGGCGCCCTTGGTGCGCGAGGTCACGCCGGCTGTGGTCAACATCGCCGTGCACGGCAAGATCCGCCAGGACAATCCGCTCTACCGCGATCCGCTATTCCGCGAGTTTTTCGACGTCCCAAAGCAACTCGAGAAGGAAATCAACGCGACCGGCTCCGGCGTCATCGTCGATGCGCAGAAAGGCTATGTCCTGACCAACAACCATGTTGTCGACCAGGTCGCCACCGTCCAGATCAAGACCAAGGACGGTCGGCAATTGTCGGCCAAGGTCGTCGGGCGCGATCCCGGCACCGACATTGCGGTGTTGCGGATTCAATCGCCGTCCGCATTGAAGGCGATCGCGTTCGGCGACAGTGACGCGCTCGAAGTCGGCGATTTCGTCCTCGCCATCGGCAATCCGTTTGGGCTTGGCCAGACCGTGACCTCCGGCCTTGTCAGTGCACTCGGCCGGATCGGGCTCGGCAGACAGGGCTATGAGGATTTCATCCAGACCGACGCCGCGATCAACCCGGGCAATTCGGGTGGCGCGCTGGTCAATCTCAAGGGCGAGCTCGTCGGCATCAATTCAGCGATCATTTCGCCGGCCGGCGGCAATGTCGGCATCGGCTTTGCGATCCCCGTCAATATGGCGCGGCGCGTGATGGAACAGATTGTCGAGAACGGCCGCGTCGAGCGTGGCCGGATCGGCATCTCGCTGCGCGAACTAAATCCCGCGACCGACGGCGGACGCAGCGAGGGAGCCCGGATTGCCGAAATCAGCCCGGGCTCGCCTGCCGAATTGGCAGGCCTGCGTAAGGGCGACATCGTGCTGAAGGCGGACGACCGCCCCATTCACTCTGCCGCGCAGTTGAGAAACCGGATCGGACTCGCGCGGATAGGCGAACAGGTGCGATTGACCGTTGAGCGTTCCGGCGCGCCGCAAAGCGTTACCGTTGCGGTGGGACCGGCCACCGAAGCAAGCAGCAGCCAGAGCAGCGGCTCGGTTCAGCGACGCTAGCTGGAGCGGTTCCGAGCCGTGCCTGGGGAGCAGCCTTGCGAGAGAAATACTGCCGCAAAAAAGCTCAGCGCCCGTCACCGTGTGACGAGCGCTGGCGTGTCAGGGTCTTCATTGTGCCCCGGAGCGGTGCCCCGGGGCTTAGTGCATAGCGGTGGCGTTGAGCTCGATCTGGATGCTCTTGAAGTGGTCCAGCCGCTCGATGGCGTGATCGAGCTCGGTGCCTTCCTTCTCGGCGAGCTTGGCTTCCATCTCGGCGATGGTCTCGGCGAACTGCGCGCGGTCGACCTCGGCCATCGACGTAGCGACGTCGGCCAGCACCGTCAGTCCATTTTCCGACATTTCGGCAAGACCGCCGAGCACGATGATCTTCTGGTGCGCGCCGTCCGCGGTGATCGTCAGGATGCCCGGACGAACCGCTGCCACGACCGGCGCATGTCCGGCGAGTACGCCGAAATCGCCTTCCACGCCGGGAACGTCAACCTGATCGACTTCGCCGGAGAAGGCGAGTTTTTCGGGCGAGACGAGATCGAAATGGAAGGTAGCCATGGCGGTCCTACTTTGCCTTCATCAATTTTCTTGCTGCAAATGCAAGGCCCCAAACGACGTATAGAATTGCAGCAGTCGGAAAAAACCACCCCAGAAAAGCGCTCAGACCTTCCTGAGGATTACACGCTGAGCCGAGCGGTTGTTTCGCATAAAAGCACCCCAACCCATAGGCAGCCTTATTCCACGAACCTGCCAGAAAGGCGATGAACAGGATCCCAGCAGTTGCCAGGATCAGAGACAGCGCCCGTATCGTCACTAGGCAGCTTCAGCAGCCAGCCTCTTGCCCTTCTCGACGGCTTCCTCGATGGTGCCGACCATGTAGAACGCCGCTTCCGGCAGATGGTCGTACTTGCCTTCGCAGAGGCCGCGGAAGCCCTTGATGGTGTCGGCGAGGTCGACGAACTTGCCGGGCGAGCCGGTGAAGACTTCGGCGACGTGGAACGGCTGCGACAGGAAGCGCTCGATCTTACGGGCGCGGGCCACCGCGATCTTGTCCTCTTCGGACAGTTCGTCCATGCCGAGAATGGCGATGATGTCCTGCAACGATTTGTACTTCTGCAGCACCTGCTGAACCATGCGCGCGGTCTGATAGTGCTCTTCTCCGACGACGAGCGGGGAGAGCATGCGCGACGTGGAGTCGAGCGGGTCCACCGCCGGGTAGATGCCCTTTTCCGAAATCGCGCGGCTCAGCACCGTGGTCGCGTCCAAGTGGGCGAACGAGGTGGCGGGCGCCGGGTCGGTCAAGTCGTCGGCCGGCACGTAGATCGCCTGCACCGAGGTGATCGAACCCTTATGCGTCGTGGTGATGCGCTCCTGCAGCGCGCCCATGTCGGTAGCAAGCGTCGGTTGATAGCCCACCGCCGAGGGGATGCGGCCGAGCAGCGCCGACACTTCCGAGCCGGCTTGCGTGAAGCGGAAGATGTTGTCGACGAAGAACAGCACGTCCTGGCCCTGGTCGCGGAAGTGCTCAGCGACGGTCAGGCCGGTGAGGCCGACGCGGGCGCGGGCGCCCGGCGGCTCGTTCATCTGGCCGAACACCAGCGCGCATTTTGACTTCACGCTCGGATCGGGATTGCGCGGATCGGCGTTGACCTTGGACTCGATGAACTCGTGATAGAGGTCGTTGCCTTCGCGGGTACGCTCACCGACGCCGGCGAACACCGAGTAACCGCCGTGGGCCTTGGCGACGTTGTTGATCAGCTCCTGAATCAGCACGGTCTTGCCGACGCCGGCGCCGCCGAACAGGCCGATCTTGCCGCCCTTGGCGTAGGGAGCGAGCAAGTCGACGACCTTGATGCCGGTCACAAGAATTTCGGCTTCAGTGGACTGGTCAGTGTAGGTCGGCGCTTCCTGATGGATGGCGCGCTTGCCTTCGGATTTGATTGGACCGGCTTCGTCGATCGGTTCGCCGATGACGTTCATGATGCGACCGAGTGTGCCATCACCGACCGGAATTGCGATGGGCTCGCCGGTATCGGTCACTTCCTGGCCGCGTACCAGACCTTCGGTAGCGTCCATCGCAATCGTGCGCACGGTGGACTCACCGAGGTGCTGCGCGACTTCCAGCACCAGACGGTTGCCCCCGTTCTTGGTCTCCAGCGAATTGAGAATGGCCGGCAGATGACCTTCGAACTGCACGTCGACAACGGCGCCCATGACTTGGGTGACGCGACCGATCTGGTTAGCTGCTGTGGCCATGAATTGCTCTCCTTCGAAATTCTGTACTTGAACGACCGTCGGTTAGTTCGTGCGCTAGACCGCCGCCTCGGCGCCGGAGATGATCTCGATCAACTCCTTGGTGATCTGGGCTTGACGGGTTCGGTTGTAGACTAGGGTTTGCTTGCGGATCATTTCGCCGGCGTTGCGGGTGGCGTTGTCCATCGCGCTCATCTGCGCGCCGTAGAAAGAGGCATTGTTCTCCAGCAGCGCGCGGAAGATCTGCACCGCAAGATTGCGCGGCAATAGCCGCGTCAAAATCTCGTCTTCTTCCGGCTCGTATTCGTAAGCGATCGACGGACGGGCATTGGCGGCCGGCTCTTCGACCACCAACGGAATGACCTGCTGGGCAGTCGGAAGCTGCGCGATGACGGATTTGAAGCGCGAATAGAACAGCGTGCAGACGTCGAACTCGCCGGCTTCGAACCGTACCAGGATCTTCTTGGCGATGTCCTCGGCGTTGACGAAGCCGAGCTGGCGAACCCCGCGCAGATCGACGTGCTCGATGATCTGCTTATCGAAGGTGCGGCGGAGCTGGTCGTAGCCCTTGCGGCCGACGCAGAATATCTTGACGTCCTTGCCTTGGCCCATCAGCGACAACGCGCGCTCACGGACCAGACGCACGATCGCCGAATTGAACGCGCCGCACAGGCCGCGTTCGCCGGTGCAGACCAGCAAGAGATGCACCTGATCCCTGCCGGTGCCGGCCAACAGCGCCGGAGCGCCCGGCGAACTGGCGGCGGCAGCGGCGATGTTGGAAATCACCGCATCCATCTTCTCGGCGTAGGGCCGGGCCGCTTCGGCGGCGGTCTGCGCGCGCCGCAGCTTGGAGGCCGCGACCATCTGCATCGCCTTGGTGATCTTCTGCGTCGCCTTGGTCGAGGCGATGCGGACACGCATGTCTTTAAGTGAAGCCATTCTCAGTTCACCCCGGCGATCCGGTGTCTGGCACCCGACCGCAAGCCACTCTTTCGTCGGGCTCGGCTATCCGCCGGGCCGCAACGGCAAATCATCAAGAAAACGTCTTGGCGTAACCTTCGACCACGCTCTTCAGCTTGGCCGCGAGATCATCGGAGAGATCGCGGCTGTCGCGGATGCCGTTGAGGATCTCGACGTTTTTGCCGCGCAGCAGCGACAAGAGGCCGTCCTCGAAGGCGCGCACCTTGTTGAGCGGAAGCGGGTCGAGATAGCCGTTGGTGCCGGCCCAGATCACGCAGACCTGCTCTTCCATCTTCAGCGGCGAGAACTGCGGCTGCTTCAGAAGTTCAGTCAGGCGCGAACCGCGGTTCAGAAGGCGCTGGGTCGAGGCGTCGAGGTCGGAGCCGAACTGCGCAAAGGCCGCCATTTCGCGGTACTGCGCCAGCTCACCCTTGATCTTGCCGGCGACCTTCTTCATCGCCTTGGTCTGCGCCGAGGAGCCCACGCGCGACACCGACAGACCGACGTTCACCGCGGGACGGATGCCCTGGAAGAACAGGTCGGTTTCCAGGAAGATCTGACCGTCGGTAATCGAAATCACGTTGGTCGGAATGTAGGCCGACACGTCGTTGGCCTGGGTTTCGATGACCGGCAGCGCCGTCAGCGAGCCCGAGCCCTGGTCCTTGTTGAGCTTCGCTGCGCGCTCGAGCAGGCGGGAGTGCAGGTAGAACACGTCGCCCGGATAGGCTTCGCGGCCCGGTGGGCGGCGCAGCAGCAGCGACATCTGGCGGTAGGCGACGGCCTGCTTGGACAAGTCGTCATAGATGATGACGGCGTGCATGCCGTTGTCGCGGAAGTACTCGCCCATGGTGCAGCCGGTGAACGGCGCGATGTACTGCATCGGCGCCGGGTCGGATGCGGTGGCAGCGACGACGATCGAATATTCCAGCGCGCCCTGCTCTTCCAGCACCTTGACGAACTGGGCAACGGTCGAGCGCTTCTGGCCGATCGCAACGTAGACGCAATACAGCTTGATGTTCTCGTCCGGCTGCGCGTTGAGCGGCTTCTGGTTCAGAATGGTGTCGAGCGCGATCGCGGTCTTGCCGGTCTGGCGGTCGCCGATGATCAGTTCGCGCTGGCCGCGGCCGACCGGGATCAGCGCATCGATCGCCTTGAGGCCGGTCGCCATCGGCTCGCTCACCGACTTGCGCGGAATGATGCCGGGCGCCTTGACGTCAACGCGCATGCGCTTGTCGGCCTGGATCGGGCCCTTGCCGTCGATCGGGTTGCCGAGCGCGTCGACGACGCGGCCGAGCAGACCCTTGCCGACCGGCGTATCGACGATGGCGCGGGTGCGCTTGACGGTCTGGCCCTCCTTGATCTCACGGTCGGCACCGAAGATCACGATACCGACGTTGTCGGTTTCGAGGTTCAGCGCCATGCCGCGGGTGCCGTTCTCGAATTCGACCATTTCACCGGCCTGAACGTTGTCCAGACCGTAGACGCGGGCGATACCGTCGCCAACGGACAGCACCTGCCCGACTTCGGTGACCTCAGCCTCCTGGCCGAAATTCTTGATCTGGTCCTTGAGGATCGCGGAAATTTCCGCGGCGCGGATGTCCATCAGCCTGCCTCTTTCATCGCGTGCTTGATCGAATTGAGTTTGGTGCGAAGCGAACTATCCACCATGCGGCTGCCGAGCTTGACCACAAGGCCGCCAATGATGGAGGGGTCGACTTTCACGTTGAGCGCGACGTCTTTGCCCGTCACCGATTTCAGTGCGGTCTTCAGCGCGTCGAGATTCTTGTCACTGAGCTGTTCGGCGACGGTGACGTCGGCGGTCGCCTCGCCCTTGAACTTAGCCACCAGCGCGCGGAAGGCGCGGATCACATCGGCCACGGCGAACAGCCGGCGGTTTGCGGTCAACACCTTAAGGAATTTGGCGGAAATGCCGGTAATTTCGGCCTTATCAAGCAAGGCATTGAGCGCCCTGGCCTGCGCGTCTGCCGAGAAGACCGGGCTGCGGACGAGGCGCTTGAGATCGGCGCTTTCGTTCAGCATGGCCTCGAATCTCTCGAGGTCGGCCTTTACCGCGTCGACGGATTTCTCCTCGCGCGCCAACTCGAACAAGGCCGTAGCATAACGGCCGGACACTCCCGAAACGGACGGATCTTCAGCAGCCACAGAGTCGCTCTTTTCAGATGTCAAACTCGCAAGGGAAAAACCGTCGCCACGGGTAGCGGCGCCTAGCGATCCAAGCCCTTGGAATTCAAGCGGGACTTCGATTTTCGACCGGCACGAGAGGTGCCGGGATCGTTAAAATCGCGGCTTTGCTAACATAGCGAGCGCGCAGGTGCAACATGACCGCGTGTTCAGGCGGTGCCTTGTCGCACGTCAATTTTCAGGCCCGGTTTCAGGCCCGGGTCGAATGCGGTTTGATGGGGAATCGGTGCGCCGGAATGACTCCGCCGGTGCACGCGATCTGGAGTGGTCCCCGACTGGCCAATTTGTTCCGCCCGTATTTGCATGGCGGCTATGACCGATAGCGTTCGGAACGAACCGCCCTGATCCTCTCCATTTGCCCTTTACTTACCTTAATCTGTCCACGCATGCGAATGACCGTATTCGCGAGTAATGGACAGTATTGAATTAGTTAAAAATTTGTTAACACGCAAGATTACGGAATATCGCTCGATTAGCGATCTCGGTAACATGATATGTCACCCCGAGACATTCCCGATTTACTGCCCAATTCATGCCTCATTGCCTCATCAAACGGCCCTCACTGAAACTGGGACGGGGGTTCCATTTGCCACGCATGTGGCAATACTATCTGAGGGCTAGTTTAATGTTGCATACCAATAAAGTTGTGCCGGGAACTCTAACCCGGTCGCGCACGGCGCTTGCCTTGATCGCCGCAACTCTCCTGGTCGGTGGCGCCGTCACCGAAGCTTCTGCAAAATCCAGGCATCACCGCCATCACGCCAGCCACGCTCACAAGGCCAAGAGCAGTAATTGGCTGGACGCCAATGCCTCGATCAGCCCGTCGGGCTCCGGGCACGGCTTCTCGGGCAAGGCCTCCTTTTACGGCAATGAATCCGGCAGCAAGACTGCCTCTGGTCAGCGCTTCAATCAGAACGCCATGACCGCGGCCCATCGCTCGCTGCCGTTCGGCACCAAGCTCCGCGTCACCCATCGCGGCCAGAGCGTCATCGTCACGATCAACGACCGTGGTCCTTTCATCCGAGGACGCGTGCTCGACCTCTCCAAGGGCGCAGCCCGGGCCATCGGCCTGACCGGCGCTGGCGTTGGGCACGTCACTGCCGAAGTCGTCTCGTAAAGCGCGCGATCGCGCGCCTTTTCCGGTCCATCAGATCGCGTAAGCGTTGCGTTGCGTAACCGTCGCGGAACCTTCCGCGGCAACAAAGGCCTGCCGTCGCAAATGACGGCAGGCTTTTTTGTTTTCACAGCTATTTCCCCGTCATTGCGAGCCAACGGGTCGCGCGAACGCGCGCCCCGATGACAGACTCCGCGAAGCAATCCATCCCTCCGCGCATGAGGAGAGATGGATTGCTTCGTCGCTTCGCTTCTCGCAATGACGGGGGGAGACGTTGCTGCAGCTACAAAAAGCTCTGCGGATCGACATCGACCTCGAGCTTGAGGTTGCCCTTGGTCTTCGGCCCGGCGGTGAGCCACTCGCGCAAATATTCCGAGAGGTCGACATTGCGCAGCGACTTCACCAGGATCCGGAACCGATAGCGGCCCTTGATCACTGCAAGCGGCGCTTCGGCGGGTCCCAGCACCTGGATGCGTTCGTCGATCGGGGCCACAGCGGCGAGGCGGCGCGCAAAGCCTTCCGCGGTCGGCCGGTCGCCCGCAGAAATGATCAGGCTGGCGAGCCGGCCGAACGGCGGATAGCCGGTGCGCTCGCGGGAGTCGATTTCGCTGACGTAAAACGCCTCACGGTCGTTAGCGACCAACGCCTTCATCACGGGATGTTCGGGCTGATGGGTCTGCAAGTAGCCAACACCGCGGCCCTGATCGCGTCCCGCACGCCCGATCACCTGATTGAGCAGTTGGAAGGTGCGCTCGGCAGCGCGCGGATCGCCATTGCCGAGGCCGAGATCCGCATCGATCACCCCGACCAGATTGAGCCGCGGGAAATTATGGCCCTTCGCGACCAGTTGCGTGCCGATGATGATATCGACGCGGCCTTCCGCGATCTCGTTCAGCTCGCTGCGCATGGTCTCGATCGAGGTGATCAGATCGCTTGACAGCACCATGGTGCGCGCTTCCGGAAACAGCGCAGCCGCCTCTTCCTGCAGCCGCTCGACGCCGGGGCCGACCGCGACCAGCGATTCCTCAGCCTGGCAATGCGGGCAGATATTTGGGCGCGGCATCGAGAAGCCGCAATGATGGCAGACCAGCCGCTGGCGAAAGCGGTGATCGACCAGCCAGGCATCACAGATCGTGCACGCGAAGCGATGGCCGCAAGCCCGGCACAGCGTCAGCGGCGCGTAGCCGCGGCGGTTGAGGAACAACAGCGCCTGTTCGCGCTTCTCGATCGCGAAACGAATTTGCTCGGCGAGCGGCGGCGAGATGAAGCGGCCGCGCGGCGGCGGAGCGCGTCGCAAATCGATCGCTTCGATATGCGGCATGTGTTGGCCGCCGAAGCGGGACGGCAGCGCGACGCGCTGATAGCGTCCCTTGCGCGCGTTGACTTCGGTTTCGACCGACGGCGTCGCGGACGCCAGCACGATCGGGATTTTGGCGATATGCGCGCGCACCACTGCCATGTCGCGGGCGTGATAATGCGCGCCGTCATCCTGCTTGTAAGCCTGGTCGTGCTCTTCATCGACGATGATCAGGCCCAGATCCGCATAGGGCAGAAACAGCGCCGAGCGCGCGCCGACCACGACCGGCGCTTCACCCGCCGATATCGCCGCCCAATTGCGCTGCCGCGTGCGCGGCGTCAGTTCGGAGTGCCATTCCAGCGGGCGCACGCCGAAACGCTGGGCGAAGCGGTCGAGGAATTGCCCGGTCAGCGCGATCTCCGGCATCAGGATCAGCGTCTGCTTGCCGCGCCGGACGACTTCCGCAATCGCCTCAAAATAGACTTCCGTCTTGCCCGATCCGGTGACGCCGTCGAGCAGCGCGACGTGGAACGTGCCGTTGGCAGCGAGCGCTCGCATCATGTCCACCGCCGCGCGCTGCTGGTGGGAAAATTCCGGCTGCGCAAAGGACGGATCGGGCGCCGGCGGCGCCAGTGGCGGCGGCATCGCCTCTATGGCCAGGGTCCCCTCATCGACGAGGCCGTCGACCACGCCTGAGCTGACGCCGGCTTCTCGCGCCGCATCCGACTTGCCGTGCAAAAGGCCGTCCGACAGCACCTCGATCAGCCGCCGCCGCGCTGGCGTCAGGCGCTGCGGCGCTGGGCCCACCAGCCGCACGCCGAGGCGCATCCGTTCGGGTCCCAGATTTTCGCCCATCCGCAAAGCCATGCGCAGGACCATGCCGCGCGCGGACAGCGTGTAGTTGGCGACCCAATCGACGAGGCTGCGCAATTCCTCCTTGAGCGGCGGCACGTCGAGCTTTTCGCCGACGTCCTTCAGGCGGTTGTGCAGCCGCGGATCGGGATTGGCGTTCTCCGCCCACACCACCGCCACCACCTCCCGCGGCCCGAGCGGCACGCAAACGACATCGCCCGCCTTCAGCTCCATGCCGCGCGGCACGCGGTAGGAATAGTTTTGATTGAGCGCGACCGGCACCAGCACGTCGACGACGCGAGTCGAGGCGGCCGATGAGCTGGTTTGGCGGGTGGCGTGGTCCATCAGGGGAATCAGGCTTGGGGTTTTCGGAGCGAGGCTAGCGCCGCCCCGGCCAGTTAGCGAACGGTAAACGAAAGAGGTGCGATATAATGCGCTGAATCACCGTCTCCAAGGCAAGCTCTCAAGGCAAGAATGATGGCCAGGGAAGTTCCGGCACTGCAAGCGGTCGAGCTCGAATGCGCCGACGAGGGCCTCGCGCAGGAGATGACGCGCTGGCTGACGCATCTGCGCGCGGAACGGCGGCTGTCGCCGAAGACGCTTGAAGCCTACGCCCGCGACCTCCGCCAATGCCTCACCTTCCTCGCCGAGCATTGGGGCACCCAAGTCACGCTGAAGAAGTTTGCGGCGCTGGAGGCCACCGACGTCAGGGCTTTCATGGCGATGCGTCGCGCCGACGACATCGCCGGGCGCTCGCTGATGCGGGCGCTGGCTGGCCTGCGTTCGTTCGGCCGCTATCTCGAACGGGAGGGCAAGGGCAAGGTCGGAGCTCTGTCCGCGATCCGCGCGCCGAAAATTGCAAAAAGCCTGCCGAAGCCGATCCAGATGGCCGCCGCCAAACGCTTTGCCGATGCCGACGAGCGCGCCGGCGAGGAGCGCGATCCCTGGATTCTCGCGCGCGACGCCGCGGTGATGGCGCTGCTCTATGGATCAGGCCTGCGCATTTCCGAAGCGCTGGGACTGAAGCGCCAGGACGTGCCAAGACCCGGCGAAGGCGACGTCATTATCGTCACCGGCAAAGGCAACAAGACCCGCATGGTGCCGGTGCTGCAAAACGTGCTGGCACTGATCGCCGATTACGTTGCGATGTGCCCGCATTCATTACCGCCGGCCGGCCCGATCTTCGTCGGCGTACGCGGCGGGCCGCTTTCCCCGCGAATCATCCAGCTCACCATGGAGCGATTACGTGGCGCACTCGGCCTGCCCGACAGCGCCACCCCGCACGCGCTGCGGCATTCTTTCGCAACACATCTGCTCAGCCGCGGCGGTGATCTGCGCGCGATCCAGGAACTGCTCGGCCACGCCTCGCTCTCGACCACGCAGATCTACACCGGGATCGACAGCGAACGGCTTTTGGAAGTGTACCGCACCGCGCATCCGCGCGGATGAATTATTAGGCGCTCGCGCCGACACACTCCCGTCACATCGATGGTTTCTTGAGTGACCGCTTGCGCTCGCGTTGCGGTTCCGGCAATCGTACGCCGTCAATTGGCAGGAGGAGAATCATGGGTGGTGCACATGAAAGCATGGAGCATGCGGAGCACGCTGAGCATGCTTCAGGCTCGAACAAGAAGATCGCGCTGCTGATCGCGGTGATCGCCTTGTTTCTGGCGCTGTCGGAAACGCTCGGCAAGGGCGCGCAGACCGAAGCCATCAGCAAGAATGTCGAGGCTTCGAACCTCTGGGCGTTCTTCCAGGCCAAGAGCATCCGCCGCACCACGGTCCAGGCCACGGCGGAGCACGCCAAACTCAGCCTAGGGACCATCGGCGATGATGCTGCGAAAGCGGCCCTGCAAAAGCAGATCGACGACTGGAACAAAACCGCGGCGCGCTACCGTTCGGAGCCGGAGACCGGGGAAGGTTCGGAACAGCTCGCCGCACGCGCCAAGCATGCCGAGCACGAGCGCGACCTCGCGACGGCAAAGTACCACCACTACGAAATCGCCTCGGCCGCGTTCCAGATCGGGATCGTGCTGGCGTCGGCCACCATCATCACCGGCATGATAGTGCTGGCCTGGGTCTCCGGCGTACTGGCGATTGCCGGCATCGGTATCACCGCACTCGGCCTCTACGCGCCGCATCTTTTGCATTTGCATTGAATGTCATCACCCGCGAAAGCGGGTGATCCAGTACGCCGCGACGTCTCGGCTCAAGCACTATTGTCTCTGGGATACTGGGTCGCCCGGTCAAGCCGGGCGACGACAGCAAGAAGCTACCGCGCTTCGTGCACGCTCTTGCGAAAACGTGCGATCGTGCGCAGCATGCGCGATGACCAGCTATCACCGTCGCCGCGCAAAATTTCCCGGATGCGCTGCTTGATTGGATAGACCAGGGCGGCCGCCTTGGCGCGCATCGCCAGGATGAACTCATAGATGTTTTTGAACCACGCCATCTGCAGCAGCTTCGGCCGCGTCACGTCGAAGATAAACGCGGTGACGCCGACGCTGAGGAATTTGCCGAGCACGAAAACGACGGCGGCGCTGAGCCAATATTCATTCGCCAGCAGCCACAAGCCGACCAGCTTGAGCGGAAACAGCGGAATCACCGGCACGGCAAATACGATCAGCGTCATCGCCGGCGACAGCGCATCGACGCGGTCGGACAGCCATTGCTTGAAGGCGCGAAGCGGGATCAGCGCAACGATGCGCTCGACGATCGGCTCGAGATGATCCCACAGCCATGCTTCGATCAGAAAGATGACCGCAAGCAGGACCCAGAACGGCTGAAACAGGCGACGCATCATCTAAGTGGTCTCTACCCGCTTCTGCCGGGTTCAATCACATATGGATGGCACGTTTGCCGACCCCAAGCGCGGCTTCCTTGATCGCTTCCGAGCGGGTCGGATGCGCATGACAAGTCCGCGCCAGATCCTCGGCAGAGCCGCCAAACTCCATGAGAACAGCGGCTTCATGGATCATTTCGCCGGCTTCGCGGCCGACAATGTGCACGCCGAGCACACGGTCGGTCTTCGCATCCGCGAGAATCTTCACAAATCCGTCAGTGGTCTGGTTGACCTTGGAGCGGCCGTTGGCGGTGAACGGGAATTTGCCTGAGGTGTAGGCGACGCCGGCCTGCTTCAGCTCTTCCTCGGTCTTGCCGACCGACGACACTTCCGGCGTGGTATACACGACGCCTGGGATCACATCGTAGTTCACGTGGCCCGCTTGCCCTGCGATGATTTCGGCGCAGGCGACGCCTTCGTCCTCCGCCTTGTGCGCGAGCATTGGCCCCGCCACGACGTCGCCGATCGCATAGACACCCTTCACGCTGGTCGAAAAATGCGCATCGATCTGCACACGGCCGCGACTGTCGAGCGCGATACCGGCTTCCTTGCACCCGAGGCCTTCGGTGTAGGGCACGCGGCCGATGCAGACCAGCACCACGTCGGTCTCAATCGTTTCCGCTGCGCCGCCCGCCGCCGGCTCCACCGTCGCCTTCAACGTCTTGCCGGAAGCGTCGACCGCCGTCACCTTGGCGCCGAGCTTGAATGCAAAGCCCTGCTTTTCGAGGATGCGCTGGAATTGCTTTGCGACTTCCCCATCCATGCCGGGCAGGATGCGATCGAGGAATTCGACGACCATGACCTCAGCGCCAAGCCGTTTCCAGACCGAGCCGAGCTCCAGCCCGATCACGCCGGCGCCGATGATCAGAAGCCTCTCCGGCACCCTGTCGAGCGACAGCGCGCCGGTCGACGACACGACACGCTTCTCGTCGATCTCGATGCCCTTGAGCCGCGCGATGTCGGAGCCGGTGGCAATGACAATGTTCTTGGTCTCGACCGTCTGCGACTTGCCGTTACTGCTGACCTCGACCTTGCCGGCGCCGAGAATCTTGCCCGCGCCATAGAGGACGTCGATCTTGTTCTTCTTCATCAGGAACTCGACGCCCTTGACGTTGCCGTCGATGCCCTGCTGCTTGAAATTCATCATCGCCGGCAGATCGAGCTTCGGCGTGGAGACGCTGACGCCCATCTTGGCAAAGGAGTGCTCGGCCTCCTCGAACATTTCGGATGCGTGCAGCAGCGCCTTCGACGGCATGCAGCCGACGTTGAGACAGGTGCCGCCCAGCGTTGCGTTCTTCTCGACCACGGCCACCTTCATGCCGAGTTGCGCCGCGCGCACCGCGCAGACATATCCGCCCGGACCGGTGCCGATGACGACGAGATCGTAGGAAGCCATGATGAAGTCCTGTAGCTGAGAAAGGTGTCAGGTATTACCGGCCGCCCGATACATCAAGGATGGCGCTGGTGACGTAGGAAGCCTCGTCCGAAATCAGCCAGACGATGGCATTGGCGATTTCTTCCGCAGTGCCGACGCGCTTCATCGGCACCATGTGAGCGAGCCGATGCGCGCGATCGGGCTCGCCGCCTGAGGCATGAATCTCGGTATCGATGAGTCCAGGCCGGATCGCCGCGACGCGAATGCCCTCGCCGGCGACCTCATGGCCGAGACCGATGGTGAAGGAATCCACCGCGCCCTTGGACGCCGCATAATCGACATACGTATTGGGTGAACCGAGTTTCGCCGCGACCGAGGAAAGATTGACGATGACGCCGCCCTCGCCGCCGTTGCGGGTCGACATTCGCTTCACGGCTTCGCGCGCGCATAAAATGCTGCCGGTCACGTTGACCGCCATCATGCGCTGAATGCGCTCGGCCGACATGTCCTCGACCCGCGCCGACGGACCGACGATGCCGGCATTGTTGACGAGCGCGCCGAGCGTTCCGAATTCGTCCGATGCCTTGAACAGCGCGAGAATGTCGGCCTCGCTGCCGACATCGCATTTCACGGCAATCGCCTTGCCGTTCTTCTGCTCGATCAGCGAGACGACTTCCTCCGCCGCCGCCTGATTGCTGGCGTAGCCGACCACGACACGAAAGCCGCGCGCGGCGGCAGCGAGCGCGGTGGCGCGGCCGATGCCGCGGCTGCCGCCGGTGATTACAACAACCTTGTCCGTCACATCAGCCCCCAACGCCTGAGTTTCATACGGCATCCTCGTCTCATGATTTCGGAGACTGTGTGATTGTCCAACTGGTCGTAAGATCGGGATTCTCGACCGTCTCACCCGTCGATCGTAGTCTGTATTGCCCCGGTCTGGCCGCCTGAAACGCTCGAAGATCCGGCGGTAACCTCATGGTCTGTCCTGTCCACAACTTGCCTTCACACACAATTGCAATGCCTCCGGGGTTCGCGCTGACGATCCGCCCCCAACATTGAACCTGCGACGTCACCGTCTTTTCGTCCGCTGCAAGGTAGGTGATGCCTGCCAGGACCAATTGGCCGACGAGACCGTCCCCTTCCTCCTGATCCCATGGAGGCGGACCGCCATCGGGAAATTCCGATCGCACCCAGGGCGGGCGCGCTGAAGCATCATCCACAGCAACCCGCAATCTAGAGATCCAGCACGAGCCGCGCCGGATCTTCCAGGCTCTCCTTGACCCGAACCAGGAACGTCACGGCCTCCTTGCCGTCGATGACGCGGTGATCGTAGGACAGCGCCAGATACATCATCGGGCGCACCTCGATCTTGCCGCCGACCACCATCGGCCGCTCCTGGATTTTGTGCATGCCCAAAATGCCGGATTGCGGCGCGTTCAGGATCGGCGTCGACATCAGCGAACCGTAGATGCCGCCATTGGTGATGGTGAAGGTGCCGCCCTGCATTTCGTCGATCTTGAGCTGGCCGTCGCGCGCGCGACGGCCGAAATCGGCGATCGACTTTTCGATGTCGGAGATCGACTTGTGGTCGCAGTCGCGCACCACGGGCACGACCAGGCCCTTGTCGGTGCCGACGGCCACGCCGATGTGGTAGTAGTTCTTGTAGATCAAATCGGTGCCGTCGATCTCGGCGTTGACGGCCGGGATGTCCTTCAGCGCCTGCACCACCGCCTTGGTGAAGAAGCCCATGAAGCCGAGCTTGCTGCCATGCTTCTTCTCGAACACGTCCTTGTACTGCGCCCGCATCGCCATGATGTGGCTCATGTCGACCTCGTTGAAGGTCGTCAGCATCGCAGCCGTGTTCTGCACGTCCTTGAGCCGCCGCGCGATCGTCTGGCGCAGCCGCGTCATCTTCACGCGCTCTTCGCGCGCGGCGTCGTCGGCCGGCGATGGCGCGCGCACCTGCACGGACGCGGCTGGTTGATGGACCGGGGTCGGCGCCGATGCCGCCTTCTCGATCGCGGCCAGCATGTCGCCCTTGGTGACGCGGCCGTCCTTGCCCGAGCCGGGAACGGTTGCGGCATCGATGCCGCTCTCGGCGGAGAGCTTGCGAACCGACGGCGCCAGCGGCGCATCCGATGCTGCAGCCTTCGGAGCCGCAGCAGGGGCGGCGGCGGGCGCGGCAGCCGGGGCGGCGGTCTTGGCGGGCGCGGCCGCCGCCGGCTTGGCGGCGCCGGCCGCGCCTTCGTTGATCTGCCCGAGCAGCGCGCCGACGGCGACGGTCTCGCCATCCTTGGCCGCGATCTCGCCGAGCACACCGGCCGATGGCGCCGGCACCTCGATGGTGACCTTGTCGGTCTCGAGCTCGACCAACGGCTCATCCACCGCCACCGCTTCGCCGGCCTTCTTGAACCAGCGGCCGATGGTGGCTTCCGTCACGGACTCGCCGAGCGTCGGAACACGAATTTCAGTCATGGTATGGTTTCCTCAGTAACCTTTAAGCCTGATCAGTTCCAAAGTAGTCATCGCCCGCGAGGGCGGGCGATCCAGTACGCCGAGACGGTCATGATCGAATTCTAACGGCGCCGGGTACTGGATGCCCCGCCTTCGCGGGGCATGACGGAATGCTAGTTCAGCGCCTCATCCAGCATGGCCTTGAGCTGCGCCAGATGCTTCGACATCAATCCGGTGGCGGTTGCTGCCGAGGCGGCACGGCCGGCGTAACGCGGACGCCGGTTCGGCGCGTGGATCTGGTTCAGCACCCATTCCAGATAGGGCTCGATGAAATGCCATGCGCCCATGTTGCGCGGCTCTTCCTGGCACCAGACCACTTCGGCATTCTTGAAGCGGCCGAGCTCCTGCACCAGCGCCTTCAGCGGCACCGGATAGAGCTGCTCGATGCGCAGGAGATAGATGTCGTCGACGCCGCGCTTTTCGCGCTCCTCGTAGAGGTCGTAATAGACCTTGCCCGAGCACAGCACGACGCGGCGGATCTTGTCGTCCGGCACCAGCTTGATCTTCTCGTCGGGCAGCATCTGCGCGTCATCGTACAGAATGCGGTGGAAGGTGGTGTCCGCGCCCAGTTCGTCGAGCTGCGAAACCGCGCGCTTGTGCCGCAACAGCGACTTCGGCGTCATCACGATCAAGGGCTTGCGGATCTCGCGATGCAACTGGCGCCGCAGCACGTGGAAGTAATTCGCCGGCGTGGTCGGATACACCACCTGCATGTTGTCTTCGGCGCACATCTGCAGGAAACGCTCGAGCCGCGCCGAGGAGTGCTCCGGTCCCTGCCCTTCATAGCCATGTGGCAGCAAGCAGACGAGACCGGACATGCGCAGCCATTTGCGTTCGCCGGATGAGATGAACTGGTCGAACAGCACCTGCGCACCGTTGGCGAAGTCGCCGAACTGGGCTTCCCACATCGCCAGCGCCTTCGGCTCGGCCAGCGAATAACCGTACTCGAAGCCGAGTACCGCCTCTTCGGACAGCAGCGAGTTGATGACCTCGTAGTGGCCCTGATCGTGGCCAAGGTGGTTGAACGGCGTGTAGCGGCTCTCGTCTTCCTGGTCGATCAGCACCGAATGGCGCTGCGAGAAGGTGCCGCGTTCGGAATCCTGGCCGGATAGTCGGACGTGGTGGCCTTCCTGCATCAGCGTGCAAAACGCCAGCGCCTCGCCAGTCGCCCAATCGATGCCGACGCCATTATCGATTGCCTTGGCGCGGTTTTCCAGGAAACGCTGGATGGTCCGGTGAACCCGGAAACCATCCGGCACCTTGGTGATTTTGCGGCCGATATCCTTGAGGATACGGACATCGACGCCGGTGACGCCGCGGCGGGCATCTTCTTCCTGGTCGGCGGATTTGAAGCCGGCCCATTTGCCGTCGAGCCAGTCGGCCTTGTTGGGCTTGTAGCCGGAGCCTGCCTCGAGCTCGGCATCGAGCCGCGCGCGCCAGTCGGCCTTCGCCTTCTCGACCTCGCCTTCGGTCAGCACGCCGTCGGTGACCAGGCGCTTGGCGTAGAGTTCGAGCGTCGACGGATGCGAGGCGATGTGCTTGTACATCACCGGCTGGGTAAACGCCGGCTCATCGCCCTCGTTATGGCCGTGCCTGCGATAGCAGAACATGTCGATCACGACCGGCTTGTGGAATTTCTGCCGGAACTCGATCGCGACCTTCGCCGCGAACACCACAGCTTCCGGATCGTCGCCGTTCACGTGGAAGATCGGCGCATCGATCATCTTCGCCACGTCGGACGGATATGGCGAGGAGCGCGAATAGCGCGGATAGGTGGTGAAGCCGATCTGGTTGTTGACGATGAAATGCAGCGAGCCGCCGGTGCGGTAGCCCTTCAGGTCGGAGAGGCTGAAGCATTCCGCCACTACGCCTTGGCCGGCGAACGCGGCGTCGCCGTGCAGCAGCAGCGGCAGCACCGAGATGCGCATGTCGGGCGGATCGCCGTGCTGGTCCTGCTTGGCGCGCACCTTGCCGAGCACGACGGGGTCGACGATTTCCAGATGCGACGGGTTGGCGGTCAGCGACAGATGGATCTTGTTGCCGTCGAACTCGCGGTCGGACGACGCGCCGAGGTGATACTTCACGTCGCCGGAGCCTTCGACGTCCTCAGGATTGGCGGAGCCGCCCTTGAATTCATGGAACAGCGCGCGGTGCGACTTGCCCATCACCTGCGTCAGCACGTTGAGGCGGCCGCGATGCGGCATGCCAAGCACGATTTCCTTCACGCCGAGATTGCCGCCACGCTTGATGATCTGCTCCAGCGCGGGGATCAACGACTCGGCACCGTCGAGGCCGAAACGCTTGGTGCCGGTGAATTTGAGATCGCAGAATTTTTCGAAACCTTCGGCTTCGATCAGCTTGTTGAGGATGGCGCGGCGCCCTTCCGGCGTAAAACTGATTTCCTTGTCCGGTCCCTCTATGCGCTCCTGGATCCAGGCCTTCTGCGCGGCGTTCGAGATGTGCATGAACTCGACGCCAAGGGTCTGGCAGTAGGTGCGCTCGCAGATCGTGACGATCTCGCGCAGCGAGCCGTATTCGAGGCCGAGCACATGGTCGAGGAAGATCTTGCGGTCGAAGTCCGCCTCGGTGAAGCCATAGGTGCGCGGATCGAGCTCTTCGCGATCGCGCGGCGCTTCGATGCCGAGCGGATCGAGCTTGGCGTGGAAATGACCGCGCATGCGGTAGGCGCGGATCAGCATCAGGGCACGGACCGAATCGCGCGTCGCCTGGTTGACGTCGGCAGGGGATAGTTCGGCGCCCTTGGCCTGCGCCTTGGCGGCCAGCTTGGCGCCGACGACCTTCTCGACAGTGATCCAGTTACCGTCCAGAGCCGAGGTCAGTTCGTCCTGCGGCGTGATCGGCCAGTTGTCGCGGCCCCAGGACGGCCCCTCGGCGTTCTTCTGGACGTCGGCCGGGGTGTCTTTCAGGCTCTTGAAGAATTCCCGCCAGTCGCTGTCGACCGAGCCGGGGTCCTGCTCGTAGCGGGCGTAGAGCTCGTCGATATACGTGGCGTTGGTGCCCTGCAAAAATGATGAAAGGGCAAATGCTGCGTTCGCGTCCTGGCGAGACATGATGACGTCCTGGTGAGTTTCGCTTTGCGCGTGGAAAACGGCGCTGTAGCCGGTCCGGGAGGCCCGAACCAGCTCGGTAAGAAGCTTTACCCTATTTAGGGCGGATATTCCCGCCTAAAAGAACCAAGGAATGAATTAAGACTTCAATTTTTCGGCAAGGGTATGTCCAAGCCGTGCCGGCGACGGAGATACCGTAATTCCGGCCGCTTCCATGGCCGCCGTCTTGGATCCGGCGTCGCCCTTGCCACCGGAGATGATCGCGCCGGCATGACCCATACGGCGGCCGGGAGGGGCGGTGACGCCGGCGATGAAGCCAACCATCGGCTTTTTCCGGCCGCGCTTGGCCTCGTCCTTGATGAACTGGGCGGCGTCTTCCTCGGCCGAGCCGCCGATTTCACCGATCATGATGATCGAGGTGGTCTTGGGGTCGGCCAGGAACATTTCGAGCACGTCGATGAATTCGGTACCTTTGACCGGGTCGCCGCCGATGCCGACCGCGGTGGTCTGGCCGAGGCCCTCCTGGGTGGTCTGGAACACGGCCTCATAGGTCAACGTGCCCGATCGCGAAACGATCCCGACGCTGCCCGGCTTGAAGATATTGGCCGGCATGATGCCGATCTTGCACTCGCCCGCGGTCATCACGCCCGGGCAGTTCGGCCCGATCAGGCGGGATTTCGATCCCGACAACGAACGCTTCACGCGCACCATGTCGAGCACCGGAATGCCCTCGGTGATGCAGACGATCAGCGGAATTTCCGCATCGATCGCTTCGCAGATCGCGTCCGCCGCGCCCGGCGGCGGAACGTAGATCACGCTGGCGTCAGCGCCGGTCTTCTCGCGCGCCTCACGAACGGTGTCGAAGACGGGCAAGCCGAGATGCGTCGAGCCGCCTTTGCCCGGCGAGGTGCCGCCGACCATCTTGGTGCCGTATGCGATCGCGGCTTCCGAATGGAACGTGCCGTTCTTGCCGGTGAATCCCTGGCAGATGACTTTGGTGTTGCTGTCGATCAGAACGGACATGATTGCGAACGCTTTCTTCGGTGACCGTGAACGAGGGGGTTAATGAATGCGCCGGTACGTGCCGGTGAGCACGTCGGCCCATCCTTCGGCATCAGGCGAGAACTGGATCTTCATGGTGTAGTTGTTGTCATCGACGACTTCGTAGACATGACGCGCATTGCCGCGCAGCGAGCCGCGCACGAGGGTCAGCTTGTTGCCGACCCAGGCGCCGGAGGCCGGCGCCGGCGAATAGTAGCCGAGCGAATCGTGCCAGAATAATTTGTAGGTCCGGTCGTCGCGGTCGTAGGTGAACACGCCGTGGGTGGCGAACGTCTCCTTGCCGTCGCGCATCTGACGGGTGTCCTGAATCAGGTAGAAGCCGTTGAGATCGACGCGCGCAACCACATGCGATGTCGCCGGACCGCCCGCGGTCCAGCGCGACGGATAGACCATTTCCTCGCCCGCCCACTCGCCCGCAAAAACCGCGAGCCGGCGGTGTTCTTCCAGCGGTGTCGGAGCGGCGAGACGGTCAGCCATCGCTAGCCTCCCTTGACGGCTTTCACGATTTTCTGCGCGGCATCGTCCAGATTGTCGGCCGGCACCACATTGAGGCCGGATTCGCGGATGATCTGCTTGCCGGCGTCGACATTGGTGCCTTCGAGCCGCACCACCAGCGGAACTTTCAGGCCGACTTCCTTCACCGCAGCGACCACGCCTTCAGCGATGATATCGCACTTCATGATGCCGCCGAAGATGTTGACCAGGATGCCCTTCACGTTCGGGTCGGCGGTTATGATCTTGAACGCCGCCGCCACCTTCTCCTTGCTGGCGCCGCCGCCGACGTCGAGGAAGTTGGCGGGCTCCATGCCGTAGAGCTTGATGATGTCCATGGTCGCCATCGCAAGGCCGGCGCCGTTGACCATGCAGCCGATGGTTCCGTCGAGCGTCACATAATTCAGATCATACTTCGACGCCTCGACTTCCTTGGCATCTTCCTCGGTCAAATCGCGCAACGCCACCGCCACCTCGGGATGGCGGAACAGCGCGTTGTCATCGAACGACACCTTGGCATCGAGCACGCGCAGTTCGCCCTGCTTGGTGACGACGAGCGGATTGATCTCCAGCATCGCCATGTCCTTGGCAACGAAGGCGGTGTAGAGCTGCGTCACCAGCTTCTCCGCCTGCTTGGCGAGATCACCGGTAAGGTTCAGGGCTTTCGCGACCGTGCGGCCGTGATGACCCATGATGCCGGTTGCCGGATCGACCGAGAAGGTCACGATCTTCTCAGGCGTGTTATGGGCGACCTCTTCGATATTGACGCCACCTTCGGTCGAGACCACGAACGCGACTTCAGACGTTTCGCGGTCGACGAGGATCGAGAGATAAAACTCCTTGTCGATGTCGGAGCCTTCCTCGATGTAGAGGCGGTTGACCTGCTTGCCCTGCGGGCCGGTCTGCACCGTGACCAGCGTCGCCCCCAGCATCTGCTTGGCGAATTCGTTGACCTCGGCGACGGATTTCGCGATGCGGACGCCGCCCTTGTCGCCGGCGGAAGCTTCCTTGAATTTGCCCTTGCCGCGGCCGCCGGCATGGATCTGGCTCTTCACCACCCAGATCGGGCCGGGAAGCTGTTTGGCGGCGGCTTCCGAATCCGAGGCCTTCAAAACAGGCACGCCGCGGGAAATCGGCACGCCGAATTCATGCAGCAGAGCCTTGGCCTGGTATTCGTGGATATTCATTTGGACGCTCCCCAAAACGCTTAGCGGCGAATTCTACAGTTCACCGGCATTGGTAGTTGGCATACCATATACCAATATAACTGCAACCCTGAAAACGCTTTCGCCCCTGGCGAGGGGCGAAAGCTGTACGAAATCAACGACCGAGCAGATCGGGCGCGATCTTCTTGCAGGCGTCGACTAGGCCCTGCACCGCGCCGACCGACTTGTCGAAGGCTTCGCGATCCTTGCCGGCCAGCTCGATCTCGACGATGCGCTCGACGCCCTTCGAGCCGATCACGACGGGAACGCCGACATACATGTCCTTCACGCTGTACTCGCCGTTGAGATAGGCGGCGCAGGGCAGCACGCGCTTCTTGTCCTTCAGATAGCTCTCGGCCATCGCGATCGCCGAAGCGGCCGGCGCGTAGAACGCCGAGCCAGTCTTCAGGAGGTTGACGATCTCGGCGCCGCCGTTGCGGGTGCGGTCGACGATCTCGTCGATGCGTGCCTGCGAGGTCCAGCCCATCTTGACGAGGTCGGGCAGCGGAATGCCGGCGACGGTGGAGTAGCGCGTCAGCGGCACCATGGTGTCGCCATGGCCGCCGAGCACGAAAGCGGTGACGTCCTCGACCGAGACGTGGAATTCGTCGGCCAGGAAATAGCGGAATCGCGCGGAGTCGAGCACGCCAGCCATGCCGACCACCTTCTTGTGCGGCAGGCCGGAAGCCTTCTGCAGGGCCCACACCATCGCATCCAGCGGATTGGTGATGCAGATCACGAACGCGTCGGGGGCGTACTTCTTGATGCCGGCGCCGACCTGCTCCATGACCTTGAGGTTAATGCTCAAGAGATCGTCGCGGCTCATGCCGGGCTTGCGCGGCACACCGGCGGTGACGATACAGACCTTGGCGCCATCGAGCGCCTCATAGGAATTGGCCCCTGTCAGATTGGCGTCGAAGCCGTCGACCGGCGAAGATTGCGCGATGTCGAGCGCTTTGCCCTGCGGCACGCCCTCGGCGATATCGAACATCACGACGTCGCCGAGCTCCTTCAGGCCGACGAGGTGAGCCAGCGTTCCGCCGATCTGACCGGAGCCAATCAAAGCAATCTTGTCGCGCGCCATGGGAAATTTGTCCTTCTGAGACGAAGAGTGAGGGGTGGATAATCAGCCGGATGGCTGGTTATCCCTTTCGAATGGCCGGTTCAAGCCGGGGCATGCCCAATTCTAAGGCCGCGCCTTGAATTCGGTCAGGTATGCCAAGAAGCGTTGTCATTCCGGGGCGCGCACAGCGCGAACTATGGGGCGCCCTTGCGCCCCTGAGAATCTCGAGATTCCGGGTCTGGTCCTTCGGACCATCCCGGAATGACAACAATCACTACGTCTCCACCAGCCCCGTGCTCGATCCGCTCGCCGCGGAATCCTTCCGGCCGTGCGGGAGCGCCAGATAGGATTCGGAACTCATCTCGATCAGCCGCGACGCGGTCCGCTTGAACTCGTTGGCTTCAACGCCCTCGGCAGCGACATACAGCGAGACCGGATCGGCTTCGGCCGAGGCCATCAGCTTCACCGCGTTGTCGTAAAGCGTGTCGATCAGCGAAATGAAGCGCTTGGCGGCGTTGCGCGCGGCGTAATTCATCACCGGAATGCGGTCGATCAGGATGGTATGATAATCGTGCGCCAGCCGCAGATAATCCGACGCGGCCAGCGGCTTTTCGCAGATATCGGCAAAGGAAAATCGCGCCACGCCGTGCGCCGAACAGGGCACGCGCAGAATGCGACCCTTGATCGCGATATCGCGCGGCTTGCACGGCGCGTTGCCGGTCATCTTGCGCCAGGCACGGTCGAGCGCGGCGCCGGCTTCATCATCCGGCGGCACCAGCCACATCTTCACGCCGGCCAGTTTTTCCAGCCTAAAGTCAGTGCGTGCATCGAGCCGCAGCACATCCATGCGGTCTTCGATCTGCGAAATGAACGGCAGGAACAGCGCGCGGTTGAGGCCCCCTTTGTAAAGATCTTCGGGCGCGACGTTCGAAGTCGCCACGACCACGGTGCCGAGTTCGAACAGTTTGGAGAACAGCCGCCCCAGGATCATGGCGTCGGCAATGTCGGTGACGTGGAATTCGTCGAAGCACAACAGCCACGCCTCGTCGAAGATGGCGTTGGCCGTCAGCTCGATCACGTCGCTATCTGCGATTTCACCGCGCGCGATGTTCTGGCGATAGGCATAGATCTTCTCGTGCGCCTCGGCCATGAACTCGTGGAAATGGGCGCGGCGCTTGCGCTGGACCGGGCTCTGCTGAAAGAACAGGTCCATCAGCATGGTCTTGCCGCGTCCGACCTCGCCGTGAATGTAGAGCCCGCGCGGCGGCGGCTCGCTTTTGTCGCCGAACAATCGGCCGAGCAGGCTTAGCTTGCGCGCCGGCTTGTAGCTCGACAGCCGCTCCTCAAGTGCGGCAAACGCCTCGGCAACTTCCGCCTGCGCGCGATCGGCCTCGATCGCGCCGGAGGAAACCATTGCCTGATATTGTGCGCGGAACGAGGTGGGGTCAGTCGACAGCATGGCCCCCTTTCGGCCTCAAGCGTGCGGAAATTGCAAGCCGTGAATTGGTGCTGGGGGTATGCAGATGAAGCCATTCCTGGATCGTCATACCCCGCGAAGGCGGGGTATCCAGTACGCCGCGGCCTTTCGGATCTATATCAGGCGTCTCTGGTATACTGGATCATCTGCTTTCGCGGATGATGACAGCAGGAGAATACGGCGAATGCCCGCCCCTCACGCACTCAGCGCGTAGGAATCTTCGACCACATAGGGCCCGCCGCCGGTCGAAGCGCGCGAGGAGAACAGCACGAAGCGCGAAGCCCAGAACGTGCGGCTCGGGAAATAGCCGCGCACCGAGAGATAATCGGCAACGTCCTGGCTCGAGGCGTCATGCAGCCGCGCCAGCGTCACATGGGGAATGAATTTGCGCCCCTCCGGATCGAGCCCGAGCCGCTGCATCAGCCTTTCGAGCTCGGCCTGCAGCTCGATCAGCGGCCGGCTCGGCTCGACGGAAGCGACCACTGCGCGCGGTTTCTTGCCGCCAAAGCTCTGCAGCCCCTGCACCTTGACTTCGAACGGCTTGCGGTTGACCCGAAACAGCATCGAGGCGATTTCATTCGCCGACATGCCGTCGATATCGCCAATGAAGCGCAAGGTGACGTGATAATTTTCGGGATCGATCCAGCGTGCGCCGGGAAGGCCGCCACGCAAATTGGAAAGGCTCTGGCCGATCTCGGCCGGAATTTCCAGTCCAGCAAACAAACGCGGCATCGCAAAATCCTCGATGCGAGGCGCAAGCTTGAGGCTTGCGCCTGGAAGCAAACCCGGTGACGAATCACCGATTACCAATTCCTACCCGACTTATGTGACCCTGCGAAGCACGCGGCGCGAGCACTCCGCAATGGTACGGGAAAAGCTTGGGGTAACCTCATTCGTTGCTGCTTTTTTCAACTCCGCTGCCGAGAGATCGTGCCAACAAATGCCTCCATCATAGGCAGAATATTCTTCACGATAATGTCGACACCCTCGGCTGTCGGATGAATTCCGTCGGCCTGGTTGAGCTTGGCCTCACTCGCAACCCCCTCCAGGAAAAACGGGTAGAGCGGCACGCCGAACGATTTGGATAGCTCCGGATAGATGGCGTTGAAGCGCGCCGCATATTCGCTGCCGTAATTGGGCGGCGCCAGCATCCCGCACAAGAGAACGGCGATGTTGCGCGCCTTCAGCCGGGTCAGGATATCGCTCAGCGCCGCGCGGGTGACGGCGGGATCGATCCCGCGCAAGGCGTCGTTGGCGCCGAGTTCGAGAATGACCGCCTCGGTTCCCTCCGGGATCGACCAGTCCAGCCGGTCGCGACCGCCGGACGTGGTGTCGCCGGACACCCCGGCATTGATCATGTCGACCTTTATCCCCTTGTCGCTTAACGCTTTTTGCAGGCGGGCGGGGAATGCTGCCGGCGCAGACAGGCCGAGGCCAGCACTCAAGGAATCACCGAGGACGACCATTTTGACCGGTTTGGCGGGTGCAGTGGCCGGGGCTTGCGTCTGGGCCAAAGCCGGCCCGGCCGTCATCAAAGCCACAATCAACACGCGTATGTGCGCAAACATCCGTTTCAAGCCCTCGACCCGAGCGGTGGAAGTGCCATATGACCGAGCCATGGACAGTCTCATCGAACCCTCTTCACTGACCGGCGTCGGGCCGGACACCATTTCCATCTCCAACGTCAACCTCTCGCTCGGCACAGGCGCCGCCCGCGTTCATATCCTGAAAGATATCAGCCTTCGTGTGGCATCCGGCGAGGCGATCGGCCTGATCGGGCCGTCAGGTTCGGGCAAATCGACCTTGCTGATGGTGATGGCGGGGTTGGAACGTCCTGACAGCGGAGAGGTGGTGGTCAACGGCACGCCGTTCAATGCCCTCGATGAGGACGCGCTGGCCCGCTTCCGCGGTCGCCAGGTCGGCATCGTGTTCCAGTCGTTTCACCTGATCCCCACCATGACGGCGCTGGAAAACGTCGCCGTGCCGCTGGAGCTTGCCGGCAGTCCCGACGCAGCGGAGCGCGCGGCGAAGGAATTGACGTCGGTCGGCCTCGGCGAGCGCCTGCATCATTACCCGACCCAATTGTCCGGTGGCGAACAGCAGCGCGTGGCGCTGGCTCGCGCCCTGGCACCCGATCCCGCCATTCTCGTCGCCGACGAGCCGACCGGCAATCTCGATGAAACCACCGGCAAGCAGATCGTCGACATGCTCTTCACCAAGCATGCCGAGCGGGGCATGACGCTGGTGCTGGTGACGCACGACAGTTCGCTGGCGCAACGCTGCGACCGGGTGGTGCGGCTGCGCTCCGGCCGTATCGACGGGCACTCATGACCACGATTTCCGAGCCGGTCTACAAGAGCCGTGCATCCTCGCTGGCGCTGCGCTACGCGCTTCGCGAGTTGCGCGGCGGCCTGCGTGGCTTTTACGTCTTCATCGCCTGCATCGCGCTCGGCGTCATGGCAATTGCCGGCGTCGGCTCGGTGGCGGCAAGCCTTAGCGAAGGTCTGACCCGCGAGGGCCGAACATTGCTCGGCGGCGATGTTGCATTCTCGCTGATACAGCGCGAAGCCAAGCCGGAGGAACTCGCTTTCCTGCGCGCGCGCGGCCAGGTGTCCGTCGCGGCCGCGCTGCGGGTGATGGCCCGCGCCAGCGACGGCAAGCTGGCGCTGGTCGAGCTCAAGGCGGTCGACGGCAACTATCCGATGCTCGGACGGTTGACGCTTGATCCCCAAATGCCGATGTCGGATCTGCTGGCTGAACGCGATGGCGCCTTCGGCGCGGCAGTCGATTCCACCCTGCTGGCGCGGCTCGATCTCAAGCTCGGCGACCGCATCGGCATCGGCAACGCTACTGTCCAGATTCGCAGCGTGGTTGGCGCCGAACCGGACAAGCTCGCCGGCAATGTCGGCCTGGGTCCGCGCGTTCTGGTCAGCGAAACCAGCCTGCGCGCCAGCGGATTGCTGCAGCCGGGCAGCCTGGTGCGCTGGATGTACCGGGTAAAACTGCCGGACAATGCGGCCGACGAACGCGCCGCCGCCCAGTTGGTCAACAGCGCCCGGAGCGCCTTGCCGGAAGCCGGCTGGTGGATCCGCAGCCGCGACAATGCCTCGCCGCAGCTTGAACGCACCATCAACCGCTTCACCCAATTCCTGACGCTGGTTGGCCTCGCCGCCCTTCTGGTCGGCGGCGTCGGCGTCGCCAACGCCGTCAAGAGCCACATCGATCGCCGACGCGACGTCATCGCCTCGTTCAAGGCGCTGGGCGCCACCGGCCGCGACGTCTTCACCATCTACCTGACGCAGGTGATCGTGCTCGCCGGAATTGGCTCGCTGATCGGGCTCGCCGCCGGCGCGGCCTTGCCGTTTGCCATCGTCGGCGTATTCGGCAAATTGCTGCCGCTGCCGGTGATCCCTGCCCTGCACGCCGACGAACTCGCGCTGTCGTTCCTCTACGGTCTGCTCACCGCGCTCGCCTTCGGGCTCTGGCCGCTCGGCCGGGTGCACGACGTGCCGGTCGCCGCATTGTTTCGCGAAGAGGTTGCCCGCGAATGGCACCGCCCGCGCTGGAGCTATCTCGCGCTGATAGCCGTGGTGATTGCACTGCTAGTCGCGGTCGCGATCGGGCTGGCCTATGACAAGCGGGTCGCCGCCGTATTCGTCGTCGCTTCGGTTGCGGTGTTTGCACTGTTGCGCGGCGTCGCCGCCGGCCTGATGGCGCTGGCGCGGCGCCTGCCGCGGTCCAGCATCACCATGTTGCGGCTGGCGATTGCCAATATTTACCGGCCCGGCGCGCTGACGCCCTCGGTGGTGATGTCGCTCGGGCTTGGGCTCGCGGTCCTCGTCACCATTACCCAGATCGACGGCAATCTGCGCCGGCAGTTCCTGGCCGCGCTGCCGGAGCGCGCGCCCTCGTTTTACTTCATCGACATCCCGACCGCCGACGCCGACCGCTTCGGCGCCTTCCTCAAGCAGATCGCGCCGCAATCTAGCGTCGACGACGTGCCGATGCTGCGCGGGCGCATCGTTGCCGCCCGCGGCGTCAAGGCGGACGAACTCAAGCCCTCGCAGGATACCGAATGGGTGCTGCAGAGTGACCGCGGCCTGACCTATACCGGCGAAGTTCCAAACGGCTCGAAGGTGGTCGAAGGTGAATGGTGGAGCGCGGACTACAAGGGGCCGCCGCTGGTCTCGCTGGAGAAGAAGATCGCCGACGGGCTGAAGCTCAAGATCGGCGATGAGATCGTCGTCAACGTACTCGGCCGCGACATCCAGGCCAAAATCAGCAATCTGCGTAACGTCGATTGGCAGGGGCTCGGCATCAATTTCGTGCTGGTGTTCTCACCCAACGCCTTCAAGGGCGCGCCGCACAGCCATGTCGCGACCCTGTCCGAGGTCCACCCCGACCCGGCCGGCGACGCCCGAATCATCAAGCAGGTGGCGGACGCCTTTCCGATGGTGACCAGCGTTCGGGTCCGCGAGGCGCTCGAGACCGTCGGCACCGTCGTTACCAACCTCGTGCTCGCCATCCGCGGCGCCAGCGCCGTGACGCTGATCTCGGCAATCCTGGTGCTCGGCGGCGCGCTCGCCGCCGGCCATCGCCACCGGGTCTACGACGCGGTCATCCTGAAGACGCTCGGCGCAACCCGGGCACGTCTGCTCGGGGCCTATGCGCTCGAGTACCTCCTGATCGGCCTCGCCACGGCCATATTCGGCGTCATCGCGGGCTCGATCGCGGCCTGGCTGATCGTGACGCGGCTGATGACGCTCAGCTTCATCTGGCAGGCCGGCAGCGCGGCCGGGGTGGTCGCAGCCGCCCTGATCGTCACGGTGGGGCTGGGGCTCGCCGGCACGTTGTTGGCATTGAACCAGAAGCCGGCCAGCGTGTTACGGAATTTGTGACAATTTGTAGCGGCGGAGGCAGGGGTTAACACTGCTTTTACCCGGAAAAAGCTGGCAGAAGCGACATTCAGCCGCGCGTGGAAGCTTGCGTCGAATGTGTTAGTTTCCCACATACCAGCCAAGATCAGTGGCCGGGTTGATGACGTAAGATTAACGTCGGCAGATCGGGACATCTGAGATAGAAATCTAACCGGCGCCGCAAACCCCTTGCGCTCCGCCGGGCAACCAACGGGAATTCGACCATGTCGGACCTAGACCGTAACTACGTATCTCCTTTCGGCCGGGCCGCCGGACGCGTTGACGCCGCGGCCGTCGATGCCGGTCTGCGCGCCTACATGCTGCGCATCTACAACTACATGAGCATCGGCCTGGCCATCACCGGCCTTGCGGCGCTCGGCGTCTACATGGCCGCCGTGACCACCGACCAGGCCGGCGCCGCCGCCCGGTTCGGTAACGCCTTCCTGACGCCGTTCGGCTACGCGATGTATGTCAGCCCGCTGAAGTGGCTGTTCATTCTCGCGCCGCTGGTGATGGTGTTTGCGATCTCGGCCGGCATCAACCGGCTGCGGCCCGCGACCGCCCAGATGCTGTTCTGGGTGTTCTCGGCGCTGATGGGCATTTCGCTTTCGTCGATCTTCCTGGTGTATACGCACACCTCGATCGTTCGGGTGTTCTTCATCACCGCGGCGACCTTCGGTGCGCTGAGCCTTTATGGCTACACCACCAAGCGTGACATGAGCGGCATGGGGTCGTTCCTGTTCATGGGTCTGATCGGTGTCATCATCGCGAGCCTGGTCAACCTGTTCCTGGCGAGCTCGATGCTGCAGTTCATCGTCTCGGTGGTCGGCGTGCTGGTGTTCGCGGGCCTCACCGCCTGGGATACCCAGCGGCTGAAGAACGAGTACATCTATGGCTACGCTTCGGGAGGCGCTGACGTTGAAGAGCGTGCGGCGATTACCGGTGCACTGTCGCTCTACCTGAACTTCATCAACCTGTTCACGCTGCTCCTGCAGCTCCTCGGCCAGCGCGACTAGCCGCTGCCGGACCCAGGTTCAAGAGCTGAAGCCCCGGCCTCGCGCCGGGGCTTTTCTTTTGCTCAGTGCCATGCCCGGGCTTGATCCGGGGCATGGCGGAAAGACCGTTGATCGAGATTTGTCTGCTGGTATCTTTTTGCCATGTCCGCTCCCGAAATCCGGCCCGCCACCGAGGTCGACCTCTCCGCCATCACCGAAATCTATGAACATGCGGTGCGCTACGGCACTGCGACGTTCGAGCTTGTACCGCCCGATCTCGCCGAGATGACCCGGCGGTTCAGAGCCCTGTCGGATGGCGGCTTTCCGTATTTGGTCGCCGCCGTCAAAGGCCAGGTGATCGGATATGCCTATGCCGGACCTTACCGGCCACGGCCGGCCTACCGCTTCACGGTGGAGAATTCGGTCTATTTGAAACCGGCCACGCACCGGCGCGGCATCGGCCTGCAACTGATGCAGCGGCTGATCGCCGAATGCGAGGCGCGCGGCTACCGGCAGATGATCGCGGTCATCGGCGACTCCGCCAATGCCGCCTCCATCGGCGTTCACGCCAAATGCGGTTTCCAGATGATCGGGACGCATCCCAGCGTTGGTTTCAAGTTCGGCCGCTGGCTCGACACGGTTATGATGCAGCGCGCGCTGGGTGAAGGCGCAACGACGCTGCCGACGGATTGAGAAGGTTTCGTAGCCCGGATGGAGCGAAGCGCAATCCGGGTTTCTTCCAGCGCGATAAACCTGCCCCGGATTTCGCTGCGCTCCATCCGGGCTACGAACCGCTCGTCAAACCACCGCCAGCTTGCGGTCGATCACCAGCAGCACGCGTTCGAGTTCGTGGCCGCGGCGCAGGATCAGTCCGGTCGCCGAGATCACGCTGTACATGCCCTGCTTGCGCGCAAGCCGCGGATCTTTCTCGATGCGATAGATCGGAACTTCGGAAGCGCGGCGAAATACGGAGAACACCGCGCGGTCTTTCAGAAAGTCGATGGCGTAGTCGCGCCACTCGCCGTCGGCGACCATGCGCCCATACAGATTGAGGATACGGTTGAGTTCGAGGCGATTGAACGTGACGCGATTCGGCGGCGGGCTCGCAGTGGCGACGCGCGCCACTGCGCGGCTATCGCTTGGATCGGTCTCCTCCGATATCAGAGTCATGGAGCGGCCTCCTGTCATCCTATTTACATGATCGCGCTAACGGCAGAGCGCCGCAAGGGGGTTGTAAATACGAAAGAAACCGCGGCGAATGCCCGGTATCAGCCGGAAATATCGATTCACGGGATCGTTAGCGGAATCTTATTGCTGCCCTACTTCTGCCAACCGTCCGCCCCGCTAGATTGCGAAAAGAAAATCCTGCGTTGGCCCGGTCCTTTCGGTTCCGGATTCCTCAGCCCCCAGCCCCCCGGGGCCGTCGGGATCGGGCCTGTTCGCAGAGGGAGTTAATCCCGATACTGGGCCAACGAAAGTTGGTCCTTTTTCGTTTCTGGGGACTGCTCTCGCCAATGTCCCGCGCGGCTCGACTTCGCCGATTATACGCAACTGATTCAAGGTGAGAGAAAAGTTAGGCCTCGTAGCCCCGATGGAGCTTGGAGCTAACTAGCGCAGCGCCGTCATGGCGGCGCCGAGCATCGCGCCCGGCTTGTCGCGACTGCCGTCCTGGACGTAGACGACCGCAGCGTCCACGCCGTCGCGGGAAATATTTTCAAGCGGAATGGTCCAGCTGCCCGAACCGCCGTTCCAGTCGCCGACCTTCACGAGGTTGCGTACCACGTTGTAGTAGGTGAGTTGTTGGCCGCGATTCTCGCCGCGCCCGATCGAGATCGGCACCGCCTTTGAGACCGAGCAGATCCAGACTTCGCCGCGGCCCGCCGTCGGCACCTTGCTCGCCTCTACTGAGACGTTGAGCAGTTTGCCCGACAACGTCATCTTCACCGGCACCGACATCACGCCTTCAGCCTTGCCGGTATTCTTGATGGCCCCTTCGATGGCGGCGCGATCGCTGCCGATCACCTGCGCCGAGCCATTGACGATCATCTGCGGCGTGTAGAGGTTACGGTCGCCACGCACATGCGAATAGGCCTTCTGACGCGCGCTAAAACGCGAATCCGCCAGCGTGTCCTTCCAGCCAAGATAATCCCAGTAGTCGATGGGCATGCTCAGCGCGATGATGGACGGATCCTTGGCGAGTTCGCCGACGATCTGGTCGGCCGGCGGACACGACGAACAGCCTTGCGAGGTGAACAATTCGACCACGGCACGCGGTTCGGCATGAGCAGGGCGGATGATGGCGATGATCGCGCAGACGCCGAGCGCACCGGACCATCGCGATATGCTGTTGTAGGCCATCATCGCTGTCATCGTGCGAACCGGGCGTAGCGTTTTCCATCCGTATTTGTACGGGGCATGATCTGATATCCCAAAGGCGCACCCCAGACGCACGAAAGCGGCCTTGTCATAGGCCGCCTTCTCCTTGCTCGCCACTCACTTCGAAGTGAGGCATCGATCACAAATCCGCGTTAAGCCGCGAGTTTGCGCAGCACATAATGCAGAATGCCGCCGTTTCGGTAGTACTCGAGCTCATCGAGGGTGTCGATGCGGCAGAGCAGCGGCACGCGCTGCAGCGAACCGTCGCCGGACACGATCTCGGCCGTCAGGGTTTGGCGCGGCTTCAAATCACCCTGGAGCCCGCGAATCGTCACCGTCTCGTCGCCCTTGAGGCCGAGCGATGTCCACGACGTGCCGTCTTCGAAGGTCAGCGGCAACACGCCCATGCCGACCAGGTTGGAGCGATGGATGCGCTCGAAGCTCTGGCAGATCACGGCGCGGACACCGAGCAGACGGGTGCCCTTCGCGGCCCAGTCGCGTGAGGAGCCGTTGCCGTATTCGGCGCCGGCGAACACCACCAGCGGCACGCCCTCCGCCTGGTACTTCATCGCGGCGTCGTAGATCGGCATCTGCTCACCGTCGGGCCAGTGCTTGGTGAGGCCGCCTTCCGGAATATTGCCGTCGGCGCCCTTCAGCATGAAGTTCTTGATGCGGATATTGGCGAACGTGCCGCGCATCATGATCTCGTGGTTGCCGCGCCGCGTGCCGTACTGGTTGAAGTCGGCGGGTCGCACCTGGTGCTCGCTGAGGAATTTGCCGGCCGGCGAAGTCAGCTTGATCGAGCCAGCCGGCGAGATGTGGTCGGTGGTGATCTTGTCGCCGAACAGCGCCAGAATCCGCGCATCGATAACGTCCGCGATCGGATCGGGCTGCTTCTTCATGCCCTCGAAATAGGGCGGGTTCTGCACATAGGTCGAGCTCATATTCCAGCGGTAGGTCTCGCTCTCGACCGTCTTGATCTTGCGCCAGTTGGTATCGCCCTTGAACACGTCGGCGTAGCGCTTCTTGAAAATCGTGGCTGTCACGAACTTCTTCATGAAGGCGTTGATCTCCTTCGTGGTCGGCCAGATGTCCTTCAGGTACACCGGCTTGCCGTCCTTGCCGGTGCCGATCGGCTCGACCGCGAGATCCTTGGTCACGGTGCCGGCCAGCGCATAGGCGACAACCAACGGCGGCGAAGCCAGATAGTTCGCCTGCACATCCGGTGAGACGCGGCCTTCGAAATTGCGGTTACCCGACAGCACGGCCGCAGCAACGATGCCGTTGTCGTTGATCGACTTTGAAATTTCCTCCGGCAGCGGGCCGGAATTGCCGATGCATGTGGTGCAGCCGAAGCCGACCAGGTTGAAGCCGACCTTGTCGAGATCCTTCTGCAGGCCGGAATTGGCCAGATATTCCGCAACCACCTGGCTGCCCGGAGCGAGCGAGGTCTTCACCCACGGCTTGGCCGTCAGCCCCTTGGCGGCGGCGTTGCGCGCCAGCAGGCCCGCGCCGATCAACACGCTCGGGTTGGAGGTGTTGGTGCACGAGGTGATCGCGGCGATCACGACGTCGCCATGGCCGAGATCGAAATCCCGGCCCTCGACCGGATAGCGCGTCGCAGCCGCGTCGGGCTTCTTGTACTCGCTGGCGAGCGCGGTCGCGAAGCCGGTGGCAACCGAGGGCAGCGCGACGCGGCCCTCGGGGCGCTTCGGACCGGCCATCGACGGCACGACGTCCTTGAGATCGAGCGTCAGGGTTTCCGTGAACACCGGATCGGCCGATTTCGCCGCGCGGAACAGGCCCTGCGCCTTGGCGTAGGCCGCCACCAGCGCGACACGGTCGGCCTTGCGGCCAGAGGTCTTGAGATAATCGATGGTCGCGGCATCGACCGGGAAGAAGCCGCAGGTCGCGCCATATTCCGGCGCCATGTTGCCGATCGTCGCCTTGTCCGCGACCGAGAGATAGTCGAGGCCGGGGCCGAAGAACTCGACGAACTTGCCGACCACGCCCTGCTTGCGCAGCATCTGCGTGACGGTCAGCACGAGGTCGGTCGCGGTGACGCCTTCCTTGAGCTGGCCCTTCAGCTTGAAGCCGACCACTTCCGGTAACAGCATCGACAGCGGCTGGCCGAGCATGCAGGCTTCCGCCTCGATGCCGCCGACGCCCCAGCCGAGCACGGCAAGGCCGTTGACCATGGTGGTGTGCGAGTCGGTACCAACCAGCGAATCCGGGTAGGCGACCTCGAAGGTGCCGGTCTTCTTGCCGACCGTCATTTTCTCCTTCTTGGTCCACACCGTCTGCGCCAGATATTCGAGATTGACCTGATGGCAGATGCCGGTGCCGGGCGGCACCACGGAGAAATTCGAAAACGCCTTCTGGCCCCATTTCAGGAACTCGTAGCGCTCCTGGTTCTGCTTGTATTCCTCGACCACGTTCTTGCCGAACGCCTTGTTGTCACCGAAAAAGTTGACGATGACGGAGTGGTCGATGACGAGGTCGACCGGCACCAGCGGGTTGATCTTCTCGGCATCGCCGCCGAGCGCCTGCATCGCGTTGCGCATCGCGGCGAGATCGACCACCGCCGGCACGCCGGTGAAATCCTGCATCAAAACGCGCGCCGGGCGGAACGCGACTTCATGCTCGAGCTTACGCTTCCGAAGCCACTTCGAAACCGCGACGATGTCTTCCTTCTTGACCGTGCGGTCGTCCTCGTTGCGCAGCAGATTTTCGAGCAGCACCTTCATCGAATAAGGCAGCTTGGAAATTCCCTTCAGACCGTTCTTCTCGGCGGCGGGCAGGCTGTAATAAACGTAGGTCTTGCTGCCGACCTTGAGGGTCTTGCGGCATTTGAAGCTGTCGAGCGAGGTCATGTCAGAAAATCCCAAATTCTAGTTATACCCGGCAAGGGTATTTAAACACCGTCAGCGGTAGGCTGGCTTCTTGGCTTGCAGCCGCCGATTGTGTGCTGCATCAAGTTCCGGGCTTATAGAATCTTTCTAGAAGCGCCGCCACAGCGACAAACGTGCTGCAGCAATGCGGTACCCACAAATTCTGACGCGGTACCCATCAATTTCAGAGGGCTGTGACGAAGCAAAATGCGGCTCTCGGGGCGCCAAATCAGTTGTGTCAGAGGCGGCAGAGAAGTGTTCTCGAACCTCGATTTCGAGGCCGCTTCCGGCGAAGTGCTCGCCGTGGTCGGCCCGAACGGCTCGGGCAAGACCTCGCTGTTGCGCCTGATCGCGGGTCTTTTGGTGCCGACCGGCGGAGCAATCGGCCTGGAAGGTGGCGAGGCCGAGCTGACGCTGCCGGAGCAATCTCACTATCTCGGCCATCGCGATGCGCTGAAACCTGCGCTCAGCGTGCTCGAGAACCTTGCGTTCTGGCGGGATTTTTTGGGCGGCGACATCGGCGATGCCAGCCAATGCCTCACCGCCGTCGGGCTCGGCCATGCCACGCATCTCCCGGCAGCCTACCTCTCGGCGGGCCAGCGGCGGCGGCTTTCGATCGCCCGGCTGCTGGCGGTGCGCCGGCCGGTCTGGCTATTGGACGAGCCGACCTCGGCGCTCGACATCGCCGGACAGGAATTATTCGTGGGCGTCATGCGGGAGCATCTCGCCGGCGGCGGGATCATTGTTGCGGCCACCCACACCCCGCTCGGAATCGAGGCGAGCGAGCTGCGCATGGGGGCAAAGAGGTGACTTTGCAGTTGATGCTCCCGCAAATTGTCGTGCGGCGCGGCGCCGCTCTCTCCGTTCCCTCCCCCCTTGCGGGGTCCGAGGCGAGCGAAGCTCGCTCTCGAGGTCAGGGAGAGGGGTGCCACGCGACGCGCTCTCTCAAGCTGGCCCGTCGCAATTCTGCTCAGCGCTTCTATCGAACAGCTTTTCCGGGGCCACCCCTCTCCCCCGCCCTCCCCCGCAAGGGGGGAGGGAGCGAGCTGAACACGCGGCTCCAGTGGAGTGCACAAAACACACGCTTGGGGCGCCTCCCATGACCGCCCTCGCCGCACTAATCCGCCGGGATATCAAAATCGCGCTGCGCGTCGGCGGCGGGGCGTTGATTGGGGTGCTGTTTTTCCTCACCGTCACGGTGCTGATGCCGTTTGCGATCGGGCCCGATCTGCCACTATTGGCCCGGCTCGGCCCCGCAATCCTCTGGCTCGGCGCGCTGCTGGCGAGCCTGCTCACGCTCGACCGGCTGTTCACGGCCGACCATGAGGACGGCTCGCTCGACCTGATCGTGATGGGCCGGACACCGCTGGAACTCGCTTGTGCGGCGAAAGCGCTGGCGCATTGGCTCGCTGCCGGCGTGCCGCTGATCGTGGCGACACCCGTGCTCGGGCTGTTGCTCAACCTCGACGCCGCGGCGACGTCGGCCGTGGCGCTGACCCTGCTGGTGGGAACGCCGGCGCTGACGTTCACGGGCATGATCGGCGCGGCGCTCGCCGTGACATTACACCGCGGCGGCCTCTTGCTCGCGGTGCTGGTGCTTCCGCTATCGATCCCCGTGCTGATCTTCGGCGTTGCAGCCTCGCAGGCGGCCATTACCGGCCCGCTGTCGTTTGGAACTCCGTTTTCGATCCTTTGCGCGCTCTCGCTGGTTACTTTCGTGGTCGGACCGTTTGCCGCTGCGGCCAGCCTGCGGCACGGTCTGGACTGAATTGTTGACGCCGATCAACTCTGGCGGAGGCGATGCGAAACAAACCATGCCGCATTGCCTGCTTCGCCGCTGACGACTATCAGGATGCCATGACGCTGATCGACCTCGCCAATCCCTCGAAATTTCTCGCGCTGACGGCGCGCGTATTGCCGTGGCTGGCGGGCGCGACCGCGATCCTTTTGCTGGTCGGTTTCTATCAGGCGGCGATGGCCCCCGACGATTACCAGCAGGGCGCCACCGTGAAGATCATGTTCATCCACGTGCCGAACGCGTGGCTTTCGATGTTTGTGTGGGGCGTCATGAGCATTGCCGCGCTGGGCACGCTGGTATGGCGGCATCCGCTTGCTGACGTTGCCGCCAAGGCTGCGGCACCGATCGGCGCGGCGTTCACGTTTCTGGCGCTGGTCACCGGCTCGCTATGGGGACGGCCGATGTGGGGCACCTATTGGGAATGGGATGCGCGGCTGACCTCCGTCTTGATCCTGTTCTTGATGTATCTCGGCCTGATGGCGCTGTGGCGCGCGGTGGAGGACCCGTCCCGTGCGGCGCGGGCCGCCGCCGTGCTGACACTGGTCGGCGCGATCAACCTGCCGATCATCAAATTCTCGGTCGACTGGTGGAACACGCTGCATCAACCGGCATCCGTGATGCGGATGGCCGGATCGACGCTCGATAAGGCGTTCCTGATTCCACTGCTCGTGATGGCGGTCGGATTTTCGCTTTTGTTCGTGACGCTGCACTTGGCGGCAATGCGCAACGAGATCCTGCGCCGGCGGGTGCGCAGCTTGCAGATGATGCAAGCCAGCCAGCAGGCGGCATGACGCGATGTCACTCGGCCCCTACGCTTCCTTTATCGTGACCTCCTACATGCTGGTGGCGGCAGTCGTGCTGATCCTGATCGGCTGGATCACGCTCGACTATCGCCATCAGAAGGAGCGCCTGCGCGAACTCGATGCCTCTGGCGTGACCAGACGCTCCGGCCGCCAGGCCACGGACATCCGATGAGCGCGCCAGTAACATCCGATCAGCCACGCAGTCGGCGCTGGATCGTAGCGCTGCCGCTGATCGGCTTTATCGCTGTCGCCGCACTGTTCCTGCTGCGGCTCTACGGCGGCGATCCCGCAAAAATCCCTTCGGCCCTGATCGGCCGGCCGGCGCCGCAAACCACGCTGCCGGCGCTGGAGGGCCTCGTCCATAACGGGACGCCCGTCCCCGGCCTCGACCCCGCGGTATTCAAGGGCAAGGTCTCCGTCGTCAATGTCTGGGCCTCCTGGTGCGTGCCCTGCCATGACGAGGCGCCGCTGTTGACCGCGCTGGCGAAGGATACGCGAGTGCAGATCGTCGGCATCAACTACAAGGATTCACCCGACAACGCCCGCCGCTTTCTCGGCCGCTACGGCAATCCGTTTGTCGCCGTCGGCGCCGATGGCAACGGCCGCGGCTCGATCGAATGGGGCGTCTATGGCGTGCCCGAAACTTTCGTGGTCGGTCGCGACGGCACCATTCGCTACAAGCTGGTCGGACCGGTGACGCCGGCCAATCTCGACAGCGTGCTCAAAGTAGAGATCGAGAAGGCGTTGAAGGCGGGGAGCTAACGACAGTCCGAGGCGCATCGAAGATGCGAAACGTCAGGTGCGCGGTTGCGCACCGGGGAATCTCGAGATCCGGGTTCATCGCTGCGCGATGCCCCGGAATGACGAGGAGAGCATTGGCGCAAATAATCTTGCGCTTTTATCTGCCGTTCATATCGCAGCCATGGCGCCGCCACGAATCCGCAGCTAGTTTTATCGCGTTACTTGAACCGTCCTGGGAGGGACACTCATGCGTCATTTCACGCTCGCTTCTCTTCTCGCTACCGCACTGACCCTGGGGCTGCTGATGGCAACGCCATCGATGGCCCAGACCGCACAGCCCGCGACCAAGTCCGACAGCAAAATGGCCCCGCCCGCTTCGGAATCGAAGATGGCTCCTGCGCCGAAGGCCGAGCTGCTCGACATCAATTCCGCGACCGCCGAGCAGCTCGACGCGCTGCCGGGCGTCGGTAAGGCTTATTCGGAGAAGATCATCAAGGGCCGCCCGTACAAGGGCAAGGACGAACTGGTGCAGAAGAGCATCGTCCCGCAGGCGACCTACGACAAGATCAAGGACAAGATCATCGCCAAGCAGAAGAGTTGACGTTTTCTTGCTGACCTCTCCCGCTTTGCGGGGTCGAGACGAGCGAAGCTCGCTCTGAGGTCGACGCGCGCAAGCGCGTCGGGTGGGGGAAATCTATCCACGAGCAGACTGTGCGGAGGGACCCCCACCCAGCCCTCCCCCGCAAGCGGGAGAGGGAGAAGAACTCACCCCTTGCTTATATCACCCGCTTCGGCCTCGCTGACCTCCAGCGAGGCCGGCTCCAGATGATAGCGCTTGATCAGCGGCATCTGCGTCACGGCAAACAGCATCGTCAACGGCACCATGCCGAAGACCTTGAAGGCGACCCAGAAGTCGGTGCTTTGGGTGCGCCAGATGATCTCGTTCAGCACCGCCATGGCGAAGAACCACAACGCCCAGCGCGCGGTCAGGATGCGCCAGCCGTGCGGGGTGAGGTTGAACATCTGGTCGAACATGATGGCGATGAAGGAGCGGTTGAACAGCAAACCGCCAGCGAGAATGGCGGCGAACAGCGTGTAGACGATGGTCGGCTTCATCTTGATGAAGGTCTCGTCATGCAGGATCAGCGTCAGCGCCCCGAACACGATGACCACCACCGCCGTGACGATCGCCATCATCGGTATATGCCGCGTCACCATGTATGACGCAACCATTGCAGCCAGCACCGCCACCATGAACACGCCGGTGGCGACGAACAGGTTGGACTTCGCGTTGGCGACGAAAAAGATGAGAAGGGGACCAAGCTCGGTCGCAAGCTTGAACAGCGGGTGCGGTACTTTCTTGTCCATTACTCGATTCCTGCAATCGCGTTGGCGAAATCCCGTGCCGTGAACGGCGCGAGATCATCGATGCCTTCGCCGACACCGATGAAGTGTACCGGCAGTTTGAACTTCTCCGCCAGCGCCACCAGAATCCCGCCGCGCGCGGTGCCGTCGAGTTTCGTCATCACAAGCCCGGTGACGCCAGCGGTACGATGAAACGCCTCGACCTGCGACAGCGCATTTTGTCCCACCGTCGCGTCGAGCACGAGCAGCACCGCATGCGGGGCTGACGCATCGACCTTCTTGATGACGCGAACCACCTTTTCGAGCTCGTTCATCAGCTCGGCCTTGTTCTGCAGCCGTCCCGCCGTATCGACCAGCAGTACGTCGAGCTTCTGTTCCTTCGCCGCGCTCAGCGCGTTGAAGGCGAGGCTGGCTGAATCAGAGCCCTGCGCTCCCGCAACGACCGGCGATTTGGTGCGCTCGCCCCACACCTTGAGCTGCTCGATTGCGGCCGCACGGAACGTATCGCCGGCCGCCAGCATCACCTTGCGGCCCTCGGCGCTCAGTTTCGCGGCAAGCTTGCCGATGGTGGTGGTCTTGCCGGAGCCGTTGACGCCGACCACGAGAATAACAAAAGGCTTTTGCGCCGTGTCGATCTCCAGCGGCTTTGCCACCGGCGCCAACACCTTCTCGACCTCGGTTGCGACGACCGTCTTTACCTCGTCGGCGGAAATCGCCTTGTCATACCGGCCCGCCCCGACGGCATCCGCGATCCGCACCGCCACCGCGGTGCCGAGATCGGCGCGCAGCAGCACATCCTCGATATCGTCGAGCATGGCGCGGTCGAGCTTGCGCTTAGTGACGAGGTCGGCCACGGCCGTGCCGAGCGAACTCGAGGTCCGCTTCAGACCGCTCGAAAGCCGCCGCCACCAGCTCAGTTTTGGAGTTCCAGGAGTGGTATCGCTCATGTCGGGGACGTGTTAGCGGTTTCGCGCCATGAGCGGAAGTCACAACAAATTCTTTGATGTTCCCGGGACATCCTTTGATGTTCCCAGGGCATCGTTTGATGTCCCTGGCTTAACGGCAGACGAAATCCTGGCCCGCGTGCTCCATCGCGACGGACTGATGCTGGTCATCGACAAACCCGCCGGACTGCCGGTACATCGCGGCCCCAAGGGCGGCGCCAATCTGGAAGCTTCCTTCGATGCCTTGCGATTCGGCCTGCCGCGGCCACCGGTGCTGGCGCACCGGCTCGACAAGGATACATCAGGCTGTCTCGTGCTGGGACGCCACCGCAAGGCCACCGCCTCGCTCGGCCTGTTGTTCAAGCACGGCAAAGTCGGAAAGACCTATTGGGCCGTGGTCGAGGGCGGACCTGCCGAGAATGAAGGCACCATCGATATGCCATTGGGCCGGCTGAACGCCGAGCGCGGCTGGTGGCAGAAGCCGGACCCGGAAGGCCAGAAAGCCATCACCACCTGGAAAGTGCTCGGCCGCGGCGACGGCCTCGCCTGGCTGGCGCTGGAACCCGTGACCGGCCGAACGCATCAACTGCGCGTGCACACATCAGCGATGGGCTGGCCGATCGTCGGCGACAATATTTACGGTAACGGCCCCCGCTTCGGCGAGCCGATCCTGCATCTGCATTCCCGCGAGATCGTCGTGCCGATTTCGAAGAACAAGGAGCCGGTGCGCGTGGTGGCGCCGGCGCCGGAACATATGCGGGAGAGGTTGCGAAAGTGTGGGTGGAACGGAGAGTAGCAGGTTCGCAGGTAAGCACGGCGCCCCAACTACCGCTGTCATCATCCGCGAAAGCGGACGATCCAGTATTCCAGAGACGTCCGTGATGAACCGCGGGGGCCGCGGCGTACTGGATCGCCCGGTCAAGCCGGGCGATGACAGCAGAATTTGCGACTCACACTGTTAGCCGTGCGCCATCGTGGCACTTGATCACGAGCGGCATCACGGCACCCGGCTTTTCGCCTGATATCGCGACCGGCAGAAAATGCTCCGTGCGCCCCTGTTTGTCGCTCTCGATCAGCACCTGACGCGTCGCGCCGACCTCTGACGCGAGCCGTCGTCGCAGTGCCGCGGTTCCGCGCTCGCGCACCAGCTTCGCCCGCGCCTTGATCACCTCACCCGCCACCTGCGGCATCCGCGCGGCCGGCGTGCCCGGACGCTTGGAGTAAGGGAACACGTGCAGAAAGGTGAGATCGCATTCATCAACCAGATCCGCCGAGCGCACGAACATTTCCTCGGTCTCGGTCGGAAAACCCGCGATGATATCGGCGCCGAGCGCAATGTCCGGGCGCAGTCGCCGCACCTGCGCGCAGAATTCGATCGCATCCTGCCGCGAATGCCGCCGCTTCATCCGCTTCAAAATGAGGTCGTCGCCGGATTGTAGCGACAGGTGCAGATGCGGCATCAGCCGTTCGTCGTCGGCGATCACATCGAGCAGATCGCGGTCGGCCTCGATGGAATCGATCGACGAAATCCGCAGGCGCTTCAACTCCGGCACGTGGCGCAAAATCTGCTTGGTCAACTGTCCCAGCTTCGGCGTACCCGGCAGATCGGCGCCGTAGCTCGTCAAGTCCACGCCCGTGAGCACGATCTCGGCATGGCCGCGTTCGGCGAGCGTGCGGACCTGATCCACCACCGCCCCCATCGGCACCGAGCGCGAATTGCCGCGGCCGTAGGGAATGATGCAGAAGGTGCAGCGGTGGTCGCAGCCGTTCTGCACCTGCACGAATACTCGGGGCAGGCCGGCCTTGAAGCCGTCAAGCAGATGCGGAGCCATCTCTTTGACCGCCATGATGTCGGCGACCGCGATCTTTTCGCTTGTCCCGAGGCCAAAGCCAAAATCGAACGCCGCGCGCGCGTCGCGCCAGGCCTCGCTCCGCATCTTGTCATCATTGCCGACGACGCGATCGACCTCGGCCATTTCGGCGAACATTTCTGCTTGCGTCTGCGCCGCACAGCCGGTGACGACGATGCGCGCATCCGGCCGCTCGCGCTTCAGGCGGCGGATCGACTGCCGCGCCTGCGCCACCGCCTCGTTGGTGACCGCGCAGCTATTGATGACGATAGTATCGGAAAGTCCGGCGCGCTCCGCCTCGCGGGCGATCACCTCTGACTCGAACGCATTGAGGCGGCAGCCAAACGTGAGGACCTCGACGCTCATGGCTCTCAGGCGACACTGGCGAACAGCGCCGGATCGAAGCGACCTTCATACTCGAAATCGGCCGTCCCCGTCATCAGCACGTGGTCATCGTGCTCACGCCATTCGATGGCGAGCTTGCCGCCGGGCAGCGTGATCTCGACCGAGCGGTTGGCGCGCTTCAGCCGGGCGGCGGCGACCGCGGTCGCGCAGGCGGCCGAGCCGCAGGCCTTGGTCAAGCCGACGCCGCGCTCCCAGGTGCGGATCGTGATGTGATCGCGATCGACAATATGGGCAAGCGTGATGTTGGCGCGCTCAGGGAAGATCGGATGGTTTTCCAATAGCGGCCCGAAGCGCTCGAGATCATAGGCGTTGACGTCGTCGACCCAGAAGATCGCATGCGGATTGCCCATCGAGACGACCGACGGCGAATGCAGCACCGGCGCATCGATCGGCCCGACCTGCAGTTCGATATACCGAGTGTCACGAAATTCCTCGGCCAGCGGAATATCCTGCCAGCCGAACTTCGGCGCGCCCATGTCGACGGTGTATAGGTCGGGCGCCGGACCCTGCCAGCAGTTCAATAGCCCGGCGCGGGTCTCGAAGGTCACGGCGGTCTGGCCGGTCTGCTCGAACAGCCGGCGCACCACGCAGCGCATGCCGTTGCCGCAGGCGCCGGCTTCCGAGCCGTCATTGTTGTAGATGCGGATGAAGGCCTCAGTGCCTTGCAGCCGGGGCGGCTGCAATACCATCAATTGGTCATAGTGCACGCCTGCGGGGGAAGCCACGGCGCGGGCGTCTTCCGGCGTCACGGCGGCCTTTGAACCAGCCTTGGAATCGCGCAGGTCCACCACGACGATTTCGTTGCCGATGCCGTTCATCTTGGCAAATGCGTGGTTGGCCAGCGGGCTCATGGAATTTCCCAATTTATGCCTGCCTTATATGGCGAATGATGGCCAACTGGCTAGTACGCGGGGGCATATGACGCATCTGTCATGGGACGAATGCGGACCTTGCGTGTTAGGAATAGCGCCCATCCTGGCGGGCGCGGACCGGGACATGCCGCCGCCAGATGGGGTGGATGGAGAATACCTGAAATGAGCCTTACAAGCACTTTCCGTGTGGCCGTGGTCGCGCTCGCCATAGTTGCGCTTGGCGGGGCCGCATTGGCGCAATCGCCGGCGCCGCCCGCCTCCTCTGCCGGAAGCCCGTCGGCGACGCCTAGCTCGGCACCGTCAGCGGCGCCGATCCCGCCGCCGGCCGAAACCAAGTCCCCGGCGGATGTCCCGACCGCAGAGAAAGCCCCGACGCCCGTTCCCCCGCCGCCCGCCGCCAGCGTCCAGAACGCCGACCCATTCGGCGAAGAGTTCACGCTGGAGCCCAAGAAGGTGGTGGTCATGAAGGGCACCGCCAATTGGGATGCGGCGTTCGACACCCTGATCGATTCGTTCAAAGCGCTGACCGCCCTGATCGACAAGCAGGGCATCAAGGCCACGGGCAATTCGATGATCGTCTACACCTCGACCGACGATACCGGCTTTACGTATTTAGCGCAGATTCCGGTCGATCAGGACGTCAAGAACCTGACCAAGGACATCAGCATGGGCAAGTCGCCCGAAGGCAAGGCGCTGAAGTTCGTCCATCGCGGCTCCTACGACAACATGGACAACACCTATGAGGCGATCACCAATCACCTCGACGACAAGAAACTGGAAGCCAAAGACACCTTCATCGAGGAATACATCACCGATCCCCTGAAGACGGCAGAAGACAAGCTGGTCATCAACGTCTACGTGCCGCTGAGGTGATCGGGATGAAACGCTCGCTCTGCGTTGCGGTGGTCACCGCCACACTGGTTGCGCCCGCGCTGGCGCAGATGGCGCCGCCGCCTGCGATCTCGGTAACCGGCGAGGCGAATGTATCGGTAGCGCCCGATCAGGCTCAGATCGACGGCGGCGTGACCTCGGACGCCAAGACCGCGCGCGAAGCGTCGGATGCCAACAACGCTGCGATGGGCAAGGTGCTGCTGGCGCTGAAGGGCGCTGGCATCGAAGAGAAGGATTACCAGACGTCGCGGCTGTCGCTGCAGCCGCAATATGCGCCAAATCGTGCTGGCCCCTCGCCCGTCGTCGGCTATCGCGCCAGCAACCGCGTCACCGTCAAGATCCGCGACGTGACCAAAGTGGCTAACGTGATCGACGTGCTGGTCGGGGCTGGCGCCACCGACATCGGCGGCATCCACTTCAGCGTGACGCAGGCGTCCAAATATCTAGACGAGGCCCGCGAGAAGGCAGTCGCCGATGCCCGCCGCAAGGCGGAGCTTTACGCCAAGGCTGCCGGCGCGACGCTCGGCGAGGCCATCAACATTACCGAGGAAGGCGCACCCACGCCGATCTTCCGCGGCAAGATGGCAACCCCGATGGCGGCCGGCGCACCGGTGGCGCAAGGTGAAGAGACGCTCTCGGTGACGGTGCATGTGTCCTGGGCGATCAAGGGCAAGGAATAACGCCCCCTCGTGTCCCGGACGCGGTGCAGCCTAGGCGATGCGCAGCATCGTCCGGCAACGCTGCTCCGCAGAGCCGGGACCCATTCACTTCCGAACTGTTTGAGGCGAGATGGGCCCCGGCTCTGCAGCGCATCGCTAACGCGCTGCGCTGCGTCCGGGGCACGAACGAGTGACGCGGGGACGACGAAAGTTAAATCTCGTAAACCTGCCCCGGCTTCAGCGCCGCGAACCGCTCCGGCGGAATGTTCGCTTCCTTCAGCGCGTCGGCCAATGCATTCACCGGCGCGTCGATCGCCTCGTCGGTGAGCTGGAACGTGCCGTGATGATGCGCCAGCGCCGCTTCGGCGCCGCAGTCGGCGAACGCCTTCACCGCGTCTGACGGATTCATGTGCTGATCCTTCATGAACCAGCGCGGCTCATAGGCGCCGATCGGCAATATCGCCAGCCGCAGCGGTCCGTGCTGCTCGGCGACGCGTCGAAAATGCGTGCCCTCGCCGTAACCGGAATCGCACACGATGTAGAGTTTGCCGGCCGGCGTCTCCAGCACAAAACTCGCCCACAGCGCCTTGTTGCGATCGAACAGGCCGCGCGCCGACCAGTGCCGCGTCGGCACCAGCGTTACCGCGATGCCGTTGCCGAGTTCGACCCGATCCTGCCAGTCGAACGCCTCGGCTTTGATCGCCGCATCCGCATCGCGCATGGTGATGTCGTTGCCGAGCGGCGTGATCACGCGCGGCGAGAATTTTTCGGTAAGTTTCGACAGCGTCGCAATGTCGAGATGGTCGTAATGGCCATGCGAGACCAGCACGACGTCGATCTTGGGCAGCGCGTCGAATGCAATGCCGGGATCGTTGTGCCGGTGCGGCCCGGCCCACGAAATTGGCGAGGCCCGCAGCGACCACACGGGATCGACGAGGATGTTGAGATCCCGCGTCTGGATCAGCCAGGAGACATGGCCGACAAAGGACAGCCGCACCTTGTCGCCGGAAACCCGCGGCGGCGGCGTATCGCTGTGCGCATTCGGCAGCCAATCCGGCCAGTTCGCGCGCTTGCGGTCAGTGCCGAACTGCCAGCGCAGCACCTCTGCCAATGATTTTGGCGGTACGCCGTCGGGATCAAAGAAGCGCGTACCGTCGAAGTGGTCGGAGACGGGGCCTTCATAGGTCTTCATGTTGCTGATCCAGACAGACGGCGCGCCGACGGCCGTGGCGGCTCCGGCGAGCACTGCAAAGACGCGGCGGCGGGTGATGGGCACGGGGTTCACAAAACGCGGGAAAGGGCGAAGCACATGGGGTGCTATATGGCGTGGGCAGGTTCAACTTGGAACCTGCGGCGAAATGGGCATTCATCTTTCCGCAGCTCCTTGTCTTGGAAAAGATAACTATATCAAAGGTTTGCCGGGCAACCCTGGGGCATTTCGACCTAGTTTCTCCTTGACTTTCGTCCCTGCCAGGCGTTTAAGGCGCGCACTTTCTCGGAAAGACGTTCTTTTCGACCCGCCGCCCGGCCCATGAGGCCGGAGGCCAACGCCCGACAGCGCGATGCGCCCTCGGGCGCGAAAGTGTTTGGAATATCGTTTTGGCGTTTGGCGTCAAGGCACATACCTGACCGTCATACCCGCGAAGGCGGGGTATCCAGTACGCCGCAGCTTCTCGGTTCAAGCGAGTTGCTCTGGAATACTGGATCACCCGCCTTCGCGGGTGATGACATTAGTGAAATGGATCGGCGCAGCGCCCGCAAGGGCAGCAACAGGACAACGGCATTGTTCGACAATCTGTCGGAAAAGCTTGGTGGGATACTCGATCGGCTGACGGGCCGCGGTTCGCTGTCGGAGGCCGACGTCGACGCCGCGATGCGCGAAGTGCGCCGCGCGCTCTTGGAAGCCGACGTCGCACTTGAAGTGGTCAGAGGCTTCACCGAGCGCGTGCGCGAGCAGGCGGTCGGCGCCACCGTCGTCAAGTCGGTCACGCCCGGCCAGATGGTCGTCAAGATCGTTCATGACGAGCTGGTCGCCACCCTTGGCGCGGATGGCCAGACTATCGACCTCAACGCGGTGCCGCCGGTCGCGATCATGATGGTCGGCCTGCAAGGCTCCGGTAAAACCACCACCACCGCAAAACTCGCCCGCCGCATGACCCAGCGCGACAAGCGCAAGGTGCTGATGGCCTCGCTCGACATCTACCGCCCGGCGGCGATGGAGCAACTGGCCGTGCTGGGGCGCGACCTCGACATTCCGACGCTGCCGATCGTAACGGGGCAAAAGCCGGCGCAAATTGCCAAACGCGCCCTCGAAGCCGGCAAGCTCGGCGGCTACGACGTGGTGCTGCTCGACACCGCCGGCCGCACCACGCTCGACGAAGAGATGATGAGCGAGGCGGCGGAGATCAAAGCCACCGCCAATCCGCATGAAGTGCTGCTCGTCGCGGATTCCCTGACCGGCCAGGACGCGGTCAACCTCGCGCGAGCCTTCGACCAGCGCGTCGGCCTCACCGGCATCGTGCTGACGCGCGTTGACGGCGACGGCCGCGGCGGCGCTGCGCTGTCGATGCGTGCGGTCACGGGAAAACCGATCAAGCTGATCGGCACCGGCGAAAAGACCGACGCGCTGGAAGACTTTCACCCAAGCCGCATTGCGGGCCGCATTCTCGGCATGGGCGACGTGGTGTCGCTGGTCGAACGCGCGGCCGCCAATATCGACGCCGAGAAGGCTGCGCGCACCGCGGAACGCATGCGCAAGGGCCAGTTCGATCTCAACGACATGCGCGAGCAGTTGCTGCAGATGGCGAATATGGGCGGCATCAGCGGATTGATGGGCATGATGCCCGGCATCGCCAAGATGAAAAACCAGATCGCGGCCGCCGGCATTGACGACAAGATTCTGAAGCGCCAGGTAGCGATCATCGATTCGATGACGCGGGCTGAGCGCAAGAACCCCGACATTCTGAAGGCCAGCCGCAAGAAGCGCATCGCCGCCGGCGCCGGCCAGAATGTCGAGCAGGTCAACAAGCTCCTGAAGATGCACCGGAACATGGCCGACATGATGAAAGCCATAGGTTCGGGCAAGCGTGGCCCCCTCGCCGGTATCGCGCAGGCGATGGGCTTTGGCGGCGGCATGAAGCCGCCCGCGCCCGAGGAGATGAAAGCGCTCGCCGACAAGATGCAGGGCGGCGCCGGCGGCGGTCTGCCGAATTTGCCGAAGGATCTCCCCACCGGCCTGCGCCAGGGACTGCCGAATCTGCCGGGACTTACCGGGCTGAGCGGCAAGCCGACGCTTCCGGGCCTCGGCGGCTTTCCGGGAAAGAAGAAATGACCTCTTTCGTCATTGCGAGCGAAGCGAAGCAATCCATTCTTCGCCAAGAACCAAGCTGGATTGCTTCGTCGCTTCGCTCCTCGCAATGACGGGATTCACATCGTTCATATCACTGAGTTTCGTATTCAACAGGAGAACTAAATGTCAGTCGTTATCCGCCTCGCTCGCGCAGGCACCAAGAAGCGTCCGGTCTATCACGTCGTCGTCGCCGACTCGCGCTTTCCCCGCGACGGCCGCTTCATCGAGCGCCTCGGCCATTTCAATCCGCTGCTGCCGAAGGACAATGAGGCGCGGCTGAAGCTCGATATGGACAAGGTGAAGTCCTGGCTCGCCAAGGGCGCGCAGCCGTCGGACCGCGTCACGCGCTTCCTGGATGCGGCCGGTGTCGTCAAGCGCGCCGCCCGCAACAACCCGGAAAAGGCCGTGCCGCGCAAGGAGCGCAAGGCCCGCGCCGAAGCCGCCGCGAAGGCGTAAGGCTTAGCGGCGCGCGACGGTGAAAACGCCGATTTGCGTCGCCCGTATCGGTGCCGCGCATGGCGTGCGCGGCGCGGTGAAACTGTGGACGTTCACCGAGGATCCGCTGGCCGTAAAGCAATACGGCCCGCTGATGACCAAAGATGGCGCGCGCCAGTTCGAGGTGACGCATGTCCGCGAGGCCAAAGACCATCTGGTGGCGACGCTGAAGGGCATCGCCACCCGCGAGGACGCCGAGCGGCTCAATGGACTCGAGCTCTATGTCGCCCGCGACAAATTGCCTGAGACCGACGAGGGCGAATATTACCACGCCGACCTGATCGGACTTGCCGCCGTCAACGCCGCGGGCGAGCCGCTCGGTCGAGTGATTGCGATTCACAATTTCGGGGCCGGCGACATTATCGAGATCGCGCCTCCGCAAGGCGCCACTATGCTGCTGCCGTTCACCAATGCAGTCGTGCCGACAGTCGATCTGGCCAATGGCCGCGTGGTGATCGAACTACCGCAGGAAATCGAAGGCGATGATCAGGCCGCCGCAGGAAACGGCTCGACGTAACTGTCGCCGCTTCGGCCGTAATACACCGCGCGACGGCCCGTGAGCGACACCATGTAGCCGACGCACCCAGCCTGCGCGATGCGCTCGCAGAATTCACGGTACTTGATCTGCCGCCTCTGGATCGCCCGCACCGCGGCTGCAACATCGTCTGCAGTGAACACCATCGCTGGTACTGCTTCTATTTGCGCGGCCTGAACACGATGCGATTCACCCGACGGCAGATAGTAGATCTTCTCAGCGCGGAGCAGGTCAGCATGATAGCGCTCGACGCCTGCCTGCATCAATTTCATCACCACCTCGGGGAAGCTGATGCGTTCATGATCCGATGCGTCGGTGCATTCCTGCATAATTCGGATGACATTCTCTTGCATGGTTTCTCCTGTTGGATTGCGGATGAACTAGTCGATCGGCACCGAGCGCAGGCCGCGCTGGCGCACGATTTCCTGCATGATGCGTTGAAGCGTCGCGCGATCTGCTGATTTCAGGTTTCCGAAAAATTCGGCGTCGTTCTGGTCGGCAAGATCAGACAGTTCCGGAACCAGCACACGGCCGGCTGTCGTGAGCGCCAGTTCTTGATAGCGGCGATCGGCCTTGCCGGCCGTGCGCGTTACCAGCATCTTGGCCTGGAGCCGGTCGGCAAGTTTTGAGATCGCGCCCCGCGTCATGCCGAGCCGGTCTGCAAGCGCGCTCGGCGCGACGGAATCCCGCCCGTAAAGTTCGCGCAATATCACCCACTCGGCGACCGTCACGCCACGCGCCTCGATCTTGAGGCTGAAGGCGTGGGAGACCTGGTTGGAGACGTAGCGGAGCCAGTAACCGAGATGGTCTTCGAGGTTGCTGACACGACGTGCTTTTCTCATGACGGTCCCATTAATTGACTAGGAGACTATCAAAATTAGTTTCCTTGTCAACTATATTGCAAATTTGATTTCTGACGCCTAACGCGCGATGCAGGGCGCATGACCACCGCCTGGCGCGCCACCGTTCTCACCCTGTTCCCCGAGATGTTTCCCGGGCCGCTCGGCGTCAGCCTGGCCGGCAAGGCGCTGGCCTCCGGACTTTGGGAGTTGGAGGCGCGCGACATCAGGGATTCCGCTACGGACCGCCACCGCAGCGTCGATGACACCCCGGCCGGCGGCGGCCCGGGCATGGTGCTGCGGGCCGACGTGCTGGCCGCGGCGATCGACGCCGCGGCCATAAATCAAAATCGACCGCGCCTCCTGATGAGCCCGCGGGGTCGGCCAATGACCCAGTCTATGGTTGCCGAATTTGCTGCGGGGGCCGGGCCATTGATCATCTGCGGCCGGTTCGAAGGGGTCGATCAACGGGTGATCGAGGCGCGGAACCTCGAGGAAGTCTCGATCGGGGATTTCGTGCTGTCGGGGGGTGAGATCGCCGCGATGGCCCTGATCGACGCCTGCGTGCGGCTGTTGCCGGGGGTGATGGGCAAGCAGGCCTCGGGCGTAGACGAAAGCTTTTCCGAGGGACTACTGGAATACCCCCAATACACCCGCCCGCAGGAGTTCGAGGGCCGGACGATCCCGGAAGTCCTCATCTCCGGAGACCACGCCAAGGTGGCGGCTTGGCGAAAAGCCGAAGCCGAGGCCCTGACCCGGGCGCGGCGACCGGATTTATGGGCGGCGAGGGGCGGCCAAAAAGGCACAAAAAGCACGACAGACGGGTGACAAGTGCGGTCCGATGCCTTATACGGGCGCCAAATCCGCACACGCGCAGGATAGATGGACGTTTGCGCAGCCCCCGAAAGGCTGGGCGCGCCGCCGATGGAGATTTCAATGAACCTCATTCAACAGCTCGAAAAAGAGCAATTCGAAAAACTATCGGCGACCAAGTCGATCCCGGAATTCGGCCCCGGCGATACCGTGATCGTCAACGTCAAGGTGGTCGAAGGCGAGCGCACCCGCGTGCAGGCCTATGAAGGCGTCTGCATCGGCCGTTCCGGCGGCGGGCTCAACGAGAGCTTCACCGTCCGCAAGATTTCCTACGGCGAAGGCGTGGAGCGCGTGTTCCCGGTGATGTCGCCGATGATCGACTCGATCAAGGTGGTGCGCCGCGGCAAGGTGCGCCGCGCCAAGCTGTATTACCTGCGCAGCCTGCGCGGCAAGTCGGCCCGCATCGTTGAGAAGCAGGACCGCGCCGCGGCCGTCGGCGAGTAACGTTCTCCCGCAAGGGATGCGACAAAAGCGCGGGGTTTTGCCCCGCGCTTTTTTGTTGCGCCTCCGCGTCATTGCGAGCGCAGCGAAGCAATCCACCTTTCCGCCCGGGGACAGATGGATTGCTTCGTCGCTACGCTCCTCGCAATGACAGTGGCAACAAACGCATATCGCACTTAGATGTGCCATGTGATATGAGACTGGAATGGTTCTAGATCGCACCAGCGCCGCCTTCGGCACCGCCCAGCTCGTCGTCATCGACGATCGCTCGCGGCTGCCTGGCCGCTTCTTTGGACGGTTCGCGACGTCGGCCACGTCCGAGCTTACGCGCGCAGCTTGATGCTGCTGCTGACGTCTGTTGCTTGCACGCTTCGCGCCTAACCGCTCACACAGAATTTCTTTTGGAGCTTACGCTCATGTCCAAACCGACCACGCTGTACGACAAGATCTGGAACGACCATCTGGTGCACGAAGCCGAGGACGGCACCTGCCTGCTCTATATCGATCGCCATTTGGTGCACGAGGTCACCTCGCCGCAGGCGTTCGAAGGCCTGCGCGCGACCGGGCGCAAGGTTCACGCACCGGAGAAGACGCTCGCCGTCGTTGACCACAACGTGCCGACCACCGACCGCACAAAACCCAATCCCGATCCTGAGAGCGCCGAGCAGATCAAGGCGCTGGCGGAGAACGCGAAGGAATTCGGCATCGAATATTACAACGAGTTCGACAAGCGCCAGGGCATCGTGCACGTGATCGGCCCCGAGCAGGGCTTTACCCTGCCCGGCACCACCATCGTCTGCGGTGACAGCCACACCTCCACCCACGGCGCGTTCGGCGCGCTGGCGCACGGCATCGGCACGTCAGAGGTCGAGCACGTGCTCGCGACGCAGACGCTGATCCAGAAGAAGGCGAAGAACATGCGTGCGGTGGTCGACGGCAAATTGCCCGACGGCGTCACCGGCAAGGACATCATTCTGGCAATCATCGGCGAGATCGGCACCGCCGGCGGCACCGGCTATGTGCTGGAGTATGCCGGCGATGCGATCCGTGCGCTGACGATGGAAGGCCGCATGACGGTCTGCAACATGTCGATCGAAGGCGGCGCCCGCGCCGGTTTGGTCGCGCCCGACGAGAAGGCGTTCGAGTTCCTCAAGGGACGTCCGAAATCGCCGAAGGGCGCCGACTGGGACGCCGCGATGCGCTACTGGGAAAAGCTGCGCTCGGATGACGGCGCGCATTTCGATCACGAGATCCGGCTGGATGCGGCAAAGCTGCCGCCGATCGTAACCTGGGGCACCTCGCCCGAGGACGTGGTTTCGATTTCGGGCTTCGTGCCCGATCCCGACAAGATCGAGGACGAGGCCAAGCGGCTCTCAAAACATCGCGCGCTGAAGTATATGGGCCTGACGGCGGGGACGAAAATCACCGACATCAAGCTCGACCGCGTCTTCATCGGCTCCTGCACCAACGGCCGCATCGAGGATCTGCGCGCGGCGGCGAAAATCGCAGAAGGCAAGACGGTCAATGCCAACGTCAACGCGATGATCGTGCCGGGCTCGGGCATCGTGAAGGAGCAGGCGGAAGCCGAAGGCCTCGACAAGATCTTCATCAAGGCCGGCTTCGAGTGGCGCGAGCCGGGCTGCTCGATGTGCCTCGCCATGAACCCGGACAAACTAGCGCCGGAAGAGCGCTGCGCCTCGACCTCGAACCGCAATTTCGAGGGCCGCCAGGGCTTCAAGGGCCGCACCCACCTGGTGTCGCCCGCGATGGCTGCGGCTGCGGCGATCGCGGGACACTTCGTCGACGTTCGGGAATGGCGTTAACGCTTCCTTTGTCTAGATAGCGAGACGTTCCGGAAACGGCCCGTTAACAGGCAAAGCGCACACTGGTCCCTTGCGAAGCGCTTTCGCGAGGGACTTTTGGCCGTGACGGACAAAGCAGAATTTATCGATATGATAAGCGAGGCGACGCGGCAGGTGCGGCGCCGCACGACGCCGCGCATCGTCGACCTGCAGCCTGTCGCCACCAAGGAAGCCTCGCGCCTCAGTCACTGGCCGCCGGAGCACTGGCAGCAGTGGCGGATGGAGAAGCTCACTCCGTGGAAGATCAAGCCTTGGGAAGGCTAGGATCGGCATTGCGCTGATTGGGATCCAATCCCCGCTCGAAAAACAGGCGCCGAACCGGGCGCCTGTTTCGTTTCAGCCTGATCTTACCAATACCGGTATGCATAATACCGGTGACGCCACCACGGACGACAGATCCTGCGCGGCCCATAATAGGTCAAGACCACGCGGCAGCGCCGCGGATAATAGTAGGCCGGATAGTAGGCCGGGTATGCATAGAAGGCCGGTGCGAGATAGAAGCGGCTGTGGAAGTGCCGCCGGTGGTGGAAGTGCGGCCGATGGTGGAAGTGCGGCCGGTGGAACGCGTGACGATGTACGAAGCGGTGTCCGCCGCCATGAAAGGCGGGCGCCCCACGAAAACCGCCACGATGGATCGCCATCCCGCCGCCTCTGAACCCACCGCCGTGAAAGGCCGCGCCGCCACCACGGAAGCCGCCACCATGAAATGCCGCCCCGCCGCCGCGGAAGCCGCCACCATGGAAACCGCCGCCGCCACCGCGGAAGCCGCCCGCATGGAAACCGCCACCGCCGCCGCCACCGCGAAAGCCCATACCGCCGCCGCCCATCCCACCGCGATGTTGAACCTCGGTCGTCAGTCCGTCGGTTGCGAATTTCGCTGACGGCGCCGTGCCGGGGGTTGCTAGCGAAAGCGCCTCGGCGCGCTGTTGCGATGCCGCTGCGAGCGCGAATACCGCCGCAGCCGTAACGCCCAGACAACGGACAAGGCCGCGTCCGGGATCCGATATCGACATGGATGAATCCTCCCTAACCGGCGACGGCGCCTTGGGCCGCACTGCGGTTGGCCCCGTCGCGTCCCTTTGCGGTCGCTCCCAGCCATGACGTTAGGAAAGACCAAGTGAATGAGCCATGAATGCGTGGAGGCCGAACATGAACGCGTCGCTGAGAGACGTCGTGCAATTTGCGACCTATCGTCTCACCACCACAACGGCCCAAACCCGATGCCGAACGTGAACGGTGCCGGCGCATCGTAGGGGTACGGCCGGTAGTAAGCGGGCCGCCCGTAATAATAGGGCGAGTAGTAGGGGCGGTAATATGAACGATAATAACCATAGGGGCGATAGCGCCGGTGGTAGCGATGCGCGCTGAGATCGGTCGCATCGGATGTGCCGGCGGTTTGTAGCTTCGCTTTCGGCGCGGCGGCCGCCGGATCGATGGCTGCCGGGCCGGCAATCGCGAGCGCGCCTCCGACGATGGCTGCCCCGATCAAGCTCTTCATGACGGTCTCCTCCTGCTGATCCCAGGGTCAGATAACGCGCACCAATATCGCAGTTTCATGGCGGCGCTGAGCCGAAAACAGGCCCGCAGAAAGCGGGCCTGTTCGAAATCCGCTCTAAGCTGCCGCAATCACCAGCGGTGCCAGTGACGGTGATGATGGTGGTGATAGCGATGATGGTGGTGGTGCCAGCGATGCCACCGATGATGATGATGGTGGTGGTAGCGGTGATGTCGCCAATGCACTTCCGTCGTCGCCAACCTAGCATCCTCCTGAACCGCCGCGGCGGCGCCGGGATTACTGAGCGACAGCGCATTGGCGCGCTCGGCCGGAGCGGCAAACGCCAGCAAGGCGCCAACGGCCGCAAGCCCAAAAACCTTCACTACCTGCATATCCAGTCTCCTCGGGTCGTCGGATGCACGTCTGCGCCGAATGGCTTGCATCAACTAACGGCATCGCCGCGACACGTGCACAGACTGAAGCAAGTGACTTGAATGAGGTGTGAATGAGCGCGCCACGAATATGAAGAATGCGCCACGAACATGAATGGATGCTGCTTGAGCGATCTCACGTAAGCAGTTTGTGCAGACCGTCGTCAGCACAGAGCGCGACTCGGTACCTGTCAGAAAATGCTCGACACAAAAAAGAGAAGGGCATCTAGCCCGGTCGCCACCAGCAGTTCATGCGCGGGGTGATCACCGTGCCGCTCGGCCGGTATTCCTGCGCATAATGCGCGGTGCAATCGCGCACGGCGTTCGGCCCGGGGTTGTAGCGCGGATAGACGTCAGGTGCCCATTCCTGCCGATAGATCGGCACACGCCGCAACGGACGCCGGCGTTGCGCCGACACATCCGTGACGACCGCCTTCGGCGCCGGCGCGACCCGCAGTTCCGGCGATGCCGACTGGGCCTGCGCCATGGTGCCGGGAAGCAAGAGCCCGGCAAAGGCAGCCCACATTGCGACCGTCACAATCCGCTTCATCTGAAGTCCACCCACGCCTGATAATGCCCGCACGGTCTCCGATTGGAGCGCCGAGGTCAACTCGCAAAACCTGTATGCGCCCGGGTACAACACACGCTAAATACGTCGTGATGTGGACCGAAGCAAAAGCCCCCTCCCTCGCCGACATGGAAGCCATGGCGCATGAGGTGTTCGAGCGCCTGCCAAAGACGTTTCGAACCCTGTGCCAGGGCGTGATCATCCGCGTCGACGACTTTCCGACCGACGAAGTCCTCGACGAAATGCAGGCGCAGAGCGAGTTCGACCTGCTCGGCCTGTTCCAGGGCGTCGGCCTGCCCCAGCAGAGCAACGACGATATCGGCCGCCTGCCCAATATGATCTGGCTGTACCGCCGTCCGATCCTCGACTACTGGGCCGAGCATGAGGAAACGCTGGGCCATATCGTCCGCCACGTCCTGATCCACGAGATCGGGCACCATTTCGGACTGTCGGATGCCGACATGGAGGCGATCGAGGCCGCCGCAGACTAGGCCGGTTCGCGCCAAAACAGGCGGCCTATGCGCAAATTGGCCTTTTGCCCGGACCATATTCGCGATAAATCACCGGTCCGTCCCATCTTTTCAACCGGGAAGCGATCGATGGAAAAGTTCACCACACTGGAAGGCGTCGCGGCGCCCCTGAAGATCATCAATGTCGACACCGACATGATCATCCCGAAGCAGTACCTGAAGACCATCAAGCGCACCGGCCTTGGCAAGGGCCTTTTCTCGGAACAGCGCTACAAGGACGACGGCAGCGAGAACCCGGACTTCGTGCTCAACCAGCCGGCCTATCGCAACGCCAAGGTGCTGGTCGCCGGCGATAATTTCGGCTGCGGCTCCAGCCGCGAGCATGCGCCGTGGGCGCTGCTCGACTTCGGCATCCGCTGCGTGATCTCGACCTCATTCGGCGACATCTTCTACAACAACTGCTTCAAGAACGGCATTCTGCCGATCCGCGTCACCCAGGAAGACCTCGACAAATTGTTCGACGATGCCGAGCGCGGGGCGAACGCCACGCTGACCGTCGATCTTCCCAACCAGGAAATCCGCGGCCCCGACGGTGGCAAGGTGAAGTTCGAGATCGATCCGTTCCGCAAGCATTGCCTGATGAACGGCCTCGACGACATCGGTCTCACCATGGAAAAGAAATCGTCGATCGACGATTACGAGGCGAAGCTGAAGAAAGAGCGCGCCTGGGCCTGATCATGCTACGAGAGCCCCGACCAGATCGGGGCTCTTTCGTTAGGTAAGGAGGCGGCGCGGATGCGGCCGGACGTCGTCACCTTCTGGCACGGCCCCCTCGACGGGCTGCGACTGATCTGCCTCAGGTCGCAGGTCGCCGCCGGCCACAAGGTCACCATCTACAGTTTCGATCCCCTCCCCGGCCTGCCCGACGGCGTCGGCAACGCCGAGGCCGAAGCGATCCTGCCGCACTCCTTTTCCGAGCGGCTGCGCCCGCCCGAGCCTGATGGAAGCTGGCGCGACTGGACCATTTTGCAGTTCAGCGATTTCTTCCGCATGCGGCTTATGGCTGAGCGTGCCGGATTGTGGCTCGATGCCGACGTGCTGCTGCTCAAGCCGGTCGAGATCGATCCGGCCAAGCCTTATTTCGCGTGGGAGCGCCGGCGCCAGCTCGGCAACTCGGTTTTGTACCTGCCTGCGAACGATCCGATCGTGCGGGCGTTTGAGGAATTAATCGAGCAGGAGGACCTGACGCCGGACTGGCTGGCGCTTCGCCATCGCCTCACCTTCATGCTGCGGCAGTTGCGTCGCCGATCGAGCCGTCTCTCCGATATTCGCGTCGCTATCTACGGCCCAGCTGCACTCACCGCGCTCGCGCGCCGCGCCAACGAATTGCAGCACGCGCTGCCGAAGCAGTCGTTCTATGCGGTGCACGCCGAGCCAAAGCTGTTCTTCGAGCCGACAGATTTTTCGGCGCTGCTCGCCGCCCCCGAAATCATCGGCCTGCACATCTCGCCAAAGGGCCGCGGCGGAGAGAAACCCATTCCGGGCAGCCTGTATGCCTGGGCGGCCGAAAGGTACGGCAAATAAGGGCAACTTTCTTCCTTCTCCCCTTGGGCCGGCACCTTTTGCCTCGTCGCGCGTTGATGAAAATGTCGCGCTTCACTTGGCTGCACATCTCGATCGCAGTTCTTTGCGCGCTGGCGATCCTGCTGTTCTTCCGGGTACGTGACGCGAGCGGCGCCACGCTGCCTTCAGACAGAATCTCGGCCGGACATCGTCTCACCGAGGCGGGGTGCAGGGATTCTCATGGTATCGATGCCAAGTTCGCGGGCGCCAAGGGCGGTCCGCCGGATTTCGTCGCGATCGCCAGCATCCTGAGCCTGAAGCGCAACTAATGCCCCATGGCCGCGATTGCGTCGGCAATCGCAATCGTTCGCTGCGCCATGTCGGCGTGCAGTCGTTCCACCATCCGCCCCTCGAGCTGGATTGCCCCGCGCGAGGCGTTTTCCGGCTTCTCGAAAGCCGCAATGATCTTGCGCGCCTGCTCGACCTCCTCGGCCGGCGGCGTGAAAATGGCGTTGCAGGCCTCGATATGGCTTGGATGGATCAGCGTCTTGCCGTCGAAGCCGAGATCGCGGCCTTGCGCGCATTCGGTCGCAAAGCCGTCGATGTTGCTGATGTCGCTGTAGGGGCCATCGAGAATTTCCAGGCCGTGCGCGCGCGTCGCCAGGATGCAGTGCGTGATCATCGGGATCATCGCCGCGCGGCCCGGCTGCATGCGGATTCGTGTTTCCCGCGAAATGTCGTTCGGCCCGAACACGAATCCCGCAAGCCGGGTTTCGGAATCCCTCGATGCCGCGGCGAGCTTGTCGGCGTCCAGCACCGCACGCGCGGTTTCGATCATGGCCCAGACCCGGATCGAGGTGGGCGCGTTGACGTCGCTGAGGCGATTCGCGATCGCGTTGAGATCGTCGACGGTGGAGATCTTGGGAACCAGAATGCCGTCGGGCCGTGCCTTGCCGGCCATGGTGACGTCCTCGACCCACCATGGCGTATCGAGGCTGTTGACCCGGATCAGCACCTCGCGCTTGCCGAACCCGCCGGCGGCAATCGCCTTGGCGATCTGGTCGCGGGCCATTGCCTTGGCGTCCGGCGCCACTGAATCCTCGAGGTCGAGAATAATGCCGTCGGCCGGCAGGTTGCGCGCCTTTTCCAGCGCCCGCGCGTTAGATCCCGGCATGAACAACAGGCTGCGGCGCGGACGGATCATGGCTGGTTTCCCGGTTGCTTTTTCAGGCCCCCGCGATATCACCTCATGCGGTCGCCTGAAAGCCTTGTTCCCGTCATCGGCTTATGGTTAGGCATGGCACCATGACCTCATTCCCGCAACATCTGCTCGATGGCTACCGGGCCTTTACCTCACAGCGGCTGCCGACTGAGCAGACGCGCTACCGGGAACTCTCCGAGCGCGGCCAGTCGCCCGCCGTGATGGTGATCGGCTGCTGCGATTCCCGCGTCTCGCCGGAGGTGATTTTCGACGCCGGCCCCGGCGAGCTCTTCGTGGTGCGCAACGTCGCCAACCTGGTGCCGGTCTATCAGCCCGACGGCGGCGCCCATGGCGTCTCCGCGGCGCTGGAGTATGCGGTCAACGTGCTCCGCATCAAGCACATCGTCGTGCTCGGCCATGCCCAATGCGGCGGCATCCGCGCCTTCATCGACAAGATCGACCCGCTGTCGCCGGGCGACTTCATCGGCCGCTGGATGGCGATGTTCATCAAACCGGGCGAGGTGGTAGAACAGCGCGAGCATGAGACGATGCAGGAGTTCACGATCAGGATCGAGAAAGCCGCGATCTTCCGCTCGCTCGAAAACCTGATGACCTTCCCGTTCGTGCGCTCTCGCGTTGAGCGCGGCGAGATGGAATTGCACGGCGCTTATTTCGGCGTCGCCGAGGGCTCGCTGTTCGTGCTCGACCAGGCGGCGAAGGAGTTCCGCAGCGTGCGGGACGCGGCGTAGTCGTGTAGGGTGGGCAAAGCGAAACGTGCCCACCATCTCTCGAACGCAATGAACAGGATTGGTGGGCACGGCGCAAATGCGCCTTTGCCCACCTTACAAATCCAAGCTTACGCCGCCTTCTTCTTTGCGGTGATCAGCTTGCGGTTGATCAGGGATTCGGCGATCTGCACCGCGTTCAGGGCTGCGCCCTTGCGCAGATTGTCGGAGACGCACCACAGCACCAGGCCATTCTCCACCGTCGCGTCCTCGCGGATGCGGCTGATATAGGTAGCGTCCTCGCCGGCCGCCTCGTAGGGCGTGACGTAGCCGCCGGGCTCGTGCTTGTCGATCACGAGGCACCCCGGCGCGTTGCGCAGGATGTTGCGCGCTTCATCGGCCGTGATCGGATTCTCGAATTCGATGTTGACGGCCTCCGAATGGCCGACGAACACCGGCACCCGCACGCAGGTGGCGGAAAGCTTGATCTTGGGATCAAGAATCTTCTTGGTCTCCATCATCATCTTCCACTCTTCCTTGGTGTAGCCGTCCTCCATGAACACGTCGATCTCGGGGATGACGTTGAAGGCGATACGCTTGGGGAATTTCTTGTTGATCAGTTCGCTGTTGGTGTAGACCGCCTTGGTCTGCGAAAACAATTCGTCCATCGCATCCTTACCGGCGCCCGAGACCGACTGATAGGTCGCGACCACGACCCGCTTGATGGTGGCCTTGTCGTGCAGCGGCTTCAGCGCCACCACGAGCTGCGCGGTCGAGCAGTTCGGATTGGCGATGATGTTCTTCTTGGCAAAGCCCGCGGCCGCGTCCGCGTTCACTTCCGGCACAATGAGCGGCACGTCCGGGTCCATCCGCCAGGCCGACGAATTGTCGATCACGACCGCACCCGCCGCGCCGATCTTGGGCGACCATTCCTTCGACACCGAACCGCCTGCCGACATCAGGCAGATGTCGACGTCGGAGAAGTCGTAATGCTCGAGCGCTTTGACCTTCAGCGTGCGGTCGCCATAGGACACCTCGACGCCGACACTGCGGCGCGAGGCCAGCACCACGACCTCGTCGGCGGGGAATTTGCGCTCGTCGAGAATATTGAGCATTTCGCGCCCGACATTGCCGGTCGCACCGACGACAGCGACTTTGTAACCCATCGTTCACTCTCCGAGGAAAAATGCCGCCCTGCCGCCTCAAGCGGAAAGGGAGAAGGCAGCGCTTCTATGCGAGAAACGCCGATATGACAACGTTTGGCGGTTGTGTTTGGGCGTTTGATGCATTCGTTTCCGGCCGGTTCGGCCGATTCCCATTATAGGACGACAATTCACCCGGCGCTGGTGAGCTTCGCGGACGAGGTCTGCGGTACGCTGGCACGGCTCTGCGCCTATCTGATGACGCTGGCGCTGATGGCCATTGGCGGTATCGCGCTATGGCAGCATTTGCCCGATATCACGGCGATGGAGACCTCGCCCAAAGCTTGGAGCGAGGCCGGACGCACGGCGCCGGCGTTCGCCGTAAGCCAGTTCATTTTTCCAGGCAAGATAGAGACTTACGAGGTTTTTCGGCACCCCGAGGGTGGTCGCAAGGACGTGTTCCGCTGGAGCGGGCTCGGCGGCACGCCAGTCGCCGAACTCGAAATCTATCGTCCGGGCGAAGAGATCGATCAGGTCGGCTCGGCGGCCGGCTACCTCGCCGCAAGGATGGACCCGGCTGGCCCGCGCGAGTTGGAAGCTGCAGGGATCATTGACAGCAAGTTCGGCGCGGTGACGCTGTTTCGCCCGGTCGGCGGCACGGAGGCCGCCAGCGCATGCCTCCGATTTTTCAAACACATCGATGAGCCGAAATTCCGTCTCTCGGGCTGGTCATGCCTGGGCGAGAATGTGCCGGCCCGCCGCGCCGCGATCGGCTGCATGCTGAACCGGCTGGTCCTGCTTTCGGCCGGCAACGATACGAAACTTACGGAATTGTTCGCCCGCGACGAAGTCAGGCGCAGCGATTGTGCGGCGTCAGGCGCGCCGGCCTTGTCAGCGGATTGGGTAACCGGAGCCGATAACCCGCGGCTGCGCGGCACTCTTTAAGCCCGCTGGCGGCGCGGTTGTTATCGCCGCCCCTCACAATTGTGGCAACAAGCGGCCAAGACACTTGTTTTCATGAAACTTTTTCGCTTCGCACCGCATTATTCCGGCGCGGTGTGGCGCAATTGACCTAGCGACGATGGTCTTGCCACGGCTACAATGCACGCAATCAGATTTGACGATCCGCCAGCCCGTCACGGGCGGACAATGACGAGGATGCAATGACCCGAAAATTCCCTGCTGCGAGCAAGCTCGCGATGTTGCTTGCCGCGGCCGCCCTCGTCGCTAATGGCACGACCTCGGCCGACGCCCAGTCCAGGCAGCAATACGACCGCGACGGCCGGCCCTATTACGGCCCGAACGGTCCCAACCGGTCGTACCAGCAGGGCCCGCGCACCCGCGTCTACGTCACCACCCGCTCCTGGCTCGATGCCGGCACCGAAGTGCTGCCGGGCGACCGCAAGTTCCAGGACTACGCCTTCCCGCCGGATCTCGGATATCCGTCGTTCGCGCGCGAAAATCTCAACCGGCCGATCGATCGCCAGCCGCTCAACCCGCCGTCGGACATGGGCGGCTATCCGCAGCGCTTCCCGCTGTATTGAGTGCGACAAGCATATGACGAAAATGCCCGGTCTCGACCGGGCATTTTTTGTGACTGCAAAAGCGCGCCCCTCATGGTGAGGAGGCGCTCTAGCGCCGTCTCGGACCATGTGGCCGAGCTCGTGCCATTCATCCTTCGAGACGCGCGAAGATGCGCTCCTCAGACCGTATGTCCCTCTTCCGATGCGGAGGCGACTCACCCTCGATGCGAGTGCGAGGGTTACCCGGATGGGCCGGGCAGAGCCTCACGCAAG